>JACRQA010000010.1 GCA_016222915.1 Nitrospirota bacterium | reverse complement strand
ACACCCTCAAGTAAGAGAGTGTCTTTTGCCCGCTTTGTCCCGGCAACAAAGACGTCCACAAATTTCCTGTTGAACTTTTTTATTTGACACACGATCTCATTTTCTTCGAAAGCAAAAGGTATATTCCCCCATTCAAGTGCGACAACCTTTTTATCGAATTTGACCTTGGCGGCGACCGCCTGGTAGGTATATGCGCGTGAAATGTCTGCCGAACAGATAATATCTTTATCAAAGAGTTCAAATTCAAGCCCTTCCATGAAATCAGGGTTCACGGTCCCGGCAGGTAGTTTGACAACCGGCGGTTTTGCCTGTGTGCCGTCAATTCCCGGTCCGCTGCTTGAATAGCACGTTATATTAAATTTATCTGACAATGCCTCATAGTGCAGCAGCTCCCGGTCTACCAGTTCAGGTCCCATGACAATTGCAATCCCGGGCGGAGCGTCAGCGCTTTCTTCCGATATTACTGCTGACCTCGCAGGCCTGGGCTGAATATCATATTCCCTGTGATAAAGCCTGTCGGGTCCATTAAAACCGCTTTCGGGGATCGTTGAATAATATACGCCCTTTTCCCAGTAACGTTTTTTATCAAGGAAACCGTAATGGACAACATAAACGTCCCAGGGGACCATCGGCCCTTTCGTACTAAGGCCCACCAGTATTTCATGTATGTGGCCTTCCCATCTTATGCCGGGCAGGTTCCTCCATATCCTCGCTATTTTTTCATGATCATCATAAGTCTTTGAATAAAATTTCTCATTCCCGACAAGATTACACTGCCTGATTCTATATCCGACTACATCCGCGGGAGCCGAAGACAGAAGTGACCTTATCTTTTTTTCAAATTCCATTGAGAATGCTTCATCAGTATCAAGCCGTATCACCCAATCGCCGGTGCAATGATCGAGGGAAACCTGTCTTTGCCTGCCAAAGTGATTTTCCCATGGACGTTGTATCAGTACGACTTTATCGTAGGCCTTTAAAATATCAAGGGTCCTGTCGGTGCTGCCCCCGTCCACGATGACTATCTCATCCGCAAAACAGCAGGAGCTCAATGCCCTTTCTATATTCTTTTCCTCGTTCAAGGTTATCATCGAGACAGATATTTTCATGAATATCTCCCCTTCATTTTATCGATTATCATTTGAAGTCTGTGTTTGTATGTGTGCTCCTTCAGTACCCGTTCCCGGCCCCGTTCAGCAACTGCTTTCCTCTCCCCGGGATTATCAAGATAAAATTTCACCAGTTCGGGTATTTCATCCCTGCTTTTATAAACGACAATCTCTTTTCCGACATCAAAAAGCCCTTCCAGCGACTCCTGGTAATCGGTCAGTATAAAACTTCCGCACGCAGGAACATCAAATACCCTTTGATTTACAGCCTCACCCATCTGGAGGTGGGTGGCATTGAAACTTATATTGCAGGCATTATAAAAAACAGGCAGGTCCTTATAGTAGTTTAGCGGGGGTTTAAGCATGGAATACGCGCTTAATAAATCATTCCACCCGTTATCTCCATACAGATGAAAATTAAATCCTTCCAGTTTTGTAATACATGATAACCTATACAGGAGCGTTGCCTTCCACAGGACAGCTGACTCGACATCCAGCCGCTGCTTCGCTGAAAGGGCCTTATAACACATCAAATCATTTACCGCCATTTCATTCATGAGGCCATCAAAAGACATTCTCTTGACGCTCAGCCGGGCAGCCGCCTTTTCTGCAAGGGATATAAGTTCAATCGGTATCTTCTCCATCTTCCTTCTTGTTTCATCTACCAGTGAATTACCCACAAAGCCGACATCGGTCTGATATTTCTGCAAAAGACGTTGATTCAATTTCAGCGGCTTAAAGACCTTCTCATCCGATGCCAGCGGCAGATGCGATACGGATTCAAAACCCATGTCTTCAATTGACCCTATATACTCTTTGTCCCAGAGGAACATTGAAACGCACGGAGAAATATTCCTGTCTCCTCCAGATAAAATAATATGCGGGCTGTCAACAAACCATGAGGCTACAGGCATTTCTATGGATCTGAAGAACGAGGTCAGCGCGCCTTCTTCATCAAACCCCAGGTGATTTATCGTCAGGATAAAATCCGGCTTGACCTCTAATATAGTTTCAATAAGCCGTGATACGATGGTGTCGCCCTTGTCATTTTTTCGAACAGGGACCCTGTGCACCCTGTGGTTTAAAGACAATAAGGCCTTTTCCACTTCTTTGACAAGAAAGTACCCGGACTCGATCAAAACAACATCCAAAGTGTCCTGAGCGAACTTCTTATATTTAAGTCTGTCCCACAACCTGACTGCCATCGTGTTCTTCAGGGAATTTAAAATCGGCTTGTAGTAATTAGCGAATGCGGCAACCGATGATTTCTGGGTAAACACAACCACCGGCGACAGCCCGTCTTTCATTTGATATCGCGTTATCTCCCGAAGCGCCTCATTGGAAGAAAGGCCGGTCAGTAATATTACTCTGTCACTTATGGCAGGACCATGCTCCTTTGCGATCTCATATATCTTCGTCATAGGTTCAACTACAATTATCTCTGTATGGGGAAATTTGCGCGTCAGTTCATCGACATGATATCCAAGCCCAAGGCCCAGGACCACAATGATCCCTCTCCCGTCAAAATCAAAGGAGCTCACAAGTCCCTTTGCCTCAGCCTCCGGATCATAAAAGCTGTGCAGCGTTTTTACCGTTCCGTCCTCTCCGGTTACACGCAGCGTGAAAGAACCGCTCCTGGCCTTTGCAAGGATAAACCTATCGTCCTTTTTAATTTCATCAGCTATCATCTCACCTTCTTCTTCACGTTAAGCTTTATCGAATTCATACTCTCTTCAACACTGTTCAGGTTTGTTCGTGCCTCCTTGTATCCGGGATTAATCTCGATTGACTTTCTGAAACATTTACAGGCGTTCTCCAGATTGCCTACAGACCACATAAGTACACCTATATTGTTCCATGCTTCGCAGTTGTCGGGATTTACTTCAAGTGCCCTTTTGAATGTACTTAATGCTTCTTCCTTTTTGTTAAGTAAATAGTATGCCTCGCCAAGACTTACGTATTTTTTCTCACTGCCGTAAGGGTTGACTGCTATCGATTTCTTCAGGTACCCGGCAGCATCCTCATATCTCTGGAGTTTAAGGCAGCACTCTCCTATATACTCGAAAGCGGAGGCCGTTTTTTTCTCAGTTGCAGGCAGAAGGTCAGCAGTCTTCTCCAAATGGGTGATAGCGTCTTCCAGTTTACCCTCATAGTAAAGGATTACCCCGATATAAAGATTGATTTCAGGGTCATCCGGTTTCTTTCGCAGAAATATCAGGCCATGTTCTTTGGCCTCCTTTAGAGACAGCATCCGCAGATAGCTCCTGCAAAGATTTAAACGTACACTCAGTAATTTCGGATACCTGGAAAGTGCTTTCCTGAAATATCTTATTGCCTCACCCGTCTCGCCCTGGACTTCATAAATTTCCCCTGTCCTGACGGACCGCATGGCGTTAGACTTTCTCGAAAAGAGATAAAAGAGCGCTCTTATTCCGCTCCAGCACTTTTCAGAACAATAAAGCACGGCAGCCAGTATCTTGTGAAGCCTTATGTTGTACAGTTCATGCCTTGTTAAATTAGCCGTCATGACAATTCCCTTTTCATCATCCAAAAACCTTCTCTAACAGACTCTTTTGTTTGACCTTTTTATTTCCTTCGGACAGGGCATCGCCGGCGTTGGGATAAACAGTGCAGTTAAGCCAGCAGTCGCAAAAACCCTTATCTATTTTCTTCCGCAATTCCCTTGCCTTCTTTCCAGTCCATATCTCATCAAACGGCTCTTCTCTCAGGTCCCCCACGATCTGGTTCTTTAATATAGGGCAGAAATATATCTTCCCTTCGGGACTGACCGTTGTAAACCTCCTGCCCGCCGCGCACCTCTTAAATACCCTTCTGGGGTTCCTCTGGTAATCAATTAATCCTGACAGGTAAAATAGTTTCGACATCAGCCCCTTCTCATCAATTTTCCCGGCTTCATGATCTCTGACGGCATCTTCCATTATTCCCGTCATGAGCTGCTCTATCCTGTCTATCTTTTCCCGGTCAAAAGTAAAGATCTCCGCCCCTTTCCAGGGCACCGGGAACTGTATGCTCAAATCAAGCGCCTGTTCCCTGCAATATTTATGGGTATCATATATTCCGAGATAATTGTCTGTCGTCAGCGTGTAGTTGACAACAACCGGAAGGCCCGGGAAGGTCTTTCTTACGGACTTCAGGCTCTCCTGGAATTTCTCAAAGGCATTCTCGGTCCCGCGCGTGTTGTTGTGCAATTCACCGAGGCCGTCCAGGGACGTGCCGATCCAGACCCTGTTGACATAATTCCCCAGTCCGGTCAGTTTTGTAATGATCAGCGAACGATTATAAAGGTTGGACAATATACCCACGGACATGTGCGGATATTTTTTCAGGAAATAAAGGCACAACTCCTGAAAGTCCTTTTTCAGAAACGGCTCTCCGCCGGATATGACCAGTCCGCTTATCCCATTGAGTATCCTGGACTCTTCAATGTAATCAACGAGCTCTTCCGCAGGCATCTCTTTTCCGGGCATCATGCGGTCATTCCTGTTAATACTCCAAACATTGCACATCCTGCATCGCATGTTGCAGGCATATGTTAGTTCCAGATACAATTCCCTTATTTCCTTTTCGGGCGCGATAAAATCCTCGACCGGCCTCGCGCCCTCCAGGATCATTTTCCTGCTTTTCTCCAGCCACTCTTTTACGTTCATACTCATCCTCTTATAAGAGTTCATTGTACACAGCCGTCATCCGCCCTGCCAAGACCTTCCAGTCGAATTTCTCTTCAACAAGCTTTCTTGCGTTGACGGAAATATTTTCCCTCAAACCATTGTCCGATAAAAGGGCCGACACCTTTCCGGCAAACTCATCCGGCGCGGAGGCAAGCAGTATCTCCCTGCCATCCGCTGCATGGGTCCCCGCTGCTGCAACCGGAGAAGCAACTATCGGGATACCGACTGCCATAGCTTCAAGCAGTTTCCCCTTGAAGCCCCGTCCAAGCCTTATAGGGGCGACAAACACGGCACCTTTCTTTAAATAGTCCGTCACGTCGGCAACTGAACCCGTAATAATAATATCTTCCCTTCCCCTGAGGCGGTTGATTCTTCTTGTAGGATGGCTCCCTACAATGTAAAATTTTACATCCCCGTGTTTTTCTTTTATGAGCGGCAGTATTTCTTCCACGAAATAAACTACAGCATCTTCATTGGGATAATGCTTGTAATGTCCCACATAGACAAGGTTCTTCTCGACGCTGTTTGCGTACTGATACCGGAAGGCATCGAGGTCCACTCCCTGTTCAATAGATGACACGGAGGCATCAGGGAATAATACGTTAAGGTATCCCCTGTCTTCTTCAGTCACCGAGACGACTTTGTCGAAAGTGTCAATAAAATTTCCTTCATAGTTAATGGTCTTAAGCGGCGAGAGAAATCGCTCAAGCCCCTTGCCGGATTTTGCAAAATCCTTCCCGTAAAACATGGCCCCTATATCATGTTCAACAAATACAGCGGGATGGTTATGGACCAACCTGCCGTAATATGCCATCCAGGGGAATTCGACCTGCACTATATCCACTCCATTTCTCCGCAGAAGGTCTTCAACCGTTGCAGTCATGGCATGGCTGACATAATGGGTATATGCTTCGGGCATCTCGCTTTTCATCATTCCCTCAACAGGAGTGGGTTTTCTCTCCACCAGATGAATATTCTTAAAAATGTTCTTGAGTTCAGAAAGAGAGTCAGCCCGTGTCTTTGGTTCGACAAAGCTCACAAGGGAGAAATCAAAGCGGTCTTTCAAATGCTTCGTAAGATTATATATCCTTATCGCGCCCCCGTTATTCAGCGGAAAGGGAGTAAAGGGGGTGACTACCAGAATATGGGGTCTGTAATCACCCGGCCTCGCCTCATGCCTTTCCCTGCGCGTAAGCGAAAGCGTTTCTTTATCTGACAGCCTGGTCCATGGCGACTCCTTTATCCGCCTCCTCATGACTTCTCCCGCCTGCAAAAATGCCAGCAGGTAAGAGACGACCTGCATATAGTCTTTCCGCTTTAATGCAAGGTCTATTCTCCGGGGAATGCTTTTGAGATATTCCCTGAGATACGGCCTGTAGGTAAGATTCTTCCACAGGAAAAGAAGCATGTTCTTTTCTTTTATGGCGGTTATATAATACTGAGACAGTTTATTGCTGCTTGCGGCGTTCTTATGCACAACCGAGACACGGGGGTCGTAAATGACCTTATATCCTCTCTTTAAGGCCCTGTATCCGAGGTCATCATCCTCCCAGTAGAATGGACTGAACATGGAATCGAGCCCGCCCATTTCCAGGTAAAGTTTTTTATCCATAAGCGCACAGGCCCCTATGGGATAAAGGGTGAGCGCGGGTTTTTTAACGACCTCAAGCTCCCCGGCCTGACGCTCATTATAAAAGCGCATAATTCCTTCTTTAAAGGCCCCCCATGAATGGCCTTCATTTAAAGTGCCGTCTTCAAGCACCACCTTTGGCGCAACTGCAAAGACCTTGTCGTCATCAAAGTGCTGAAGCAGCGCTGAGAAGGTCTCCTCAGGCAGGAAGATGTCATTGTTCAACAGCAGGACCAGGTCTTTGCCTGCAGTTGCAATTCCCTTATTGTTGCCTCTGGAGAATCCGATATTTTTCTTCAACTCCACTATCCTGGCCCAGGGAAAGTCCTTTTTCAGCATCTCAACGCTCCCGTCTGTGCTGCCATTGTCCGCTACTATCACTTCATGCTCACCAGGCGTATTCTTCAGGGCCTTTTCAAGGTGAGTAAGACATGCGGGCAGAATTTCTTTGCCGTTCCAGTTGAGGACAATTACGGACACTTCCTTCTTTCTGTCGGAGGCCGGCCGGAAGGCCTTGCGGCCTTTCATCTTTATGTAGAGCCTGCTTATCAGGCCTTCTACCGAAAACAGGACGGGCAGAGCAGCTGCAACGGCCTTGCCGAGTCCTGCAACTAACAGTTCCGGTAAGCCATCAGTCCTAGCTTTGCCCCTTTTGCCTATCCGGTCCATTAACCGGACAAGCGGGTTTTTGTGTGCCTCAAAAAGTGAAAAGATATTCATACTGCCGCTGCCTTTACCAGATAATTTTTTATGCCTTCCCTATAAACCTTTGCCTGTTCAAAATCCGGTTGTTCTTCCATAAGGGTTTCGAGAACATTGATCGCGTCCTCGAATCTTTCAACCTTCACATAGCACTCTGTAAGCAGCAGATAAAAGTTAATGTATACTTTATCGACTTCGAGGGCCTCGGCAAGTATTGCAGATGCCTCACTCACATTCCCCGCTGCAATTTCATCTTCAACTCTTTGTTCAATCTCCTCACGGAATAATTTCACTATTGATGCCTTGTCCAGCCACTTGTCAAAAACAATGTCATTAATTAAAGTCGGCGCGTCATTCCAGCAATTGAAAAACTCCTGCCGGTCCTGCTCAGTTCCCCTGCCTGATGTCAGCAAACTAAACAGATGAGGAAGGGCCTTTCTCTTGTCCCCTATTTTCAGGAAATAATCTCTAAGCCTTTCGTCCCGGTCCAAAAGCCTTCTGTGAGGATATGTTGTGTTGATTTTCAGATCATAAATAAGGCGACAAAAGGCCTCAAATCTCTTAAGCCGCACCTCGTAGTTGTTTTTACCGTCATCCGATGCCCAGTAATACACTCCATGTCTGAAGTTTATTCCGTATTGTTCAGGATTTTCGTACCCCTTTGTTCCGGGCGCAAACAAGCAAAACCCGGCGCTGGGATTTACCGAGCCGATATGGTTTTTATTTCTCCTGAGAAAGCTCAGCACCTCGGCAAAATCTTCCTCTGTCTCACCTGGCAGACCGAACATAAAATTTAGAGCGCAGAGCACTCCCGCCCTTTTACTGTCTTCCAGTATTTTGTTAATGTCCGCGTCCTGCGAGAAGACCTTTCCGATCTTTTTCATCAGGCTGACTGAAGCGGTTTCCATTCCATAGCCGAGACATATGCATCCGGCCTTTGCCAGTTTCGATAACAGTGCGAAGTCCATCTCTTTCCTGATAATCGCCTGACCGGACCAGCCCACCTTCAAACCATCTTCAATAATCATGTCGCAAAGCCTCTCAAGCTCCCTGATGCTGCCGTTTACAAGGCTGTCATGAAATTCAAAATACCGGACATGAGGATACAGCGCGATCTGGCGCTTCATATCATTAAAAATACTCTCGGCCTTTCTCGGCCTGAAGCGTTTTGAAAACGCCCTCTCATTGCAATAGATACAACTGTTGGGACACCCCCGGCTTGATATTACCGGCATAGTGTTAGGCTTCGTATATTGTTTCAAATCGTAATCGGTGAAATCAGGAAACGGCAGGCTGCTTATATCTTTTATCAGCTCCCTCCCTTCAAAAACTGTAACTCCGGCAGTGCTCATCTGGATTGTCCCCGGACATCCATAAAGCTCTTTTCCTCCTTTGATCCTTTCCAATATGTCCCTGAGGGTATACTCTCCTTCTCCATCAACAACGATATCCACAAAGGGGTTTTCCGCTGCTCCTTTCCCTGCCAGAAATTTACTCATATGCGGCCCGCCGAAGACAATGACAAGCGAGTCCTTTTTTTTCTTGCTTAACTCGGCAAGATATAAACTCATAAAGTACGAAGACCCGTATACGCTGATGCCAATAATATCCGCGCCGCTCCCTATAACATAATCAGCCCATCTCTCAAGATATTCCTTATGGTGCCCGGCGAATTTTAAAACTTCATCCCTGTTATTCCAGAAAACCAGCGCCTCAGACAGTTCCCATGTTTTCATGAATTTTTCCCCGCCTATATGCAGGCAGGCAATATTCAAATCCTGCGAAAGGACCCTATATCCTTCATTGCGCATAAAAGCGGTAAGCGAAGCCAGGGCAAGAGGAGGTGTGCTGGTCCCCCATGCCGGGGCCTGGGCCAAAACCAAGTCATATCTGACAGTAAGGTCATAAAGATCTTTTGTTCTGAGAAACGGAAACTCCTGTCTCAATCTCTTTTCAATCAAAAACCTCTCTTTACCCGAAAGCCCTTTCTTTACGAGGTCCCGGTAGAGGTCCAACGCCTTCCATGCCTTGCCGTCGTTGATAAAACTACCGGCAAGCTCACCGAACTTATCCGAGGAATATTCCATGCCTCTCATCTCATTGTTATTCACTTTACGACCCTATCATATAACGGAACATTCATGCTTTGACCATTACCTGGGGGACCTTTGCTTTCAGCAACAAGATCTCTTCGTCTCTCTTTCTGATGTTTCTCCTCAGCATCTCTGACTGTTTCTCATGCTGCCTCTTTTCTCTCACAACCTCTTCTTTCAGGAACCTGACCGCCCCGTCATAATGGGAAATCAATTTATCAATCCCCTTGTAGGGATCGAGGGTGTCTATTTCTTCCCCGTTTCTGCTGCATTCCAGAAAGAACTTTACGGACCCAGGAGAATATCCGTGTTTCAGGAGGTCTTTTTTGTAACAGTCGAGCGCTGCCGGATAGTCTTTTTTATGCCTGTAATAAGCGCCTAACAGTTTCCACTTGTCAACCTTTTCCTCTGTTACACCTACCCCGCCAAGTCCCAATTCAATACATACCTTGCAGAAGCGCTCATATCTGTCAAAACGTATCGGATACGTATTCTCTGCATTGACGGTTTGCCAGTACAGATGATGCATATTTGCCTCAACTCCAAATTCCGCCGGGTGCTCGCAGAGATATGTATTGGGGACTATGACTATGAAAGACTGGGACGGGCTGACACCATCTATCCATTTGTGGTCCCTCCGGATGAAATTGAGAGTCATCTGAAAATCTTCTTCCGTCTCTGTTGGATAGCCGAACATAAAATTGGCAAACGCCTTAATTCCGGCATCATGGGTGGCTTTCAAAACAGTCGACGCAATCTCAGAGGTAAAGCCGCCTTTATTCATGCTCTTGCGCACTGCATCCGATCCGCTTTCAATGCCGTAACTCAGATAAGTGCATCCGGCATTTGCCATCAAACTCAAAATCTCCGGGTCCATATCTTTGCGTATTATTGCCTGTCCTCCCCATGCAATCTTAATATTGTGTTGCAGCAGCAGTTCAGAAAATTCACGGAGCGTTTTCAGGGAGCCGTTGATAACGGAATCGCTGAAATTAAAAAATTTGATATTGGGAAAGCGGGACAGATGATGCCGCACTTCTTCAAATATTCTCTTTCCCGAACGCACGCGGAAACGCCCGAAGTATTTACGCTCATCACAAAAGTGGCATTGATTGACGCAGCTCCTGCTTGAGAAAATATCAAGACGCTCCGGCGCAGCATAGTTTGTGAGATCAAATTCGCTGTAATCAGGAAAAGGCAGGACGTCAAGAGAGGGGATGGGGCCTCTGAGACCGCCGTTGATTATTTCTTCGCCATTTTTAAAAACCAGCCCCGGCAGCTTTACAAAACATCCATGCTCTTGAAAGGCAGCGCACAACTCAGGCAATGTCTCATCTCCCTCCCGGAGAACAATGGCGTCGACGTTAGGGCTCTTCAATAACTCAAGTCCTCCGGCATACTCTGCGGTTGACGGGCCGCCGAGTATGACCCTGGTGTGCGGCGAACGCGTCTTCAGTCGTTTTATGATTTCAAGGGTATAGTTTTTTGTAGTGAAATAGATGGTGAATCCGACCAGCGGACTGCGTGTCCCGATGATGCGACTGACTTCATCTTCGATTTCATCATTGTAGTTTTCCATCAGCTCTTTAACTGATGCCTCCGACGACCAGAAGCTGTACGCCTCCTGACTCCACTGCATTTTAGTTTCATCAGAGACATGATGAAACAGTTCATTATTGAAATCGAAAAGATTGACTTTAAATCCCTTATGTCTTAAATTGCCGGCAAGAAGCGAAATCGCCAGCGGGGGGGTCTCCCTGCCCCAGCAGGGACATTGTACCAATGTGATGGAAAAATCATTTATCATGCTTCTGCCTTTCCTGATAATATTTCACTTATGCCAAAGCCTTGAGATTAACTCTCGCTTCCTGATAATCAGGGGCCGCGCTCAACGCCTTCAGGAAATAACTCCTCGCTTTCTCAACATTGCCCGTTTGAAGCTCCAGTACACCGAGATTATTCAGCGCATCACAGTTTCCGGAATTCAAAGAGACGACCTTTTCAAAGAAGAACCTTGCGTCATCGGCAGAGCCCAGACTAAAACAAATCTCACCGAGTTTTACCATCAATCCCGTTACATCATCTTCCCTGCCGAGATGTTCCGTAAGATTCCGTATCGCCGGAATTGCGCTTTTTACCTCCCGCACAGCTTCTGATATCACCTTCAATTTTTGTTTACTCTCGGTGATGACCGATCTGGCATTGGATAAATGAGCGTTTTTTTCTTCAATCAGATTTTCGGCGATCATTGTAAACCTCCTGTATTTTTCCAGTGCAAGCTCAAGTCGTTCTTTCTCCGCTTGCAGGACATTTATAGTCTCCTTTTTTTGTTGAACCCTTCCCAGTAAAAGCCCGGCTTCTTTTGAGAAAGATTCCATGTTATTTATGGAAAGCGCATCAAAGCAGACCGTGTCCAAACCCTTTCTTTCTGCTTCAGCCATTATCTTCTCCGCGCTCGCTGTGTCCTGCAGGGCAATATACAGATACCGCAGGTTCCTGTAAGCGGCCGGGTAATCAAGAAGGCATGCGTTAAAAAAAGCGGATTTTGCCTCATCCGTATTACCCATCTCTGAAAGAACGACCCCCAGATTATTCCATGCCTTCCCGCTGTCAGGCCTAGCTTCAATATACCGGCATAATATCTTTATGAACGTGTCACCGTTAACATCCTTAGTTCTGTAATGTCCGCTAAGGTCATCAAGAAAATCATGAAGCAGCGCTTTAAAAGGCCCGGTAAATGCAATCATTTTTTCTGTAAGGCCCGCATCATCACTTCCGGTCCCTCTTATATATTCCTCCACTCTTTCCCTGAAGCCCCTGAGGAGGTATTCATTGACGGCAAGCGACCTTACAAGTCCATCTGTTTTATCCTGTCCATGGTCTTCACTAATGGAGTCAAACAGAAGGGCCGCGTCTTCCTTTATCTTCTCTTTCAGAGAAGCCCATATCATCCCGGACAAATCTTTTTTCACGCATATCTTCTCGGGACTGACTTTATCTTTTACATTCGGAAGGACCTTATTTACTACAACCACATTCCTGTATGCAGGAGGATAATCGTCGACTGAATATATTTCATGTATATAAATGTTGTTCAGTCTGGAATGGATGTCCCACTCGCCCTGTTTTTCCAGATATGTGCCGAGGAACATCATCGGAAGCCACGTATCAAGTGAGCCGTTATGCAGAACTTCCGTTTCGTACCCCTTTGTATGGATCCACGCCTTAAGTTCTTCCAGAGAAGGCAGACCGCTCTCCCTGTGTTCAACAAGCCATTTGTGCTCATGGCCGAACAAGTGCTTATAAAATGAATTGACCATCGCCTCTGCCTTTTCAACCTCTCCGCTGTTGAAAGGACAGGCGATAATGAACATGTCCCTTGAGACCCTGTTGATCTCAGTCAGGAACATCTCCCTCTCATGAGGTTTTATATGCTCAAACATGTCGCAGGAAATAACGACGTCAAAAGAACCGTCCTGGAACGGCATCTTCAGGGCGCTTCCGCATACATAGCCTTCTTCATTTCTGCTTTCCGTATCCATCCTTGTTATTTTGTCTTCAGGCAGGAACTCGCTGATATTTACAGGCCCGCTCCCTATGTCAAGAATGTTTAAGGCGCTCTTTGATCTTGATCCGTTGATTATGTCCGTTACCATCTTGTATCTCTGATACTGGTCGAAGGACAGTTTGTAATCTTTTTTTGCTGCTGAGAACCCGGACAGGACAATTTTATTTTTACTCTGTTTCTGCATTATGAAATCACCGATCACAAGGGCATCCATGTCTGAATCAATAAGGTCCTTGAATGCGTCTTCCGGAGTCAGGACGATAGGCTCACCCGCAAGATTGAACGACGTATTCAGCAGTCCGTAAACTCCTGTTGACCTTCCGAACTCTTTTATCAGGTTGTAATAAAGCGGGTTCTGTTTCTCTGTCACTGTATGCGGCCTGGTCGTATAATCAACATGTATTGCGGAGGCCAGGTCTCTTTTTGCCTTTTCAGTCACACCAAAATTAAGTATCATGAACGGGCCATCATATCCATTCTCAAGATACTCTTCTTTATATTCTGAAAGTATCGAAGCTGCAAATGGCCTCCAGGATTCCCGCCTCTTCACTTTATTATTAATTCTGTCTTTCATACCGGGCAAAGAAGGATCAGCAAGTATGGAACGATTTCCAAGCGCCCTCGGCCCAACCTCCATCCTCCCCTGAAACCATCCTATGATCTTCCCTTCTGCAAGCAGCGCTGCGCAGTCTGTGATAATGTCGGATGATTCCACGTACCTGACTCCGCTCTTTTTCAAAATGCCCCTCAATGAATCATTGTCATAAGACGGTCCCAGATATACCGAGTTTATTTTTTCAGGTCTTTTTCCGGTAAGTTCGTTATACAGATGCATGGGCCCGCCCAGGGCGCATCCTGCGTCATTGGCTATCGGCTGAATATATATGTTTTCCACATTTGTTTTTTTGAACAGTTTGCCGTTCATCTTTGCGTTAAGTGCCACGCCCCCGGCAAGACAGAGGTTTCTGCATCCTGTCATCGAATATAGCAGATCCACAAGATGCGAAACAATTTCCTCCGTCCTTGTCTGAAGTGAACAGGCGATGTCCTCATCTACACCGTTTATTGAATTGCTCTGGGGCGGTCTCCTGTCTCCGAATATTTCCTCCATCCTGCTCCTGCCATTAAGAAAGCCATAGACCAACGGATAATAGTATTCTGTTTTTGTTTCAAAACCCTGTGACGTGGGCCAAATGATGTCTTTAAATATTTCTCCGTATCTGTCCTTTCCATAAGGGGCAAGTCCCATGACCTTGCCTTCGCCATCAAATGGCCTGAACCCAAGGAAATCAGTTACTGCGGTATAAATAAGACCAAGTGAATGCGGCATGGGAACAGATAGAAGTTTTTTTATGCTGTTCCCTTTTCCATAAGCCAATACAGCGGTTTCCTTGTCCCCCCTTCCGTCGATCGAGATAATATTTGCCTCGTCAAAGTCAGAGCCGAAGAACGCAGAGGCAAGATGGCAGTCATGGTGGGGCACTATTTTCAATTTCAGCCCTTTTTCTCTACAGTAGGACTCAAGATAATCAAGATGACCTTCAAACGTCGCCCTGAACTTGTCATATAAATCCGGACGCGCGGCAAACGAGCTTTTAATCGGTTCGATGGCGGGATCATTGGAAAGAATGGCCTCTATATCGTGCATGAAGGTAAGATAATTCACGTCCCTAAAGGTAATTCCCTCATGCCTCAGGCAATACTCTATTGCTTTATGAGGGAACGCGCCCTCTGCGTGCTTTTTGCGGGTAAATCTCTCTTCCTCCGCCATCGCAACAATCCTACCGTCTTTAAGCAGCGCTGCCGCTGCGTCATGATAGAAAGCGTTTATGCCTAAAATATACATCGGCCCCTCACCTCAGATCACACGCCCCACATATTTCCAGCGCGGACCTTTCTCCCTTCAACATCTTTTCTTTTATGGACAACAGGCTCTGTCCATAGAATATTTCCTCAAGTGTCTCACTGCTTAAATCGCCTATTATCAGTGAATTGTTCAAATCGCCGCAGCATGTTGAGACCCGGCCGTCCACGAGAATGGATATTCCGCCCCTTTTGACAAAGCAGCACGGTCCGCTGCGTATTTCTCTTTCAGGCATTCCCTCTATCACGACCCGGCCGTTATATCTGTGTATGTCCCGGAAATAAAATTCATCGACTCCGAGCGGTCTGAATTCTTTTTTAAATGTTTCATAAATTTCCTCCCGCTTCGGTACGGAAAAAGGAACAGCGTCCTGATGCGGAATGATCGTTGAAACAGCTATCTTTTTGCGTGCTCCATAAACGGAACCTTTTCCTGCTTCAGACAGCAGCGATATGTTTTTCCTGACGATCTCCCATTTTGCTCCTGTTCGCATATATTCAAAGCTTTCGCCGGTCCCCACCCCATCCACGCTAAAGACAACTTCGATATTAAGGGACGATTCCATAATCGCCTTTATCTGTTCGTGTTTAACTGCCATCCCGTTTGTAAAAAAACCTATAATGCTTTTGCCGACAAAACCTTTAGCTTCCAGTATCGAGAGAAGGGCCTTGATATCCGGATGAAGAAAAGGTTCTCCCCCCCTGAAAAGGTCAATCTTGTGATATCCGCCGTTCACACTGTGAAGCGCATTTATTATTTTCTCAAACAGATCAAGCCCGATAAATTGATATGGCTGTTCCTTGTCCAGAGGGCACCATCTGCATTTCAGAAAACATCCTCTCACAATCTCGATATCAAGATGTGATATGTTTACCGGTAATTTCACGATATTGTCTTTTCCGCTATTCATAAATCAGCCGCCTTCATAAATTCTTTTCTCCACAATTTCGCAAATAATGTGTTCGATGAGCAGATGCATCTCCTGAATACGAGGGGTATCCGAAGACGGGGTTTTAATGACTATATCGCTCAGACCGGCTATCTTCTTTTCCTTTTCGCCTGTAAGGAGCACCGTCCTTATATCCATTTCCCTTGCAGCCCTGAACGCACCAAGCACATTCCCAGAACTGCCGCTTGTGCTGATGCCCAGAAGGACATCGCCTTTTTTCCCGAGCGCTGTTACCTGACGGCTGAAAACATCATCGTAAGAATAGTCATTTGAAATGGAAGTCGGCACCGATGTATCTGTTGATAAGGCTATCGCGGGCATCGGCTTTCTGTTATTATAAAATCTGCAAACGAACTCTCCCGCAATATGCTGCGCATCGGCGGCGCTTCCTCCGTTGCCGCAGATCATCAACTTGTTCCCGGCCCGGACCGCACGGACGATCAAATCGGCAGTCTCCGAAACAGGCTTTAAAAGCAGGTCGCTCTCAGAAAGCCGCTTCAGATTATTCGCCGACTCAATCATTTTCTCTTTTACATAGCGCATAAACTCTTTCATATCAGCTGACCGCTTTCACCCTGAGTATTTTTTGAGTATCATCTGCAGTCCCTGCATTTGCCGTATCCTTCATCCTCTTATTACTATTTCTCTCCAGCTCCCTGATCGCGCCTGCAATCGTGTATTTTTCCTGGTAGCGTAACCGTTTAATAATTTTTATAATCTCGATGTCCCTGTTGCAGTATCGTCTCTGTCCTCCAGGGGTCTTGGCCGGCCGGACATGCACATTAAAACCCTTTTCCCAAAACCTGATAGTATGCGAAGGCACACCAGTGAGCTGACTTACTTCGTGGATCGAAAAGACCAATTGCGTCGGCATATCTCTTCCTTTTTTCATCAGCAGATATCGTGAGATCATCCGCAAATATAAAGATTACTTTAAGTTTGAAAGCAATATCGATGCCAAGATTCAAAATCTCCAAAACTCATGCTCCGCGGCACATCAAGTAAATATTTCCTGTTTGAGCAGGTCGAATTAAATATTGGCATTCCGAATAGTAATCACGCTGAAATAGCGTTGATTTTCAACGGGTACCAGGCCTCTGCCTGAGCAAGAACAATTTAGATAACAAAATAAGACACCCTCAAACGTCGGGAGGAATAATCTTCTCAACAAGAAGATTATTCCTCCCGTAATGTCAAAGGTATGTTGCTTGTCAATATTTTGATGCTGAAATACAGGGGGATTGCTCTGCCCGTTTATATCTTATTGACCGCCTGCATGTCTTTCCATGAACCGCGCAGGATCTCCATGACCTTCTCCGCGTCATTCAGCGCGTCCACGTTGTTATTGATCTCTGCCTTGATGAGACTTTCAAGGACAAAGTCGTACAGGTTCCTGAGATTAATTGCGATCTCTCCACCTTCCATATTCAATGAGTTCGCAAGTTCTCTTACAATAGCCGAGGTCTTCTTAATGAAATGGGTCTTCCCTATAGAATCTCCGACCTCTAGTTTCTCCTTTGCCTTCCCGATGAAATTAATTGCTCCGTCGTAAAGCATGGTGACGATCTGAATCCTGTCTGAAACCTTCATTTCCGTCTGTTGATTTAAAACTGCGGTCTGCATGTTTGCCTCCTCCTTTTTTATTTTTTTCTGATGATAATCAGCGTTATTTAATCCTCCGAGAAAGCAAGCTCCATGCCTGGTTTAT
>JACRQA010000212.1 GCA_016222915.1 Nitrospirota bacterium | reverse complement strand
CTCTGCCAGGTCGCTGATATAATTGAGACCCCCAGTGAATATGAGGCCGCCTTTGAGGCGATTCTCGGAGACAAGCTGAGCGCCAACATCGTTGAGGACCAGAGTGAAATATCCAGGGCGCTTGGATACATAAAAGAGAACAATACAAAGCGCAGCGGTTTTATCACCGTCAATCCTGTTGGAGATATTATTCCAGGCGGGACGCATTTGTCCCTCTCTCACAGCGGAGTAATCGGTGAGGCCATAAAGTTTGTCTCTGTAAAAGAGGGGTTCGATAAAGTAGCGGCTGCGCTGGTAAACGATGTGATACTTGTCGATAACCTGAATACGGCTTTTTCTTTGCGGGAGGACCCTGAAGCCGGGACATCGCGGAAGGCCGTGTATTTTGTGACGCTTGAGGGAGAGGTGCTTGAGCCGTCGGGCGTGGTATTCGGAGGCACTGATAAAGGGGTCCTGAAGATAAAGCGCCAGATCAAGGAAATTGAAAATGAAATAGCATTGAAAAGGGGGAAGATATCTGAAGCTGAAAGTTCGGTCATTGCCATCAGGGAAGATATAGTGTCCACTGAAAATGAAATTATCTCTCTGGACGGAAAGATATCCAGCCAGGAGAAATACTCTCACGGCCTTAAATTGAAAATAGAAAATCTGGAAGAGGAACGGGGCCGGCTGCAGCAGAAGCATGAATATATTTCATTGGAGATTACAGATGACCACAGGGAGATAGACAACCTTAAGAGTACGCTTATACAGAGGGAACAGCATTACAAAACACTTGAAGATGAAAAACTCCTTACCGAGGAAAAGATACGGTCTGTCCAGAACGCAATCTCCGATAAGAGAGAAGCCCTGGAAATAACCCGCTCCGAGCTTACCGAGGTCAAACTCGAACTTACATCCGTACGCGAGAAAATGGCGTCCGTCAGAAGAGAGATCGAGAGGCTCCATGCAGTTGCCGTTGAAATAGACCGGAAGAAGGAAGAGATGTCCAATGAGCGCGGCAGCATCCAGGACGTTATAGGGCAAAAAGAACAACAGGTCGTGCAGAAAGAAGAGACCCTTAAATTAAAAATCGTGGCTGTCAGCGAGCTGCAGTCGGAGGCCGCGAAAATAAATGAGATACTTGAAGCCAAAAAGGCCGAGCTTGAGCTGATGGAGAAACAGCAGAAGGACCTGTCGCGTCAGCTTGAGGCGATCCACACCGAACTCAGCCATGTGGAAATGAAAAAGATGGAGCGGTCCATGAAACTGGATTACCTTAAAGAGGACATCCACAAGACATACTCCATTGAAATAGAGACCGCGGATGTCCCTGATACGGTAAGTCCTGAAGAGGAAGAAAGGCTGCCTGACCTCAAGGCTAAGCTCCAGGAGATCGGACCAGTAAGCCTGGGCACGCTCGATGAGTATGAAGAGCTCAAGGGGAGGTTTGAATTTCTCACTAAGCAGCGTGATGATCTTTTGAGCGCAATCACCGATCTGGAGGACACTATCCAGAAAATAAACAGGACCTCCAAAAAGAGACTGGAAGATGCATTTGAGGCCCTGAACGAAAAATTCAAAGAGGTATTTGCAATCCTTTTCGGCAAGGGCAGGGCGGAGCTGCAACTTACCGAGGGGAGCATCCTTGACGCGGGGATTGAAATTATAGCGCAGCCCCCGGGCAAGAGGCTGCAGAACCTGAACCTTCTGTCCGGAGGGGAAAAGGCCCTGACTGCGTTGTCGCTTCTCTTTGCGGGCTTTATGATCAAACCGACGCCTTTGTGCCTGCTGGACGAAGTCGACGCGCCTCTTGATGAATCAAACACGGACAAGTTTATTCACCTGTTAAGGGAGATGGCGAAGAACATACAGTTCATAGCCATTACCCACAACCGCCGGACCATGGAAGCTGCGGACTACATATATGGCATTACGATGGAGGAACCAGGGGCTTCGAAGGTCGTTTCCGTGCAGTTATCAGAGGCGGTTTAAACTTCCAGCGAACGGCTATTTGTGGCTCCGGGATCTGTAGGCCAGGCCGGTCAGTAGTCCGGACAAGAGGAACGTCCCTCTTTTTTTTCTTCTGCTCATCCTGCTTTTTGACGTATGTATGTTTGCAAATGACGGGTTTGCTTTAGTAATGCGGACCGAATCCTGCTTTGATACACGCATATTCTTAGCAGTGGTCTGCCTGCCCTTTACCGGTTCATGCTTTTCTGAACGCAGAACTGTTTTTTTAAGACCAGTGTTCCAGCTTTCGGCATTTATTACATCATCGTTATATCTCAAGAAGTTTCTCTCCAGTTTATTTATCGGAATACATGCTCTCCAGTCATTCTAAATATAACTGTTCAGTTCCTTGTTATGCCGTGATTGTTTTCACAACAGGATATTCATTACAATCTTTGCGGGCTGTCAGAAATAAAAAATTGGGTAAGCCTTTTTCCATCTGGATAAGAGTTGCCCGGAACGTACGTTACTTCTTGATCCGGTACTTGCTTCTCACCTCTTGTATCTTCCCGCAGGTATATTCACCTTCCGGGCAGGGAGCATACAGGCATCCGGGGCCGGATTTGCTGAATATTATGGGGGCTATTTTTTTAACGAGCTTTAACATCTCTTCAGCCATCTTCCTGATTTCCCATTGGGCCCTGTTGCAACACCTCTGCCTGAAGAAATGCATGAGCTCCCTTGCGTTCATGGTGACTATGATTTTTGTCTCGGCGGCGTTAGGAAGGACAAAGCGCGCGTCCTGGTTGGCGGACTCCCCCTTTACGCCTTTTTCATTTAATTTTTTCACCATAATATTGTATGCGTTCTGTGCTTCATTCATAAAAGCCACAAATGCGCGTTTAAGGTCTTTGTCTTCTTTAATGACCGGGGGGATGACATAATCAAAGCCGTTTTCTTCACTTACGTAACGCTGTGATTGCTGACTGTATGACGCCAATCTATGTCTTACGAGCTGATGTGAGCATGCCCTTGAGATACCCTCGATGGCAAAGGTGAATGCAGGATGCTCTATTGGGGTCATATGGCCCATTTGTATCAGTTTGCCTACAAAAGCCTTCTGGTCTTTAGCCTCGATCTTGTTTTTAAGCGACGTGATGTTTGACGGACTGTAGCATAGTTTAGCGGCCATTGCTACTGTTTCTTCGGGATTTGGGGTATGGCGTAACAGTATTACTTTTATTTTAGCTTCCGGCATTATTCCTCCTTGCAGACAAAAGGACATATGTACGATTCAGGAGATATAATAATCCAGCTATGAGGTGATGTCAATTTATGAGTGGAGAAGAAGAAATATATGAAGCATTGTAATCTTGCCCCGGCTTTGACCGATTGCTTCCGGGAAGTCGATACCGATAAAGTAATTCGGACATAATAGACAACTATCTCTTCCCGGAAGCAGAGATAGTTGTCCGCTATCCGGTGCTAATGCTCTACAGCGTATCCTTTGTTTGCCCAGGCAGAATAGCCCTCTCTGAGCCACATGACATTAGTATAGCCGGCTTTTTTTGCAGCTTTTGATGTGTAGTATGACTTCCATTCCTCCGGACCGTCACAGTGAAAAATGATTGCCGTATTTTTATCAACCGGCAGCTTGGATAAATCAATATCACCATCAGGTTTGAAGTCAGCATCTTTTCTAGCCCATTTATACGGGAAAGAGACCGCACCCGGAATATGTCCTTTGCCGTAAGAGAATTCTTTCCTCAGATCAAAGATATAAACATTCTTTTGGTTTAAAATCTCATTTGCCTCATTGATAGATATGATCTTTACTCCTTCCGGCGGATCAGTTGGGGCAGGTACTTTAGCAGCCATCGATATCCCTGTCATTAACAGCATTAGTATGATTGTTAAGATAATTGTGTACGGTTGTTTCATATTTGGTCCTCCTTGGTAAGATATATTTATATCCGATACTATCGGCATATTATTCAATTTCTTAATAGCGGCAACTAATAAAACAGGCCATGCAATTGAGGCAAAAGCGACTGGAAGAATAATGCGCAGTTGTTAACGGTGTGCCGTTTCTACAGAACTGATTTTATTTAAAAAGTCTTTACGGAATATTTGGATATCACTGAAGAGTTTATAGAAAGGGTATAGATATGAAACTCTACATAGGAACTGCTGAATACACACAGTTTTTCTTGCCGAGTTTTGCCTTATAGAGCGCGTCGTCAGCCTGCTTTACTACATTTTCCCAACCAATGTCTTTTGTCTTCCATGGATAGAAAGATGCGACCCCGCAACTTACAGTCACAACCTGCAGATCAGTCTTTTGGTGCTTTACCCCCAACTTATGGACTGACGACCTGAGGTTTTCCGCGACCTTCAATGCATCGGCATGACTTTGCTCCGGAAGAATTACAATAAATTCCTCCCCTCCCCAGCGGAATATCTCGTCCGTCCTTCTGATAGATGATTTCATTGCATTCGCAACTGATATCAGAACATAGTCCCCCTGCTGATGTCCGTAAGTGTCGTTATACAGTTTGAAATTATCAATATCACAAATAATAATACTGTATGGATGGTTATATCTGAGTGTCAGTAAATGAATATTTTCTATCCTGTTCTGGAAGCTCCTGCGGTTGGCTATTTGCGTCAAAGGATCGATGTCGACCAGAACGTTTAGTTTCTTGTTTGCCTCCTGCAGCTCCAGGTGTTTGCTCTGAAGCAGCGCCATCATATTATTGAAGCTTTCGCCGATCGTGTTGATCCTGTTGCCGAAGGCGTGCTTAAATACTTCACATTGCCGGCAGTCACCGTACTTCTTTGCGAATAACCCCTGGACCACGCCCCCGCAAAATGTGCCGGCCACCTGCCAGCACCTGAGGTCTTCCGATTTATGGCTGGGGCAATCAGCTTTGTTGCATCCTTTCACTTCCCAGCACTTTACCAGGTTCTCATTCATATACCTGACATGAAAGCTTTCATGTTTAATGACTTCATCGATACTCTCTGTTATTTTGTGCTGCGCCTCTTCGAGTTCCCTGTTATATTTTTTGATCTCTGAATTTTTTAACTTTATGATCCTGTCAGCCTTACGGATTATCATCTGCCATATTAAAAAGAGTATGCTCATGGACAAGATAAACAGAATGGAAATGGTATACCCGCCCCTTTTTGCCTTATTAAAAACAGCACTTACATCCTTATAAACTTCAAAGGCCCCTATGACATTTTCCTGCAGGTCCATCCCTGTTCTGTTTTCATAAATCGGCAGATATATTTCCAGGATGTCAACTTCATACATTTTCCCGCTTTCGGCGCTGTCAGTGCGCATCGGTTTCATGCGCCTTGTCAGGGCTGAAGAAATTTGGCCGGACAAAGCCTCCTTAAGCTGATCGTGAGTATTCAATGTGCCCACGGCATTAGGGTCCGAGGAATAGATCGTGCGCCTGTTCCTGTCAAATATCTTGATTTTCAATATATCGGGGAACTCGGACATGTGTTCGCCGATCATTTTGTCCAGTTTCTCATACCCCGGCGATCTTTCAGCACTTAAGCTGTTTATTGCCATTATGTTGGAAACATAACCTTCTTCCTGAACATGATGATTGAGTTGTTGGGCGAATTCTTTGGCTGCTGAAACGGCAGAGTCAACCAGCAGTTTTTTCTCATGAGTAATGAATACGTAACCTAATAAGGCGGTCAATGATACAAAAAAACCTATACTGTATAGGGTAAAGTACTTCCGAAGATTGAAGTGGTCTGCCTGCTCTTCGGCATTCATTAATTTTTTTTGAGACATAGCACTGTGATTCATCGATAATATATTTCGCTTAATATAATTCAGTTAAAAAACGACCCACAATGAAAACATTTATAAATTGATTTATATATCGGTGAGTTTCCATTAAAACTTGATTAGTTGCTTAATAGTTTCCCTTACTATATTATTATCACTCTCAGCTTTTTATTTCCACTTATGACGGGACCGCTTGGAGCAACATTCAGTATAGCTGGATTTACTATCTTCTCTTTTGACAATATTTTTGCTTAAATGGTAGTATGTTGGACTAATTTATTGCAGGAATTTACGGAACTATACGGGGAATAGAAATTATGAAAATAGCAATTACCGGGAAAGGCGGCGTAGGCAAGACGACTGTCTCTGCCCTTTTATGTTATCTATACGCCTCTGAGAATAAAAAAGTTATTGCAGTGGATGCAGACCCTGACGCCAATCTCGCCGCCGCGCTCGGTATTTCAAAAAACGAGATTGAGAAACTTAGGCCTATAGCCGAGTTGACGGACCTGATTGAGGAAAGGACCGGCGCGAAGCCGGGCGCCAGCGGGGGAATATTTAAGATCAATCCCCGCGTGGACGACATCCCGGAAGGCTTCGGATACAAGGTGGACAATATTACTCTGCTGATCATGGGCAAATCCAAATTTGCTGCGTCAGGATGCTACTGCCCTGAACATACCCTGCTGCGGCGGCTTTTGAAACACCTTATTGTTGAGAGGGATGAAGTCGTGATAGTCGACATGGAGGCCGGGATCGAACATCTTACAAGGGGCACTGCGGAAGGAGTCGACGCATTTATCGTTGTAGTGGAGCCGGGGCAGCGCAGCATTCAGACAGCGCTTTCAGTAAAAAGCCTTGCACTGGAGCTCGGAATTAAAAAGGTCTATGTAATCGCGAATAAAGTCAGAAAGCAAGACGATGTAGATTTCATCAGGAACAATGTCGGAGATATCGAATTCCTGGGGGAAATGAGTTTCAAAGACAGCATCATGGAATCGGATATCCAGGGGGTCCCATCGTACAAGACTTCTCAGGCCACTGTCGATGAGGCAGTGTTAATCAAGAATAAGTTAGAGAAACTTGTTTGAAAAAGAAGATCAGGGCAAGGCTTTTAAGAAAAAGAGACTCCATCCCACCGCAACTGAAAGTTCAAAAAGAGGCAGCAATCGAGAAAAGACTCTTTGCGCTGGAAGAGTTCAGGCAGGCAAAGAGGTTATTGGCATACGTCTCTTTTCGTTCTGAGGTCGATACTACGAGATTTCTCCAGGATGTTATCAACTCCGGGAAAAAGTTGGTCCTTCCGGTTGTTGATTCCAGGCATAAAGCGCTGCGGCTCTATGAAATCAAAGAAACGTCCGAGCTTGAATACGGCTATATGGGCATACTCGAACCGGGGGTCAGAGAGGACCGGGAAGTTGCATTGTCGGATATTGATCTCGTCATAATTCCCGGAGCTGGATTTGACCTGAAAGGCAACCGCCTTGGATATGGCGGGGGATATTATGATAAGCTTCTGTCAGGGATTGAAAATACAGGGATTAGGGATCAGGGATTAGGGATTAGTAAAGAAAAACTAACCCCCAACCCCCAACCCCCAACCCCCTTTCTTGTCGCCCTTGCCTTCGAAGAGCAGATTATTGAAGAAATTCCGTCAGAGCCTCATGACATTAAAATGGACATGATTATTACGGACACGAGACTGATACGCTGCGCAAAGAATTAATCCATTCTTAACCTCCCCTTTTGACACTAATTACATGCAAATGTTATAGTTTTTAACTATTTTTCTAAAGAGAGATTCCGGATGGACAAGAAGAAAATTGAAAAAGGCGTAAGATTGATCCTTGAGGGGATTGGGGAAGACACTGAAAGGCCCGGCATAAAGGACACGCCCAGACGCATAGCTGAACTTTACGAAGAGATATTCTCAGGATTAAATACCCCTACAGAAGAAATATTAAAACCCATTGCCGGTGAAAGCCATGATGAGATGGTCATTCTCAAAGACATCCCCTTTTATTCGGTTTGCGAGCACCATTTACTCCCGTTTATCGGGAAGGCCCACGTGGCATACGTCCCGTCCGGCGGGAAGATTGTGGGTCTGAGTAAATTAGCGAGGGCTGTTGAGATATTTGCAAAGAGGCCCCAGGTCCAGGAGCGTCTTACTGCTCAGCTTGCAGACCTGATCATGGAAAAATTGAAGCCCAGAGGCGCTATGGTCATAATAGACGCCGAGCACCTGTGTCTTTCCATGAGGGGCATCAAAAAGCCGAATGCAAGGACTATAACTTCTGCTGTCAGGGGGATCTTCCGCTCAAAAGAATCGACAAGGCTTGAATTTCTTGAACTAATAAAAAGAAGAGATTGATGTTTGTAGGGGCATGGCGTGCCATGCCCCTACGGTTAATATCGTTTGATATATTAAAAGGAGGAATACTATGTCTGCAAAAATCATCAGCGGCACCGAGATCGCCGCACAAATAAGAGAAGAGCTGAAGAAAGAAGTCGCCGAGCTGAAGGACAAAAAAGGTGTTGTGCCGGGATTGGTCACGATACTGGTGGGAAAAAATCCTGCGTCGGTCAGTTACGTTACTGCCAAGCAGAAGACCGCTCATGAGCTGGGTTTTTATTCTATACAGGACGATCAGGACCCGGAGATGACCGAAGCGGAATTGCTCAAGCTTATCGATAAATACAACAAAGACCCCAAGATCCACGGTATCCTTGTTCAACTGCCGCTTCCCAAGCATATAGATGAAAAGAAGATACTTAACGCCATAGACCCGGACAAGGACGTTGACTCTTTTCATCCTGTCAATGTCGGTCGGCTGATGATAGGCGGCAAGGAGGCAAAGTTCCTTCCCTGCACTCCGGCCGGCATCCAGGAATTGATCGTGCGCTCGGGTTTTGATACCAATGGGGCAGAGGTTGTTGTTGTAGGCCGCTCCAATATCGTGGGCAAGCCCATCGCCAACATCATGCTCCAGAAGGGCAAGGGCGCTAACTCAACCGTAACCATCGTGCATACCGGGACAAAAAACCTTGAAGCCCACTGCAAGCGCGCCGATATACTCATTGTCGCAGCAGGCGTTCCCGGCCTTGTAAAGCCTGAGTGGATCAAACCGGGGGCATGTGTCATAGATGTCGGCGTCAACCGTGTCGGCGAGAAGAAGAGCGAAAAGACCGGCAAGATGATTCCGATCCTCAAGGGAGACGTTGACTTTGACGCTGCCAAGGAGATAGCAGGCGCAATTACACCCGTGCCGGGCGGCGTTGGACCAATGACCATTACCATGCTCATGAAGAACACCGTTACGTCGGCCAAGCTGCACGCCGGGGTGACTTCTTAATTCATATTATTTACACATTCATGCGGCAAAATATAAAGGATAAGATCAACGATAAATATAGTCGAATGCTGGATTTTGCTGATCACATTTTAATATAGTAGAGATAGCACGAAGGAGTTCTGAGACTTTTCCTGAACTTACTCAATAAATAGAAGCAAGGAACAACTATGTCAAATTCAACCCTAAAATATAGCGTGGAGACTTCCAATCCATTCCTGGAAGAGGTAATGGAACGCTCAGGTCAGAATCTGAGGTCCTGCTATCAGTGCCGCCGGTGCGCCGCAGGCTGTCCAGTTGGTGATGAAACGGTGGTCACCCCTGACAGGCTGATCAGGATGATCCTGCTTGGGGAAAAAGAGGAGGCGTTAAAGAACCTTCTGAGCTGGAAATGCGTGGCCTGCTACACTTGCGGGACTCGCTGCCCCAACAATATACAGACGGCAAGGATAAACGAGGCACTGAAACAGATGGCCAAGGAGGCCCATATCGAACCGGTCATCCCAAAGGTGGCTTCTTTCCACTCTGCCTTTATGAAGTCGGTGGCCCATTTCGGCAGGAGCAATGAGCTGGAGTTTATGGCGCTTTATGAGCTTGAAAATTTCAAAAAGGGCGGCATTAATGCCGTGATGGATGATCTCAAGAGCACCTCAAAACTTGGCAAGGCAATGCTCAAGAAAAAGAGGATGCACTTTAAACTCGACAAGACGAAGGGGCGTTCGGAGATCAAACGCCTGTACAAGAAATCCGCTGAAAAGCGTGGCTCAAAGGATTAACCATGGAAATTGCATATTATCCCGGATGT
>JACRQA010000208.1 GCA_016222915.1 Nitrospirota bacterium | reverse complement strand
TTTCAGGTCAGGCAGTATCCTCTCTTCCAGCACTTTTATTTTTCTTGTGATCCTCATGATTTCATCGCTCAGCCTCTTTAACTTGCTCTCATAGGCCGCAATCTCCAGCATGGACTCAAGGATTTTTTCAAAGCGGTATATGCCTTCTTCAAGGTGAGGTGTGGTAGAGGTGAAGTCATAGCCCCTTGCGTCGGGGTTTCTCACAGCGGGTTCATGCGTGACAACATCTTTATACTTAAGTCCCCAGATGCCTTTTTCTATGATATCCACCCTGATGTGCCTTGCCGAGGTGAAGGTCACTGACTCCACTGCGCTTCTTCCCATATGTCCGAGGCTTAACCCCAGTTCTTCAAGGGCCTTTCCGTACATTTCAACTATATCTTTCCTTGTCCTGAGAAACGGCAGGGTCGTATTGAAGAATTCCCTGATAAGCGCCTGTCTCCTTGCTTTGAGAATTCCGGTGCTGTTTGTAACAGACACGGCCTTCTCTTTCAGAAGGAGCAGATTTGTTCTTGTAGGGTGGATGATCATGTTTCAAAATCAAAACGTTTTAAAAGGTCAATTCCCATATCGAGTGTCTCATTTATATTTCGTCTTACTGATTCCTGGTTTACAAACTCTCTTTCAAACAAATCCGCGAAGTCGAGCATGAGCCTGTCTTTTTCTGTCATACCGTCCTTTCCGACAATTGCCTCAAGCCTTCTCAGGTCTCTCCCCCTGGCGTAATATTTATACAGCAGGTTTGATACCTTCCTGTGGTCCTCTCTCGTGTGTCCTTTGCCTATGCCCCTCTGCATGAGTCTTGAGAGGCTCGGTAGCACATCAACCGGGGGGAAGATGCCTTTCTGGT
This sequence comes from Nitrospirota bacterium, assembly GCA_016222915.1. Taxonomy (GTDB): domain Bacteria; phylum Nitrospirota; class Thermodesulfovibrionia; order UBA6902; family UBA6902; genus UBA6902. Next base: position 5,261 of record JACRQA010000208.1, on the reverse strand, counting down.
GAAGCGCCCGGCTCAGGACGATCTGCCCCTCTGTAATGTAGCCGGTGAGATCGGGGATCGGATGTGTAATGTCGTCTTCAGGCATAGTAAGGACAGGGAGCATCGTGATGGAACCCTTCCTGCCGCGTATGCGTCCCGCGCGTTCATAGAGAGAGGCAAGGTCGGAATACATGAAGCCCGGATATCCACGCCTGCCGGGGAGCTCTTCTCTTGCCGTGGACACCTCGCGCAGTGCGTCACAATAATTCGTCATGTCGGTGATAATAACAAGGACGTCCATCCCGTTATCAAAGGCAAGATATTCGGCGGCGGTAAGCGCGAACCTCGGCGCAAGCAGCCGCTCCATTGCCGGTTCATCCGCCATATTTACAAATGCAACAAAACCTGATTTCATCTCTTTAAGTGTGTTCATGTAATAGGAGTATTCACGGAATGTCAGCCCAAGGGCCGCGAATATTACAATGAAGTCACCGCGTGCTGCAGACGTCTCGCTGCCTTGCGGAATCGCGGTCTCTTTAATCACCCTTGAGTTTCGCAATATCGCCGCGACAACCTCCTTTGAAGGCAGGCCCGAGCAGGAAAAGACCGGGAGCTTCTGTCCCTTGACGAGCGTGTTCAGCCCGTCAATTACTGAAATGCCTGTCTCAATGAACTCTTCCGGTCTGGCCCGCGCAGTGGGATTTATGGGAAGGCCTGTAATAGGCACCCGCTTTTCGGCGATATACATCGGTAGGCCGTCAATAGGCACAAAAGAGCCGTCAAAGACCCTCCCGATGATCTCGGGAGACAGGGGCGCTCTTCTAACAGAATCAGTGAACACTACAGTGGTCTTTTCAATGTCCAGACCGCGCGTCTCTGCAAAGACCTCGATCAGCGCAGTGTCCCCGGTGATCTGCAGGACTTCACCGTCTATCTGTCTTTTATCAGGGGTGAGGACTTTTACTACCTCGCCGATTCTAGCGTTGAGTATCCCCTGAACAAACAACAGGGGGCCTGCTATGGAGGATATGGTCCGGTATCTGTGTTCTGAGAGTCTCATGTTAATTTTACGTAGGGGCACGACGCGCCGTGCCCCTACAATATATCATTCAACGGCGTTCCCTGCTTCAGCCTCTCTCCGGCCTCTTTATGGAAATCCAGTATCTTCTTCACTGCCGAGAGAGTCTTTTCAAGAGTGGAAAAAGCGTCATCGGTGTATGCATTCTGACAGAGAAAAGTTGATCTGATCATCTCAGCTGTGTGAAGGAGCAGCCGGTCCTGGTCCTGAATACCTTCGATGCCTACGATCTCTACCACCTCCCTCAAATTCTCTTCCTTCCTGAGTATGTCCCTGCATTCCTTCTGAACGTCTTCCCATTCCGGAGAGACTTTATCTTTGTAATGCGCTGAAAGCTCTCCCGCGTAAAGGGAATAACTCTGAAACCAGTTGATCGCCGGAAAGTGTCTCCTGTGGGCAAGGGATGTATCGAGCATGAGAAATGCGCCTGTGGTCCTCAGGCAGGATTGCGTGACCGGTTCTGTAAAGTCACCGCCGGGAGGGGACACGGACAGCACCATGCTGAGGGAGCCGGTCTTTCCGCTGTAAGTCTCTACGACCCCGGCCCTTTCGATAAAACCTGACAGGCGTGAAGAGAGGTAAGTAGGATATCCTTCTTCACCTGGCATTTCCTCAAGGGATGATGATATCTCTCTCAATGCCTCGGCCCATCTGGATATGCTGTCGGCAAGGAGAAGCACATGGAAGCCCATGTCCCTATAGTATTCGGCCATGGTGACAGCCGTATATATGGAAGCCTCTCTTGCTGCGACAGGCATGTTTGATGTGTTAATGACAAGGACAGTCCTATCCATCAATTTGCTGCCGGTCCATGGGTCTTTGAGCATTTCAAACTCCTCAATCATCTCGGCCATTTCATTTCCACGCTCACCGCACCCCACGTACACCACTATATCGACATCAGCGAACTTCGCTACGGACTGCTCAAGGATGGTCTTGCCTGTGCCGAAGCCCCCGGGCATGATAGCAGTCCCTCCCTTTGTAAACGGGAACAGGAAATCAATGACCCGCTGGCCCGTAACCAGCGGCCGGCTGGGAGCTATTTTTTTTCTGTAAGGTCTGGGTACTCTTACAGGCCACTCGTGATAAAGCGGTATCTCTTTACCGTCAGTAAGCGCTCCTGCAGCGGCCTCAATATTTATTTCTCCGTCCGCAATCCATGAGAGTGTTCCACTGATATCATTTCCACATGTGATGAAATGGTGAAAACGTCCTTCATTAACATATCCGATTATTTCTCCGGGGGAAATGTCGTCACCTTTTTTCTTTAAGGGATGAAACCTCCACTGACGCGACCGGTCAAGCGCGTATATTTCTTTCCCTGATTTTATGAAGGGGCAGGTTTCTTCCCTCAATCTTTGCAGCGGCCTCTGAAGCCCGTCGAATATCCCGGACAGGAGTCCCGGCCCAAGGCTGACGGCAAGAGGCATGCCTGTCGCCCTTACGGGTTCATCAGGGGCCAGGCCGTGGGTATTTTCATATACCTGAACAACGGCCCTGTCAGACTCAATTTTGACCACCTCGCCTGTGAGCATGGCATTACCGACATATACACGTTCATAAAGCCTCAATCCCTTTAACGCAACGCTCACAGTAGGCCCGGATATGCCGGTTATATTCCCTGTCATATATTCAACCTCACATGATACCCGATGGCCCGCTTGATCAGCCTTGAAGCGTAATCTTCGATTTCAGCGCCTGCACGCTCCGGTGATGGGAGGACCAGCAATATGCCGTGCCAGGACCACTCAATGTCTTTCATCAACGTCTCGTTCTCACTGTTTATCAACCGTTCGTCAATTATAATCAGTCCGGTATCAGGGTCTGTTGCCACGCCCTTCAGCACGGCCATTAAATTCCCCTTCTCGGCAATATACTGGTCTGTACCGGTGAGCCTGAAGCCGAACTCTGCATCTGCCGGAGTTATGAAGGCAATTTTTTTCAATATACAAGCTCCTCTTTCAGAATGCCTCTATCGATTTCCCTGCCATGATAAATTATGCTGAGGTTCTTTGCCTCCATGGCGCATCTCCAGAGGTAATTGAGAATTAGTCCGATATCCGCGAATTCCCTTTCCCACTTTTTAATCCTTCCCGTCAAGCGTCTTTGAAGGGCATTTTCTACGCGGGCCGCGTCAGTTCCTTCAATATGCAGTCCGGTATGTTTATAAACGAGCGTTGCCAGGGCTTCGGCATTATACGATTGCAATATCTTAGAGAGAATTGATTTTCTGATATTACCGCCCTCAATGAAGAACGGACTGGAAGTTGTGTCCCATCTCAGGTGTTTGTGAAGCGTGATGATATTTCTTGCATCAGCGATAGAAACGAAGAAGCGTTTTATCAGGGGATGGGTGTCCGCATTCAATATGTACTTGAACAGGGCGTTTGTGATTTCCTGTTCCGCCCCCATAAAACCGTCCTTTAAAAAGACCAGTTCGAGTCCGGCGCAATGGTCACGAATAAAGGACACTTTCTTCCCCAGAATATTAATAACTGAGGGGACATCCGTATCAGTTTTCAGCACATCCTTGATAGCTTTTGAAAGAAGACTAAAATACAGGAGACGTTCTATCTCCGTGCTGTTCCCTTTTCCGGTTTTATATCGTAAACAGGTAAGGAGCGTATTGAGTTCCAGGTGCATAAAGTATGGCTGGAATACGTTCCTTAGCCTGCTATTCATCTGATGATATATCCATGCTGGTTCTTTCTGGTGACTCTCCCATATGCCGGCCGGTGCACCGGCAGTCATGAATTCCCGCAAATTGGATGACGCCGGATTTTCCTCTATATCAGGGCCGGACAGGACCCTGTCCCAGTCGCCCAGGAGAGACAATCTCCTGCCGTGTATCCTGGCCAACAGATATTCTGTCGGATATCCGATGTCATTAATCTCCTGAAGGAATTCCATATCGTGATGCTTCCTTATAAGTATCAATTACCAGAGAAGGCAGTATCTCTTCCCAGGCCCTCTCCAGTCTTTTTTCAAATGTATTAATAATATGCCGCCTTCCACTTTCCAGTGCGGCCTCAAAACCTCCGGAAATATCATCGTCCGGAACGATCACGGAACCGGGGAAATATCTCCGGGCCATGCCCGCATCCGCGGAATGTACCCGCACTTCCTCCCATTTGACCTGGGGAATTTCTTTCACAAGGGCTGAAAAGATGTTTTCATAACTTTCCCGCCTCAACTCATGAAGACAGATCAGGGCCAGATTGAAGAGCCGGTCCGAAAGAGACTTTTCCGCTGAAAGTATGATGGTCCTCGCTTTTTTCTCAGCGGAGGAGATGATGTCATCTTCCTCTATCTTTGTTAACCGGGCCTCTCTCTTTCTGAATTCTTCCCTCAATTGTTCAATCTTTCCGGCTGCCGCAGCCCTGATATTATCAGCCTCAACTTCAGCTGCATCCCTCACTGCCCGGACCTTCTCTTCCCCCTCTTTCCGCAGAGAGGCGATCAGTTCTTCATGGCCCATAAACTTAAACCCCGAAGAGGATCATGGACGCCACAACAAAACCGAGTATCACCATGGTTTCAGGGATGGCGACAAGGACGATGATCGTGGCGCTCAGTTCCGGTTTTTCGGCCAGGGTGCCTGCGCCTGCGGCCCCTATTTTTGATTGTGCCCATGCTGTTGCAAGTGCGGGCAGTCCGATTGCAAGCGCTGCTGCAAAGGCCGTCAGCACCTTTTCCAGATTCATATTTCCCCTCCTTTTCTCATTTACCCAAACAAAGCCTTTAGAATAATGCAGACGTTGGGAAATAATTTATTGTTCGATACCTTAAACGCAATTTCAATCAAGGGGTTGATGTATATTTCATTCAAAGCTATATGCATAATTTGATAATCAGTTTATCGAGTTAAAGAAATTAGTTACCAATGACTGCATTATTCGGTTTAATATATTCACCCCTCCTTCTTAAAAGGCTCAAATTTCCTTCCCCCTGCCTCAATAAATTTATTGAAGAACTCAACATAGTGCAGCCTCAATGAGTGTATGGTCGGGGAAAAGATGCCGATGACTATATTCAGCAGGTGCAGAAGGCCGGCCACTACTGCCCCGATTATTATATCTCCGGTCATGCCCGCCAGGTGGTTTGCAACATAGGCCAGGAGCACTGATGTGAGCCCGATAGCCATTATCCTCGCGTATGAGATGATATTGCCTATGCTCTTGATGACTTCCAGAGGGGCCAGGAG
>JACRQA010000207.1 GCA_016222915.1 Nitrospirota bacterium | reverse complement strand
GCTACCGCCTTGGCCGCTTCTATTACATGGGCCACTTCTTTAGCCCCTATCTCTCTTTCCTTTACCGCTATAACGCCGTGACTGGAGAGACAGCCGATATGCGCCCCGGAAATACTTATATGGACGGCTTTGATGTCCACCCCGGCCGCTGTTTCCGCCTCCTGCACAGCCTCGATTATTGACTCCACAGTACTTTCGATATTCGTTATTACACCTTTTTTGATGCCTCTTGACGACGCCCTGCCGACGCCTATTATATTGATGCCGCTGCCGGGGCCGTCATGGTGGTCTTCCTGCATCACGTCCGCTTTCTTCCCTCTCCTGAAAAAGCCCGCCTTCCCCGGCCGTTGCATGGAATGCGCTTCGGCGACAACTGCGCATATCCTTGTAGTGCCGATATCAAGCCCCACAACAAGATGGTCTTTTTTCGATGCCGTCTCTTTTACAAATCCAAAATACATTTTAAGATAGGGCCTTCCCTTTTTCTTTTTTTGCCGTCTTTTCTTCTTCGACGGGCTTCACTATTACAGAGTCTTTGAACCTCAGGTCGACATACTGCACCGGCAGACCCCTTTTCCTGATCTCAGGCTCAAGCTCAATCCATCTCTGAAATTTTTCCTCGTAATCGCCGTAACCCACTTTAATAAACTCACCATCTATATGGACCGCAAGCCCGTATGACTCAAGACCGACCTCTATCGACTCCCTGTCGGCAAAGGCGCTTTTCCCGGAGAGGACCCCCACCAGCTTTAATGCCTCATCCATTTCCTTCTTCAGCCCGGGATCTATATTTTTGATCACCGGCAGGAAAGGCGTGGTCTCACCTTTAATACTCTCAAGCCTGTTGCCGTTTCCATCAACGAGGTACAACTGGTCATTAAGGCTTAACAGTGCCTTCGGCTCCGCTTCTTCAATCCTGATTTCAAGCGTGTCCGGATATTGCTTCCTCACGTCCACTTTTTTTATCCAGGAGTTCGCTTTAAGCCGTCCCCTGATTTCCGAGAAATGAAGGGCCAGGAGTGATTCGCCCCTTCTTACTTTCAGGGAATTCAGGACATCTTCCCTTTCAAGACGAGAGTTGCCTGAAATAATAATATCTTCCACCCTTAAACGCTCCGAGAAGATTTTCAGTCCCAGTACTGACGCAGCGGTAACGACAACCGCCAGGAGGACCATGGTCGCCCTTTTAAAAAATACGAGGGCCTTCTCTCCGCGCCTGGATGCGGCCTTGTTCTTTTTATTCTTTCTCTTTGACTGCAAGACGGAGTATCTCCTCTATAAGGGCATTAAAATCCATACCGGCCGAGCCGGCAATCTTGGGAAGCAGGCTCGTCGTAGTCATGCCGGGCAGCGTATTGACTTCAAGCACGTATGGCGTATTACTGTTTTCTTCCACTATGAAATCCACTCTCGCGGCCCCGGAGCATCCCAGCGCCTGAAAAGTTTTCAGCGCCATGCTTTTTGTATTTTCATAAACGGTTTCGTCGATCTCGGGGGGGATAATATACTCGGTGAGTCCGGAGGTATATTTCGCCTCATAATTATAAAACTCCAGGGAGGGCCTTACCTCTACCCCGCCCAGCACCCTGTCGCCTAGCACGGCTATGTGAAGCTCCCTGCCCTTTATGAACTTCTCAACAATCACCCTGGGGCCGAATGAAAAGGCCTTGTCCACAGCAGCCTTCAAGTCGCTTTCTTCTTTTACAATGCTGACCCCTATGCTGGAACCTTCGGTACACGGCTTTACGACCCAGGGAAGCGGAAAGTCAATCGTAGGTTTTTCTGATGCATGGGCGAGGCGGCGCCTAGCCCCTACAGGCTGGTTGACAACGACAAACGGCGCGACATTCAGTCCGTGATACATGAAGATCTTCTTTGAGGCCTCTTTATCCATAGCAAGGGCTGACGCCAGAACGCCTGATCCCGTATAGGGTATGCCTATAACATCAAGGAGCCCCTGCATCGCCCCGTTTTCTCCTGTGCCGCCGTGGAGCGCCAGGAAGGCGATCTTCACCTTCTCTTTCTTTATAACATCCACGATGTCTTTGCCGACATCTACAAGCACAACGTTATAGCCCAGCTCCTGCAGGCCCTGATATACAGCAAGCCCGCTCCTTATGGAGATGTCCCTCTCCGCAGAAAGGCCCCCCATCAATACACCCACTCTTTTTTTTGTCGCCAATGCTTTTGTCATATAATCTCTCCTACAATCTTTACTTCCGGTTCAAGCTCAATCCCGCTGTATGCCTTGACCTTTGCCTTCACAGCTTCCATGAGCTCAATAAAATCCCTGCAGGTCGCCCCGCCTTTATTAATGAAATAATTTGCATGCACACTACTGACTTCCACCCCGCCTGTCCTCATCCCCTTGCATCCGGCAGCGTCTATTAACCTGCCTGCCGAGTCACCCTGAGGGTTTTTGAATACACACCCGGCAGATAATTCTCCGAGAGGCTGCGAGGTTTTCTTCCTGCTTAAATATTCCCGTGTACGCCTGTCTACTTCAGCAGGGTCGTCTCTCCGGAGAATTATATTGGCGCTGAGTATAATGGAACCCGGAGGCAAATTGAAATGCCTGTATGAAAATTCCAGTTTGTCTTTATCCAAAATCACAATCCCGCCGTGCGGGTCCATAATTGCTACGGAGACAGTTACGTCCTTTATTTCCGTGCCGAACGACCCGGCGTTCATATAAACAGCCCCGCCGACATAGCCGGGGATTCCTGCAAGGGCCTCCATGCCTGAATAGCCATATTTCCGGGCAAAGTTAACAAGCATCGGAAGGGGCACGCCTGAGCCGGCATGAAGGACAACATTATCTTCATCTGAATCCCTTGTTAATTCTATGCTCCTGAATGCCTTCAGGGACACGGCCAGTCCTTCTATTCTCCCGTCCGGTGCGAGCAGGTTCGTTCCCGCGCCGATAACAAATAGAGGGATGTTTTCTTTTTCAGCAACCAGCATTACATTCTTCAGTGACAGGGCGTCTTCCGGAAAGACCATAATGTCTACCGGCCCGCCTATTCCCAATGACGTATGCGCCGACAAGGGCTCATCGAATTTAATTTCGCCTTTTATGAGCTTTCTGATCTCTGCATTTAAATCTTGCATTACATTACCTTCAATAAGCATTTATCAAACCCCAAATCCCAATCTCCAAATAACAAACAAATTCCAAACACCAAGTCCCGAAACCGGCAGGGTATCGCTGCACTTGTTTGTTTCGTTAATTGTGATTTGGAATTTATTTGGGATTTGTATTTTGATCATTGTGATTTAATCCTTAAAAACTCCTCCCCGATCTTCCACACATCTCCTGCACCGAGGGTCAGCAGCATCTCCCCTTCTTTTAATTCCGCACCGAGGTAATCCAGTATCTCCTCCCTGTTCTGTATATAGTCAATGTCCTTGCCGGTATCTTTTATCCCTCTGTACAGCAGGCTTGAATTGACTCCGGGCAGCGGCTTTTCCCCGGCAGGGTATATGTCCATTAATATCACTTTGTCCGCGTCTGTAAATGCGTCGATGAATTCACTCAGCAGGTCTCTTGTCCTCGTGTATCTGTGCGGCTGGAAAAGGACCACAATCCGTCCGCGTCCCGCAGCCTGTGTTCCCGGCGCTGTGTCCTGTGCCCTGAGTGCCGCATCTCGCGCTTCACGCGCAGCCTTCAGTGTGGCCATAATCTCGGCAGGATGGTGCCCGTAATCGTCAACCACATTAATGCCATTAGCAGTCCCTTTCAACTCAAACCTGCGCTGGACCCCGCTGAAATTCCTGAGGGCCTCCCTTATGATGTCCATGCTTACCTTCAGCTCATTGGCGACCGCGATTGCGGCAAGGCTGTTGCTGACATTATGCCTGCCTATAAGTGGCACCTTAAACGGTCCAAGTGACTTGCCGTTCAGGACCGCCTCAAAGACCGAACTCAGGCCTTCTGTCCTTATGTCCCTTGCCGTAAGGTCCATGCCTTCACCCAACCCGTATGTAATAAACCTGCGCTGGATCTTCGGCATCAGCTCCTTGATATAATCGTTGTCACCGCACAGTATCGACAGCCCGTAAAAGGGCACCTTATTGATAAATGAAAGGAAAGCGGCTTTTATTTCGTCAATGCTTTTAAAATAATCCATATGCTCCCTGTCGATATTTGTTACGACAGCGATAGTGGGCGACAGTTTTAGAAATGAGCCGTCGCTTTCATCTGCTTCAGCCACGAGGAACTCGCCCCCACCGAGCTTTGCATTGCTTCCTATCCCTTTAAGCTTGCCCCCGATGACAACAGTGGGGTCCAGCTTACCTTCGCCGAGGAGACTGGCAACTAAAGAGGTGGTAGTCGTCTTCCCGTGCGCCCCGGCCACAAGCACACCGTATTTGAGCCTTGCCAGCTCGGCAAGCATCTCGGCCCTTGGTATCACGGGGATCGACAATTTTCTTGCGGCTTCCACTTCCGGATTATCGGATTTGACTGCGGAAGATATTACGACCACATCGGACTTCTTCACATTTTCCGCCCGGTGGCCTATTTTTATGCTTATCCCCATTCCGGCAAGCCTCTTTGTTGTTTCAGATTCCTTCAAATCAGAGCCCTCGACTTCATACCCGAGATTATGCAGCACCTCGGCAATACCGCTCATGCCGACGCCGCCTATCCCAACAAAGTGCACTTTCTCAAAACGTTTATACATTTACTCTTCCTTTGTTATTCTCTAACACTCGCATTAAGTTATCGATATCAGGCAAGCGGCCTTGATGGAAAAGCTTTACCTGCGATACCTTCAGTGAAGTTAACAATGTGTTATCAATGCCAATAAAAGTATCGCTGAATGTGGACTCCCGATTAAGCTTATACATTTAAATATCCTATCGCTTTGTAAAGATTTTACGGCAAGGCCGCTTGCCTGATTTATGCAACATTAAGTTTATCTTTCCAATCATCTGTTTTCTGTTTACTGTTTAACCGCTATCTGTCCTCTGTATCCTGTTGTCTGTCTAGTATATTCCGTCTTTTTTTTTAATAGTCCCAACATCAGTTCAACCACTTTTCTCGCCGCGTCACTGCTGCCCAGGGTCTTGCATATGCGCTCCATTTCCCCTATGGCGTCAGGTTCCTGTAACAGGTGTTTGACAAGGTCCGAGAGTGTTTTGCCGTTAAGGTCTCTTTCAAGGAGCATCTGCGCAGCTCCGATGTCCCAGAGCTTTCTTGCGTTGATTTCCTGATGGTTCGCTGCCGCGTACGGATACGGCACTAAAATGGCCGCCTTGCCGCATGCAGTCAGCTCGGCCAGCGTAGTGGCCCCGGCCCGCGAAATAATGAGGTCCGCCACGGCGTAGGCATCCGCCATTTCATAAGCAAAGGGGATGACCGTCCCCCTGAACTCCCTTGATCGGTATATCTCCTTCACTGAATCGCATTCCCTTTCCCCTGTCTGATGAAGAAACTGAATATGGTCTTTCAGCGGCTCAAGGTATGTCAATGCCTCGGCAACTGCCTTATTGATACTGCTCGCGCCCAGACTCCCGCCGAACACGAATATCGTAAAACGGTCCCGGTCGAGACTGAAACTCTCATAGCCCCGGTCCCTGCTGCCCTTCAGTATCTCCGCCCTTATGGGGTTGCCGGTCAGATAAGTTTTTCCAGGGGGGAAATATTTCATGCTTTCATGGTACGTGACTGCAACAATATCGACGAATCCCCCAAGTATCTTGTTGGCAAACCCCGGGACCGTATTCTGTTCATGTATGATCGTAGGGATACCCATCATCTTCGCGCGCAGGACTACGGGGCCTGAACTGTATCCTCCGACACCCAGGACCAGGTCCGGTTTTATTTCCCTCAGAATGATTTTTGAATCTTGCAGTGATATCGGGACCTTCATAAGTGATTTCACAGTCTTAAAGAGACCCTTACCCACAAGGCCTTCAGACCTTATAAACCTGATGTCATAGCCTTCCCTGGGGATGACCCTGGCCTCCAGGCCCCTGGTTGTCCCGACAAAAGTGACGTTAGCATCGGCCACGGTGTTTCTTAATTCCTTTGCCAGCGCCAACGCAGGGAAAAGATGTCCTCCTGTTCCGCCTCCCGTGATTATAATTTTCATCTTTGCCTGTGACTCCACGAATGCGCCCTTCCCGCCCTCATCAGGGCGCTTCTGTTTTCCCCTTTAACATACAGGGGATGAGGAGGGGGGAGAGATGCGGCATCTTCTTTTTTTGCAATATTAATAAGTATTCCTGCTGCAGCCATATTAATGAGAAGCGCCGACCCTCCATAACTTATAAAAGGCAGGGGCAGCCCCTTTGTCGGCATCAGGCCCGTTGATACGGCAATATTTATAATGGCCTGCACCCCGATCAGCATGGTCAGGCCAAGCGTCAGGAAATAACTGAAAGGTTCACTGGTCTTGAGCGACACCTGAAACCCTTTTACAAAAAGCCAGATAAAAATGGCAATCACAATCAGCGCGCCGATCAGCCCCAGCTCCTCCCCTATCAGGGAGAAAATAAAGTCGGTATGGGCCTCCGGCAGGAAGTACAGTTTCTGCTTGCTGCCTCCAAGACCAAGACCCCATAGGCTTCCATTACCGAAGGCGATAAAAGACTGAATGAGCTGAAATCCGCATCCCTGTGCGTCCTTCCATGGATCAAGGAAACACAGCAGCCTTTTCGAGCGGTAAGAAGAAGTCATAATAAGCATATAGACAGCCGGGAGCGCCAGAAGCGCCAGAGAGCCGATATGGGTCAACCTGGCCCCTCCCAAAATGAGCATCGCAAAAGTAAGAATGCCGAGACTCATTACCGCCCCGAAATCAGGCTGGCGTATGATAATGATCTGGAAGAAGAGCATGACTCCGAGGGGTATCGCGATGCCGTAACGGAAGTCCCTCATACGGTCAAGGTTCTTATCCATATAATCCGCCAGAAAAATCACCATGACCACTTTTACAAGCTCCGAAGGCTGAAATGTGGTCGGCCAAAGCCTCAGCCATCTCCTTGCCCCGTTGGCCGAAATCCCGATACCCGGCGCGAATACCAGCGCCAATAATACAACGGACAATCCAAGCAGGACATACACCAGCGACCTGTATTTCCGGTAATCCGTTCTTGACAGCAAAAACATGACGGCGGTCCCGATGCACACAGTGAAGAGATGCTTCCACAAAAAATTAAACCCGCTTCCATGCTCCCTCATGGACATGAGGGCCGTTGAACTGTAAACCATCACGGTCCCGATACCTACGAGTAATAGGACGGAGATTAATATGCTGCGGGTGTATTTAGTATTCAT
>JACRQA010000202.1 GCA_016222915.1 Nitrospirota bacterium | reverse complement strand
TCTCCGTCCGAACTATAGCATTTTGTATATGCAATTATATCACGGTGTCATTCCCGTCCCGATAAATCGGGATTGAGCGGGAATCCAGTGCCGTCAATTTTCTATTGCCAAAAACTCTTTGCCCGGTGTATATTCTTAGCATATGGGGCTCATGCAAGATGCTGGAATCAAGGAGGTAAGGATGCAGGCAACCAAACAAGAGGTAGCTGATCTCCTCAAACGTTTACTGGATGACTGCACCATAGAGGATGTTCAGTATCATCTTCATGTCTTTCAGGAAATAAAACTAAGTTTGAAAGATCTGGATGAAGGACGATTTTACACGCATGAAGAAGTGGAAAAGAAGATGTTGAAATGGCTCGATACGTAATCTGGTCATTTGAAGATGTTGACGATCTTATTGTAATATCCGATTATATCGCGAGAGTTGACTTCTGTTATGCCGCCGATCCCTGAAATAATTTTCCGAAAGAGGACCATGTCGCATCATTACGCATTAGACGAAATTGAGAATGTTAAGAACTGGATAGTTGCCTCTTTACAGAGACTGATAGTTAAGGACGGCGATTTATTAAAGTCCGCGAGCATACCTACTCTGCATAAGCTAAGAGGCAAAAGAGATTTAAATCGAGAACTCCATGAAACAACAATTAATCATCGCTTGGCTTGTCATTTGGAATACTTGATGGAAAAGTATGGAATATGCGGTTACCATGTTGATATTGAATACAATCGTTATATCAATAATGAAAAAATGGTTCTATCATTGGAAACAGACGAGCCTATTAAAGTGAGACCAGATATAATTGTGCATAAGCGTACTAGGTTGTACGAACCTGATCCTCATTTCTTAGTAGTAGAAGCAAAGAAACGTAGATTGAATGATAAAGATCGCAATCATGTTAAAGATATTATGCATGATGAAAATTATCGATACAGATATGGAATGCTTATTTCATATTATGAAAAACCACAAGCAATTCAAGTTAATTTGTTAACTCTCCCTAACGGTGGATTTTCTGAACATAAATTTATAGTAAAAAACAGCAGATGAACTAATGTTCTGGTAGAAAAGATAAGAAGATCAGGATTCGGCATGAACATGGGACATTGCTTTATTGATCCTCAAGAGACTCCAACGTCTTTCACTCCTTCACTATTTTGGTTGCGACCTCTAATTTTCTTATCGAAATGGCAGTGTCATTGGTTGTCTTAGCATATTTGGAAAAGAAGCTATGCAGGAATAAAGCAGAACAGAGAAAGCAGTTGGTATTTCTAGTAAAGGATAGAGATGAAACAGAGACAAAAAAAGAAAGAATTAATTAGGCTATAATAATTTCAAGCAATTATTTTGGGAGGTGACTGCTATGCCGGCAACGATAAAGATGGATATTGACCAGGTGAAGGGCCTAATTTCTCAGTTTTCCATTAAAGAAAAGGAGGACTTAGCGCGATATCTCGACAGTTTAACGTTGAAAAACCGCTTTAAAAAATTACTTTCAGCAAAAAAAAACATCCCTATTTCATATAAAGAGATTACAAAAGAGGTCGAAAAAGTAAGGATTGCAAGATACAAGTGAAGGCAGTTATTTCGGCAACCTCCTTACCGGACTGGATGATCATATCCTTGATGGTCTGCTTGAGGTAGTCATATCTGATGAGCAGTTGGAGGAAATAACAACTGTTCTGAGAAGACAGAAATTTCGCAAACATTTCTCACCTGACGACATCGAAGAATTTTTATCCCTTATCTATAAAACTGCCAGGATAGTTGCGATCCATCATAGTGTAAGAGATTGCAGAGATGAGAAAGATAACTTTATCCTTGAGACGGCTGTTCGCGGCAAAGCGGACTATATCGTTACAGGAGACAAGGATTTGCTTGTTCTGAATCCATATCGGGGGAAAAAGATAATAGGATTCAGGGAGTTTGAAAATATTATGCAAGAGCTAAAAAAGAAGGGGAAGTTGTAGCAAAACAATAGATTATGTTTGGAAACAGTTTTCACCTAATACAGAGAAGCATCTTCACTGTCTATCTATGCGGCAACAGCTTTAGCGAAGTTTGGAAATGACTGTTAGGCGAGGCTAATAATACCGTCCTATTTCAGATTCCCCAACGCCTCTTCAATCCTGTCCAGGCCCTTTTTAACATTCTCCATGGAAGTCGCGTATGAGAGCCTTATGTATTTATCGTCGCCAAAGGCCGATCCTGGGACCAGCGCGACTTTCCCCTGTTCAAGGAGATATGTTGACAGTTCGAGGGAATTATTTACCGGGGTGCCGTTGAATTTCTTGCCGAAGCAACTTGACACATTCGGAAACGCATAAAATGCCCCGACAGGTGTCTTGCACGTAACGCCTTTCATTGCGTTAAGGCGCTCGACCATGTATTTCCTTCTTTTATCGAATTCAGAGCGCATGGTCTGTAAAAAATCCTGGGGGCCATTCAACGCTTCAACAGCGGCCTTCTGGGTAATCGATGTCACATTGGATGTGGACTGGCTCTGGATGTTGGTCATGGCCTTCGTAATATCTTTCGGGCCTGCTGTAAACCCGATCCTCCAGCCTGTCATGGCATGGGACTTTGAAAGGCCGTTGACCACGATGGTACGCTGTTTGACTTCTTCTCCGAGAGAGGCGATGCTTATATGCTTAAAGCCGTCATAGACAAGTTTTTCGTATATCTCATCCGAGACGATATAGAAATCGTGTTTAACCGCAAGACTCGCTATCGCTTCAAGACTCTTTTGATCGTATGCAAGCCCAGTGGGATTTGAAGGGCTGTTGAGAATGAATGCTTTGGTCCTGGATGTTATTTTTGATTTCAGTAGTTCCGGCGTGACTACGAAAGAATTTTTTTCGTCGGTTTCAATAATGACAGGCGTTGCGTCATTCAGCAGCACCTGGTCAGGGTACGTCACCCAGTAAGGGGCCGGTATGATCACCTCATCTCCGGGACCGAAGAGCGCCTCTGCAATATTATAGAGGCTGTGCTTGGCACCGCATGAAACGAGTATCTGGTCTTTTTCATAATGAAGGCCGTTGTCCTTTTTGAATTTCTCGATGATGGCTGTCTTCAATTCTGCGATGCCGTCGACAGGCGTATATTTCGTGAAGCCGTCTCTCAGCGCCTTTATGGCCGCTTCTTTGATATTCTCAGGCGTATCGAAATCAGGTTCGCCGACACCGAAGTTGGTGACGTCTACACCTGCGGCCTTCAGGGCCGAGGCCTTTGCGTTCATTGCAAGGGTAGGTGACGGTTTGATTGCTTTTGTTCTCTCTGCAAGTCTCATTTGGTTACCTCGATATTTAAATTATTTAGTTGATTTTATAAACGGGCGGCATGTCTTCATGCTCTTCAAAATTTCCTGTTGAGTAGCAACGGCAGTGCCGACTTTGGCCACGACAACCCCCGCTGCGTGGTTTGCAATAATTGCAGCGTCTTTTAAATCCGCGCCTGCCGCATGGCACAGGGTCAGCGCAGCGATAACGGTATCGCCTGCTCCGCTTACATCATATACTTCCCTCGCGCAGGTCGGTATGTTTGTAACAGCGCCGTTTTGTTCAAAGAGGGTCATCCCTTCATCGCCTCTTGTAATTATGACCGCGCTGCATTGCAGCTTTTTAAGTAAAGTCCTGCCCGCGGTGATCAGGGTCTTTTCATCAGTTATGTCAATGCCAGATCCGAAAGACGCTTCATTGATATTGGGCGTTATGAGACTCAGCCCTTTGTAATAATCAAAATGCCCGATCTTGGGGTCGGCGGCAATGAATACTTTTGATCGTGTAAGCTCAAGCACCTTCCTGATAAGAGACCGTGTTATTATGCCTTTGCAGTAATCGGAAATGATTATGCCCTTTATCTCGGGCAGACAGGAAGAAACATAGTCAAGGACCAATGACTGCGTTGCTCTGTTGATGTCGGCCCTGACTTCCTTATCAAAACGCACTACCTGCTGGCTGTGGGCGATGACCCTGGTTTTGACTGTTGTAGGCCTGCCCCCGTCTATAACTATGCCGTCTGTGTTGAACCCTCTTTCAGAAAGCTTGTTGGCCAAAATTTTCCCTGTATTATCCCTGCCGATGACACCGG
This sequence comes from Nitrospirota bacterium, assembly GCA_016222915.1. Lineage (GTDB taxonomy): Bacteria > Nitrospirota > Thermodesulfovibrionia > UBA6902 > UBA6902 > UBA6902. Next base: position 9,719 of record JACRQA010000202.1, on the reverse strand, counting down.
CAATAAATACCTTGCCGCCGAGAGACAATATGTTGTGGGCCACGTTGGCGGCGCCGCCCAGAAGCAGGTTTTCTTCAGTCACCTCTACGACGGGGACGGGCGCTTCAGGGGATATTCTCCTGACCTTCCCCCAGATATACTGGTCAACCATCAGGTCGCCGATCACGAGGATGCCGGTTTTATCGAATTTATTGAAAAGGTCTTTCATATTTCCGCAAATTTGTCCCAATAAATTTAGCACGTAAGGTTTGAATTTGGCAACCGCCGGCATATTGAAAAGACATTTATAACGGGTTGGTTGTTTTGATTTCCTGCTTCCGACTTTTCACTTCTTACTTCTTAATTGTGAGTGTGATATGATTGTTAATATTTTTTGCTTTATGACATAATACTTCGTTATGAAAAAAATAAATAACGGCATTTTATTGCTTGTATTGCTCCTGGCCTCATGTGCCGGTCCCATGCGGGAGGCGCTGCATGACGATTACTCTGATAAAGGTAACACTCATTACATATTGGCCGTAGAAGCGGAGCAGGAGTATAACTGGGAGGAGGCCTTAAAGCAGATGAAACTGGCCTTAAAAGAGGACCCGGATTCGTCTTATCTGAAAACTGAGGTCAGCCAGTTGTATTTGAGAATGAACAGGCTGGAAGATGCGGTGAAGACCGCTGAAGGAGTGGTCCAAAAGGACCCTGGTTATGAACCGGCATTATCTTTGCTCGCCAGGTTGTATTCAGGCCAGAAAAACTTTCAGAAAGCCATTGACATGTATTCCAGGGTGATAAAACATGATCCGTCAAAGGTCGAGGCATATATCCATCTTGCATACATGTATACACTCAATGATCAGCGGGACAAGGCGGTCCAGGTTTTGAAGGATGTCATAAGTATGGAGCCGTACAATGCGATGGCGAGATATTATCTGGGAAGAATTTATATCGAGTCAAAGGAATTTGATAAGGCGATTGTTGAACTTCAAAAAGCGATAGAGATAAATCATGCTTTTGTAGACAGTTACTATCTGCTGGGGGCCGCTTATGAATCTATGGAAGATACGGACAATGCTATTTTGAATTATGAGAAGTTCCTGGAGTTAAACGCCCAGGACATTGAGGCAAGGAAAAGGCTCACGAGGCTTTATTTTAAACAGGGCCATATCGATAAGGTCATCGATCAGCTTTCGGCGATCTCGCAGGCGGAGCCTGATAACCTCAAGGTAATCGGCATGCTCGTGAATATGTATATCGACAGTAAACAGTTTGAAAAGGCGGAGGAAGAACTCCGCAAGATCATCGCTGCCGAGCCGGCAAATATAAGCGCGAGATATATGCTTGCAAGGATATTCTCGGTAATGAAACAGTATGATGCCGCTGAAGAACAATATATCAGGCTGGTTGAGCTGCAGCCTGACAATCCGGAGGTATATCTGTATTTCGGGCAGATGTACATTCAAAAGCAGGACTACGTCAAGGCCGAAGAAATATTCAGGAAGGGGCTTGCAGCAGCCCCTGACAATGATGATCTTAATTTCAGTATCGCGGTGGTGTACGAGAAGGTAAAGAAATTTGAAGAAATGTTCAGCTACCTGAAGAAAACCATTGAGGTCAATCCTGAGCATGTAGATGCCCTTAATTATCTTGGATATACTTATGCCGACAGGGGCATGAATTTGGATGAGGCCCTTGAACTTATAAAAAAGGCGATTGAACTGGAGCCTGAGAGGGGATATATTCGTGACAGCCTCGGATGGATATATTACAAGAAGGGGATGTATGACGAGGCCCTGACAGAGATCAAGAAGGCGTCAGAATTAGAGAATGATGACCCGTTGATCCTTGAGCACCTGGGAGATGTGTATCTTAAATTGAACGACAAAAAAGCCGCTATAGGGGCCTGGGAAAAATCTCTTGAGTTTCATGAAAAGGAAGAAGGGCTCAAAGAGAGATTAGAGAAGAAGATTCAGGAGCTGAAGTAATAATCCAATATTAATGGGCACGGACTCATCACTCATCACTCATCGCAGGTCACTGTCTATAAAGGCCCCGGCAAAGATAAACTGGTTTTTGAATGTCCTTGGCAAACGAGATGACGGTTTCCATGAGATTCAAAGCCTGATCCAGAAGATCACTCTCTTTGATGTCCTCAGGTTTTCCTCTGTTCCTGACGGACCGGCCCCATCTGACAATATTGTTCTGGAAACTTCCGCTTCGATTGCTGTAGAGCAGAACCTCGTTTATAAGGCGGCGATGCAATTAAAAAGCAGATATGGGATTGAAAAAGGGGCGGTGATTCATCTGGAGAAGAATATCCCCATGGGCGCAGGTCTCGGGGGAGGGAGCAGTGATGCCGCTGCAACACTGTTGGGACTGAATGAATTATGGTCTGCCGGCCTGACCGTTGAGGAACTCAGCAGCACGGCGGAGGAACTCGGCTCTGATGTCCCCTTTTTCCTGAATGGTCCTATGTCCTATGTCTATGGGAGGGGAGAGAAACTGGTTCCTCGAAAGGCCTTGAGGCCGCTGGATGTCCTGCTGGTCAAGCCTTCCTTTGATGTATCAACCGCATGGGTGTATAAAAACTTTGCATTATTGACAAAAAAAGTCGGAAAAGTAAATAATATTGAGCTTTTTATCAATAGTATTGAAAGAGCAGAACTGAACGGCATAACTGGTAATCAGTCAAATGATCTTGAATTAGTTACCATTAGCAGCTTTCCTGTCATTGCCGAGATAAAAGAAATGATTCGCAGGCAGGGAGCGGTGTTTTCATTAATGAGCGGAAGCGGATCAACTGTATTCGGAGTATTTGAATCACGCACACTGGCGGAGCGGGCTTCACTTGTTTTTAACGATTATTGGACGGCGGTAGTCGAGACAGTAGTTTAATGTTTAATGGTCAGGAATTGAGTTGTGTGCGAATTAACGACATGACTCATAACTTCAGGACTTGAATTAATTGGGGCGTCGTCAAGCGGAAAGACACCAGGTTTTGGTCCTGGCATTCGGGGGTTCGAATCCTCCCGCCCCAGCCAAGTGAAATTATGAGTTACGAGTTACGAGTTATAAGAGTTAATATGGAACATGATCAACTCTTAACTTATAACTCTGAAAACTCTTATAACTTAAATAAGAGGAGGGACGATGCCACAAGGTATTAAGTTATTTACGGGCAATTCCAACCGGATTTTGGCCGGGGAGATCGCTGATGTATTAAATATCCCGGTCGGTACGGCCGCTGTCTCCAATTTCAGTGACGGCGAGATAATGGTACAGATAAATGAAAATGTGAGGGGTTCGGATGTCTTTGTCATTCAGTCGACTTGCATGCCGGTCAATAATAATATTATGGAATTGCTTTTAATGACTGATGCCTTGAGACGGGCCTCAGCGGCAAGGATTACAGCGGTAATGCCTTATTACGGATATGCCAGACAGGACAGAAAGGCGGCCCCCAGGGTCCCGATATCGGCGCGGCTGGTTGCCGATTTATTGGAGGCGGTCGGAATAAGCAGAGTGCTCACTATCGATTTGCATGCCGGGCAGATTCAGGGTTTCTTTGATATCCCGGTTGATCATCTTTATGCTTCGCCGGTGCTCGTAGATTACGTTAAAAGAGAGTACTTGAATAATCTTGTCATCGTGTCTCCTGACGCAGGCGGCGTGGAGAGGGCAAGGGCGTTTGCAAAGAGACTTAATGCGTCGCTTGCAATTATCGACAAGCGCCGTGAAAAGGCCAACGTCTCTGAAGTAATGAACGTTATTGGAGACGTAGAAGGGAAGAGCGCTCTGCTCTTTGATGACATGATAGACACTGCCGGGACCATTACTCACGCGGCTGCGGCGCTTAAAGAAAAAGGCGCTAAAAAAGTCATCGCTGCATGCGCACATGCCGTGCTTTCCGGTCCTGCACTGGATAGAATTAATAAGTCGGCGCTTGAAGAGGTAATTGTGACCAATACAATTCCCATGGATGAAAAACAGCAGAAGTGCAATAAACTCACAGTTCTTTCAGTAGCATCATTACTTGGTGAAGCAATAAAACGGATACACGAGGAAACATCGGTCAGCTCGCTGTTTATTTAATAATAATTTAAAAATAACCGGAGGTCATAAAAATGGAGAAAATATTAGTCAAGGCAGACAAAAGGCCTGAGTTAGGCAAGGGCGGCGCCCGCAGCCTGAGAAGGGCAGGCATGATACCTGCCGTTGTATACTCTGGGGGAAAGTCTATGCCCATTAAAGTCCAGGGCAAACAGATGACAAAGCTGATTTATTCAGGGGTGGGAGAGCATGCCCTGATTACAATTGAACTCAATGAGGATGGGGCCAAAACTTCTGAACATCCGGTGCTTGTAAAAGATTATCAGAGAGACCCTATTGCGGAAGAACTGCTGCACATTGATTTTATGGAAGTGTCGCTTTCTGAAATGGTGAGAGTCACCGTCCGCCTCGAGATCGTCAAGCAGCCGGTGGGTATTAAGATGGGCGGTATCATGCAGCACCGTTTAAGGGAAGTTGAGGTCGAGTGTCTTCCGACACAGATACCGAACACGTTTGAGGTCAATGCGGAATCAGTTGAGATCGGGCATTCTCTTCATGTAAGCGACCTTCAGGTGCCTGAGGGAGTTAGGATAGTTACCGATCCTTCCGAGGTCATCCTTCTGGTCAGTGCCCCGGCAGCTGAAGAGGCGCCGGCAGAGGCTGCTGCCGCCCCGGCAGAGCCTGAATTAGTAAAGGCCAAGGGCAAAGAAGAAGCGTCGAAAGAAGAGAAGTAGTCCATTAACATGTGGCTTGTGGCTGGTTTGGGCAATCCGGGAGATGATTACGCGGACACCCGGCATAACATCGGCTTTATGGTCATTGATGCCCTGTCGGCGCGATGTTCCATTTCAATTAGACAAAAGGCTGCAAACTTTATATACGGAAGAGGTTTTATCGGGGAGCAAAAGGCGCTCCTCATAAAGCCTCTTACTTTTATGAACAGAAGCGGTGACGCGGTCTGGGAAGCGATCAGAATGAATGAGGACATGGATAATATTCTCGTTGTTCATGATGACCTCGACCTCGAAACCGGCGTGATCAGGATCAGAAAGGCGGGTTCCTCCGGCGGGCATAACGGCGTCCAGTCGATTATAGACAGATTGGGGTCGCAGGATTTTATAAGATTAAAAATCGGGATCGGGCGGCCCAACAGAGGCCCCGCAGAGAAATATGTGCTCCGTCGCTTCAACAAGCAGGAAAGGCCTGTCATTGAAGAGGCCGTTGAAATAGCGGCCGATGCCATTCAGGAAATACTCGCCAAAGGGGTTGCCTCCGCGCAAAATAAATTCCACAGTATGTAGTGGCGCGGTCATTCCGCCTCTGCCTCAACAGCGGGACAGACTGAGGATTTCCTCAGAGAAGGGCATGTCTCCAATCGATTCTTCCATATCTCTCAGATCATCATCGGATATTGAAAGGATATCAAAGGCGCTTTGGTCAAGAGGATAGGCCGGGGCGGCTTCAACAGGACTGAACAGAATTTTCTGGGCCGAAATATAGTCTGCAATATGAACAATGGCCGAACGCTTCGCATTCCTTCTTGCAAGAGACGGGGCGTGATGATATAAAACGGCATCTACAACGGTTGACGGCAGGTTCCATTGATCGGCAAGCCAGAAACCTACGTCAGAATGCGAATAACCCAGTATTTCTTTTTCTGCTGCAAGGAGTGGCATTCCGTTATCCAGGGTCTTCAATATCTCGTTATAAATTTCCGGGAAGTATTTATGAAGCGCCAACAATCCTAAATCATGCAGCAGGCCGTCGATCAATATATCATCTGTGAAATTCAGCCTGAGATTTCCGGCTATGAACTGCGAGGTCAATCCCACGCATACGGAATGATGAAATAACTTCGTGTAAGCAGGCGTCTTTTTACCATTGCCGAGGAAGCTTAAAACAGCTATGCCGACAGCTATGCTTTTGACATTGTTGATGCCTATTCTCATTATTGCATCGTTAAGTTTGGTTGTGCGCACGGGATATCCGAAAAATACCGAGTTGGCAACGCTCAGAATTTTTGCAGAAATGGCCGGATCTATCTCCACTATATCCATCAACTCATCAATGGAAAATAGAGGGTCGTTGGCAAGCGCAAGTATTTTATGGGCGATTGCAGGCAAGGTTGGGAGTTCCTTTATTCGCTGAACGTATGTTTTTAATATATCACCCATGTCATGTTTTTTCGGATTAAACGTGTCAGGTCTTTAGTAGAAAATGTTTTATCTTCTGTTACGGAGATTTCCGGGACGTTAATATCAAAACGCCTTCCTTCTAATCTCCGGATCTATTGAAAATATCGCAACAAATCCTTTAAGATACACTATAGTTATAAAGGAGATTTTCCGATAAGTTATTATGCGTTACGTTATCGTCGGCCTTTCCGTCATTTTCTTTTCCCTGTCAGCTATTATTTTATTTAAAGCTTTAAATCTCCCTGTCAATCAGGCGGAACAGCAGAATAAAGTGGACGGCTTAAAGTCACCGGAGCCGGCGACTGCAGCGGAAAATACCACTGGAGAGCCACGACCGGACCAGGCAGATGACAATTCTATACTCCCGGATTTGAAGGCTGTGTCCGAGGAGCCAGAGGACAAGGGCGCTGACAAGGTTGGGGATGCGCAGAAAAATGATATGACATCGGGGACTGGGAGAGGGGCAAGGGTTTTGGCAGTGATAGGCGACGGAGACTTTGATTCCGGCCAGATTTTAATGGACTATGGCCTGATGAAGACCATTAAAGATGTTGTGCCGGATATTCTCTCCTCTCCCCATTACCGGGTATATGTCGAGGGGCATACTGACGACATGCCTATAAAGGCATCTTCCGATAAACAGTATGTTGACAATATGGAGCTGTCCTTACTCAGGGCAAAAGCTGTCGCCTCCATTCTGATGGATAACGGCATATCCCCTGACCGTATCTCTGTAGCCGGTTATGGGGAAACCAGGCCCATTGCCTCCAATGAAACAGATGAGGGAAAAATTAAAAACCGCAGGGTAGAGATAAAACTCGTCCCTGAAGACAAGGAGTTGTAGATAACATGTATACGAAACACTTCGGACTTATTATGCTGCCTTTTGAGAACGTTCCTGACCCCAGGTTCTTTTTTGATCATGGGGAGCATGCCAAGGTCCGTAACAAGATAACGGAATCATTTAAGGCCGGTCGCGGCTTGACCATTGTAACAGGGCCTATCGGGTCCGGCAAGACGACCCTGAGCCAGATGGTCATTTCCGATTTTACAGATAATATAAAACTCGTTTGGATGGCAGAGCCGCCTGTAAGCGGGATGGACCTTTTTTTGTTTATCGCACAGGAACTCGGTCTGCAATCACAGTCATCCGAGAGGGTCTTTATTCTAAGGGACATTAAGGATGCCCTGATTAAACTCAACGGCGAGGGCAGTAAATGTCTCCTGGTAATAGATGAATCGCATCTGATGGCGGCCGATGTACTGGACGGCATTCGCATGCTGAACAATCTCGAAGTGGGTTCCACTAAATTAATTCAAATCCTGCTCCTTGGGCAGGAGGAATTGATGAAAACAATAAACAAGCCTGAGATGGAAGCATTCAGACAGCGTATTGCGACCCTTGAAATGCTGGGAAAAATGAATGCAGACAGGATACGCAAATATGTCTCATATCGAATTCAGGTGGCCGGCGGCAGCCTTTCTCTGATGGCTGATACCGGCTGGGAAGCGATTGCCCTGGCATTCGGCGCGGGAAGCACTCCCCGAGTGATAAATTCATTGTGTGACAAGTCATTTACTACGGCTTTTGAACGAGAAAAAAACATCGTAGATGTAGATGATGTTTATGAGGCGGCGCTTGGAATGGGACTGCAGAAAGATATCTTTTTTTATAAGGTCGCGCTTAAAAAAGGGGAGAATCAAGTGCAATCATCCTCCGCTGACGTGCGGGTCCCTGTAACAGGACCTGAAGTTTCCGGGAATGGTGTTCATTCGTCCGGGAAGGGACCTGCTGATAATATTGAGCGTATAAGTATACAACCGGGGACTCCTCAAGCAAAGCAAAATATCTTTAACATTGATTTGTCGTTATCCAAAAAAGAACATAAGGGACAAAAAGTGCCTGCATTGGTACTCGCGTTATCAATCGCAGCGCTCATCCTTAGCGTCTTTTTCTACTGTGAAAGGTCCGGCTCGACTGAGGCAATGACCTGCCTTCTGGAATTAATCGGGTTTTAGGCCAATAATTTTATAAAATTCTCCTGTCAATTGTAGTCTCGGTCTGTCCAGGTCATGTTTTCCCCCACAGGACCTGGATATAGATTTAATTGTGTAGCAGATCAATATAATTTTTCCTTCCTTAATTCTCCATCATTATTGAAAGCAACGATGATAGCGGGAAGGCAAACAGGATTTCATATATAACAAATTATTCCCGATGTCTGCTAATGATCTTGGCAAATGATCTTTACTTAATGTATATATGATCATTTCGTAACTATGCTGTTACATTTTTTTGACAAACGCAGTGAAAAGTGATAATCAGATAGTATGGTAAGAAGATCGACATGGAGAATCCCTATACGGTTGAACGTGATACTGAGTTGCGGGAGCAGGGTGTCCACCGGGACCGTGACTAATATTTCTGAGAAAGGGATGTTTATAAACGCTGAGGTGACCGGCTATTCTGAAGATTCAAAATTTGACATATCCATACCGTTGAAAGAAGGCGTACTGCATGTGCCCGGCAAACTTGTAAGGCTTTCAAAGATCAACGGAAGCAGTAACGGAATGGGTGTAGAGCTTACGGACCCTCCCCAGAATTATCTGGAATTTGTGGAGAACCTTTTGTACGTGTTATAACCCGACCATTAATAACTTATATCATTTCTCTTAAATAGTTTCCTTATGTCCTTCGGCGCCCCGCAATTTATTGCCGTCTACCTGGCCTATGGTCACCATGAGAGGCTCCCGCCTGCCTGCTGCGAGAACACACCAGTTGTTGATCTCTTCCCTGAGAATCTCTTCCCCGACCCTCTTTGATACCCTGCCGGGGGATATTGCATTATCGATTACCCCTGAGTTGATATACGTCCAGTTGTCCCCCTGTCTCGATACGACGCCGGTATGACCTCGTGTGGGGGTTGAGAACGACAATATCATGCCTTCACGGAGATATGGCATTATCTCGGAATATATCTCGTCTGTTTTCCCGTGGGGATTTGAAATGTCCTGTATGGATTTTGAGTAGACCTTTATTCCAGCCTGCTCGACCAGTCCCTCGCCGCTGAAGTATGCGTTGCCTGCCCTGCCGTCACGCGCTGCCTGGTGTTCCAGCTTTTCTCTCAGCCCGCCGTGCCCGTTATATCTGACACCCTGGTCCATAAGGCCCCTGACCACCAGGCCGTAGCAATCTAATTGATTGTAGGGTGTGCCGATATATTGCTTGACCGCGTCGGCAAGGGAAGCATGACGGCCTTCTTCACTATTGTCATTCGGTCCCGGCAAGGTAATATTTGCCGACTGTACGCCGGTTTTTCCCCCGGGATTATTTATAAAAGACAAATCCATCGTTAAAGGATCGAGCTCTACCCTTGTGCCAGGTCTTAAAGAGGTATAGTTTTTGTTACTGTTGACAGGGGCATTGATGATGTCCCAGAAGCGGCGGTCAGGGAAATGAGGATTTGCCTCGAAAAGATGCGA
>JACRQA010000014.1 GCA_016222915.1 Nitrospirota bacterium | reverse complement strand
ATGATATTCAAGTTAATCGTTTAAATAATAGAATATCTTTAGTCATAAATAACATATCACAAAATATAATTTGCAGCCGGAAATTCAACGCCTCAGGGCGCGGTATTTTTTCTTTATGGCGGCAAAGGACATGTTTGCGTCGTGAGCGTGGGAAATGATCCAGAACGACGTCTGTTCAGCCGGAACGCCATTTGCATTTCCGAATATGAACTCCGTTGCCCTCAAGCCGAACTGGTCCTGGAAACCGGTAATATCATTCCACGTTTCATGGTATATTTTATACCTGTCCTTTAATGCTGCAGGGCCGTCAATGGACTCCGCGGATTTGCCATAAGCCAGGGAATACAGATTATGAATTTCATCTATCAGCGATTGGTCGGACCTGGAGAATTTTTTGTCCACAAGCCAGAAATTAATCGCCACCATTTCATGAAACAGTTTGTGCTTATTCAATTTACTGAACAGCGATTCTGTCCTGGAATGGTCCTCCCTGACAAACGAGAGCGCATGGTCCACGCACGTATCGAACAACAGCCTGACGAGTTCTTTATCCGCACTGTCCTGGGGCGGCTTTTGAATTGCCTTCAGCCTGCTGCTATGGGAATTGTCTTTGCCGTTGAAAACTTTTTTAATTAACGCAGTAATCATAGGTAATACCTTTTTACCGCCACGAAGCGGGTTTGAAAATTATAACAATTGCGAGCCGTATAATGATGATTAATAAAATCGAAAGGGCGGGGACCCACCCTCCCTTTGCAAATGGGAAAATCCTTTGAGTCAGCCTGTAGAGAGGGTCTGTCACCTTTGCAAAAGCGGTTGTCATGATGTTCTGCCTGGCGCCGATGATGAGCGTCAGGAGGACCCTGCCAAGGACCATCCACATGAGGAACGACAGTGTGTAGTTGACCAGCTGAAAAATATATATGCTCATAGGTTATATAATTTACTCCTATGTGGTCCCCCTTGGCAAGGGGATGTTTTGCAGGGGCGCTGCGTACAGCGCCCCTGCATGTGAAAACATTACTCTTCGTGCGCCACGGAAGCGCCCTTGGGGATTCTAACACTCTCTACAAAGTCTTGTATGTCCTTCGGAGCTCCGCCTGTGAGCCTTGATACGACATAAATCGTAATAAAGCCGAGGGGTATGCCGAAGAGGCCTGATGAAATGGTCTTTACACCAAACCAGCTCAGCCCGTAAAATCTGCTGCCTATCATATAGAACAGGCACAGGGAAAAGCCAAGCCACATGCCGCAAAGGGCGCCTGCCTTGTTGGCCTTCTTGTCCCATATACCCATGACGAGGGCAGGGAAGAAGGATGCTGCAGCAATTGAAAACGCCCATGCAACGAGCTCGACGATGATAGTGAGCTTGAAGGTCGCAACATATGCTGAGATGATGGCGACGATAACGAGCAGTACTCTGGAGATGGTGAGTCTTTTAAGGATCGACGCATTCGGGTTGATCATCTTGTAGTAGAGATCGTGCGAAAGAGCATTCGATATCGTCAGAAGCAGACCGTCTGCTGTTGAAAGAGCTGCTGCAAGACCGCCTGCTGCGACAAGCCCGGAAACAACATACGGCAGTCCGGCTATTTCAGGGGTTGCGAGCACGATAGCGTCAGCGCCGATTGTCAGTTCATAAAACTGGAGTATGCCGTCAGCATTCAGGTCCTTGAAGGAAACCAGACCCACCTTGGCCCAGTTTGCCATCCAGGCAGGGAGAGACGCTATCGGCAGTCCTATGACATTGCTCAGCACCTCGTTTCTCGCAAATGCCGCGTATGCAGGCGCTGTGAAATAAAGCAGGAATATGAAGAAGAGCGACCATCCGACAGAGATACGCGCCTGCTTGACCGACGGGACCGTGTAGTATCTCATAAGGATGTGCGGCAATCCTGCTGTACCTACCATGAGGCAGAAGGTCAGGGCCAGCATGTTCAGCATGTCCAGCCTTGCAAACGGCTGCAGGTAAGGCTTGATCGGCTTGGTTTTATCCATTGCCGCCTTCTTTGCAAGCTCCCACTTCTCTTTTGCTTCTGCAGGATTTTTTGGAAATGCTGTTATGGCCTTCTGGGCCTTTTCCTTGTCCGCAGCGGGTGCATCAGCCGGAAGGGCGGCGAGCTTATCATTGAGTGCCTGCTTCTTTGCTTCAAATGACCCTGGCAATGCCTTGATATCGGCGTCTATTTTGTCGGCCTCTATCTTCCACAGCCCCATGACCTCTATTTCCTTGGGGTCTGCGTTTATTTGCTTTTCCTTTGCGTCTATCTTCTGGAGCACCTGCCCGTACATTACCTCAGAAACAGGCACGCCGGTCGCATTATATGACATAACAGTAACCGGAACGAGGTACGCGATGATCAGGATGATGTACTGGGCGACCTGTGTCCAGGTGACGGCCTTCATGCCTCCGAGCATTGAGCAGACCAGTATTCCGGCCAGACCAACGAAGACGCCTATCTGGAAGTCAATAGCGAGGAAGCGGCTCATGATGATTCCCACGCCCGTGACCTGTGCAATAAGGTAGGTGAACGAAGCTATAATCGCAGCGATGATACCTATGGTGCGGGCCGCGCTGCCGCCGTAACGTGCGCCTAGAAAGTCCGGGATTGTGTACTGTCCGAATTTTCTCAGGTATGGTCCAAGGAACACTGCAAGCAGTACGTATCCGCCGGTCCATCCCATGATGTAGGCAAGTCCGTCATACCCGAGACCGAAAATGGTCCCGGCCATTCCGATAAAGGACGCTGCCGACATCCAGTCTGAGCCGGTCGCCATTCCGTTGAAAAGCGCGGGGACCGATCTTCCGGCAACATAATACTCCGAGACCTTGGCAGTCCGCGATGATATGCCGATGACCGCGTAAAGGCCGATGGTAATGACCATGTAGGTGTAACCGATCATGGAATTTGACATGCCCATCTTCTCTCCGATACCGAGACCGATAACGAAGACGATAAAGCCGACGGTATAGATCATATAAATCTTGCCGAGGTTGTCCAGAAATGATGATTTTCCGTTTGCCATTTTATTTCTCCTCCTCCTCTTCTACCCCGAATTCTTTGTCATACTTGTTCATCTTGAACGCGTAGTTGAATATGAGCCACACGAACACGATGAGGGAGCCCTGGGCTCCCATGTAGTAACCAAACGGGAACCCGAAGATCACTACGTTGTTGAGCTCTTTCACAAAGAATGCGCAGACATAAGTGACCACGAACCATATAACCAGGGTGAATGTTGTAAGTCTTATGTTCTTCTTCCAGTACAGATCACGCTGCTCTTTTGAAACTTCCTGAAGCTCTTTCATGCCATTTAATCCTCCTTTCAACGTTTTGAATCATAAATATTTCTTGCTGCATCCCTATCCCCCTGATCACCTCCTCTTCCTGTATTAAATAACAACGTTTTCATGCCTTCCCTATCTTCAAGAGGTCCCGTATGCTTTTTACGCCGGACCCCGGCAGCGAGCTCAAAAACCTCTGAAAGAGCTGGGCTGTAATGAACGCGTCGCTAAGGGCGTTGTGGCCCTCATCGAATGAAATGTTGTATTCCCTCGCGAGCGAAAACAAGTCAAGCGCGTCCCGCCTGGCAGAGTAATGCCTGCTGAATGACCCTTCATTGGATTTGATCCATTCGTATATTTTGCAGGTGTCCACTGCCGCGTTCTTCATGTTCTTTCTACCGGTGCGCTTCAATTCCTTGTTGATGAAATTAATATCAAGCGATACAAAATGCCCGACAACAACGCTGCTCCCGCAAAAGACCGACAATTCATCAAGTACGTCATCAATGGACGGTTTCTGCTCAACCTCGGACGGAGTGATCCCGTGTATCAGGACACTTGTGAGGTCCATCCCGTTTGCCGGATTAATGAGCCTGTAAAATGACGCGCCGATATCTATCCTTGCGCCTTGCATTCTGACTGCGCCGATAGAGACTATAGAGTCCTTTTTCAGATCGAGTCCCGTGAGCTCGGTATCAAGCACGGTATATTCCGCGTCCCCGATTGACTGGGACGCCGGCGTATTTTTTCTTGAGAAGAAGCCTGTCAGCATGTTATTGGTTCACCATCCCCGGCCTGTATAATTCCGTGATCGCTTCCTGAATATTCAGGATGAGCTGGAATGATTCTTTCAGGGATTTTTTCTCAAGACCGCTGAGGTTGTTCGGATTAATAAAATTTTCCGGCGCTAATGACTTCTCCATCAGCTCAATCTGGTGATGGATCCTGAGGAGACTGATGAACTCAAACGCCTGCTCTATCTCCTCACCGAGCTCCATGACTATCGGATGCTTGTCTTTGAGCTCATGCAGCCTTTCAAGCGTGGAGGTCTCGGACAGGCCCCTTTCAAGGGCAAACAGCCGGGCAATATCTACTATGGGGCCGATACCGCGGAATTTGAGATTGAACTCGTCCTTGTGCTCCCCGCTTTTTTCAACGATAAAGGACTTAAAGAAACCGAGCGGCGGGCGGTTGTTCATGATAGCGCCTGCCATGCGGGCAAAGAAGACGTTCTGATTTTTCAGGGTCTTGTTAAGGTATGATCTTAATTTTTCCGCGAGCTTGATGTCTCCCTGCACCGGCCGGAAGTCAAAAAATATGAGTGAAAACAATAAGGAGTCCGGGGTGGGGGTGTGTATCCATGTTGAGAAATAGTCTTTCCAGATTTTTAAGGGCTGTCGCCATTTCGGATTGCTTGCCATATAGCCGGCAGGGCAGTTTGGAAAGCCGCAAGCTACAAGCGCCTCTTTTACAAAATTGCAAAATCCCTTGAAATATTCCTCTGCCTTTTTTCCGTCCCCGGCTGTTTTGGGGTCTTCGTAAATTATGGCATTGTCCTGGTCGGTCTTGAATGTCTGCTCTTTTCTGCCTTCGCTGCCAAACACTATGAAACAGTAATTGACCGGCGGTTTGCCGAATTTCCTTTCCGCGATCTCAAGTATCTTCCTGACCAGGCGGTCATTTATCTCTGATATTATCCTTGTGATATTGCCTGCCTTGGCGCCTTCTTTAAGCAGAAGGTGCACGATCCTGTTTATCTTCTTTGAGACCGGCACAAGGTCCTCGATATTCTGTCGGGTCTCTATGTCCCGGACCACGGAGATGGGGGAAGTGCCCTGCAGCATCATAAGGTCGTGATTTGTCAGTATGCCTCTTAATTTCCCCTCATCAACTACAAGCAGGTGATGAATGTTGTAGCGGATCATTTTAAGCAATGCCTCAAAACAGTAGTCCCTCGCCTCTGTCGTCATAAGTGGGACGCTCATTATGCTGCTGATGGGCTCGCCGACGTTCAGTCCCTTTGAAACCACCTTGTCGCGCAGGTCCCTGTCGGTAACAATACCGGCAGGCAGGTTGTCCTGATCTACAAGGACAAGCGAGCTTATCTTTCTCTTTGACATGACCTCTGCCGCGTCTTTTATGGAGATCTCATTGGGCGCGGTAACCGCTGTTCTGGATGCCAGTTCTCCGACCGGTGTTGTAAACAGGAGCTTGTCGCCACCCCCATATAAAAGACTTTTGCTGTGCATCTCGCTGAATGTCTTGTCTATGTATTTATTAAGGAATGATTTGAGAAAATATTCTGAGAAGGATGCGTTGCTGTCCAGAAGCCCCTGGATGCTTTCTTTTGTCACGAGGTAGCAGACCGTGTCCTCCACAGCTTTGACATTGGCCCGTGACTTATCTCCCCGGATAAGGGATAGAAGCCCAAAGGTGTCCCCCTCGCTTCTGTAATCGATTACAACTTCCTCGTTAACATCGGGCTTGATAAAAACCTTGACTCCGCCCTTTTTTATGATCCTGAGAAAGTCGCTCGGAGGCCCGTCCTGCTGCAATATAAGCGTGTCTTTAGGATAAAACTCGACGATGACCGCCCCGGCAATATTGCCCAGAGTGGCATTGTCCAGCTCCTGAAAGGGCTGGATATTACTGAGAAAGTCTTTCACCTCTTTTACGGTCATAACTTGTGACTTTTTTTATATTTTTAGGGGACAAAAATAATATAGATGCTTTGATTAAAGCAAGGCTTGTGCCCAAAGGCAGGCGATTATATGAACTTATTGAAAACAAAGGCGGAACTGAGTAAAAGGGGGTTTTAACATCAGGATTCTCCGGCAGGCCGTACTCGGCTTGATGTTACTTTAAGTATCGTCAAGGGAGGAGATTAGAGAAAACCATTTAATATCGGAGGGGTTAGAGAAGTTACTTTTTGTAATTATACCTTAGCTGGATGTGAATAAATGTAACATTATTTGCCTCTAATCAGGCCCCATCTCTTTCTTTTTTCCCAAAGCGATTTTCTGGTTATACCAAGCAAATCAGCCAATTCATTCTCACCGCGTGTCGACTGATACCGAAGAATAAACTCCTTGGTATACCCTTCAATCGAGAGCACTTTATCAAGGGCTTCGCAGGGGAAGTCGTCTATGACCTGGAGTGTCTCCGGAAGATGTTCCGGCAATATCATGTCCCGATCGGTCACAAGCACTGCCCTTTCGATAATGTTCTGCAGTTCACGTACATTCCCGTGCCATGAATAGTTCATCAACAGGGTCTGCGCCATATCATCAATTGCTGTTATGTGTTTGCCTATTTCGTTTGAATATTTATTCAGGAAGTGTTTGGAGAGCACTAAGATGTCTTCTCTCCGTTCACGCAGCGGGGGGAGCTTCAGAGTAACAACGTTTATCCTGTAATATAGGTCTTCCCTGAAGACCCCGTCCTTGACTGCCTTTATAGGGTCCCTGTTTGTCGCGGTGATAAAGCGCACGTCGATCTTTCTGCTCTGAACGCCGCCGAGAGGACGTATCTCAAGGTCATCAATTACGCGGAGGAGCTTTGCCTGTAAGGAGAGAGTCATGTCCGCTATTTCGTCGAGGAAAATCGATCCGCCGTCAGCCTCCTCAAACAATCCCCTTTTGGATGATACAGCACCGGTGAATGCGCCTTTTGTGTACCCGAACAGTTCGGACTCAAGGAGGTTTTCCGGTATGGCGCTGCAATTTATGGGGATGAACGGTTTTTCCCGCCTTGAGCTGTTGTAGTGAATTGCCCGTGCAAACAGTTCTTTGCCGGTCCCGGTCTCGCCTAAAAGCAGGACGTTGCTCTTTGAGTCGGCGATCTTTTTGACTTCATCTATCAGGGAAGTCATGACCTTGCTCTGCCCGATTATCTTCCCGAAATCATATCTGTTTTCAATCTGCTTTTTCAGGATGAGGTTTTCAGCTTTCAGGGCCTTTTCCCTCAATGCGTTTTTGATGGTCCTTTTCAACTCTTCATGGATGATGGGTTTAACTACATAATCGTAAGCGCCGGCCCTCAAAGCGCCTACAGCTGTTTCCAGAGAGGCGTATGCGGTTATTACGATAACCGACTGATCGGGAAATTTTTCCCTTACCCTGCGTACAAGTTCTATGCCGTCAATTCCAGGAAGAATAATGTCCGTAATGATGAGATCGTACGTGCCGTCTTCAATGCTTTGGATGGCGGACTCGGCGCTGTTGACTGTATCAACAGCATATCCTTCCTGCGAGAGCACCCTTTTCAGCGATTCGCGCAGGGTCCCTTCGTCTTCAACTATGAGTATTCGTTCAGCCATAAGGATTAATCATACAATCAAAGGCTTGTACATCTCAACAACCGTCCCCTGCATTTTTGATATCAGATGAAATACCTCCCTGATGGTTTTTTTTTCGAGGTTGCTGAGCTGATCGGGGTTTATAAAATTTTCCGGGGGGCGTCTCTCCTTTATCTGCTCGAACTGATAATGCATCCTCAGCATCATAAGAAACTCAAAGGCATGCACAAGCTCATTGTGATATTCTTTGACTGCGGGATGCCTGGTCTTTAGCGCGCCTATCCTGTCAAGCGTGGCGGTCAGTTTTATACCGCTTTCAAGTGAGAAGAGCCTGATTATATCATTAAGCGGCATCACGCCCTTCAGTTTAAGGTCGAATTCATTTTTGTGTTCACCGCTTTTTTCCACGACAAATGATTTCAGAAACCCTATTGGAGGGCTGTTCTTTACGATTATGTTTGCCATGTGCCCGAGGAAAATTTTATTTTTCGCGATCAGCGGCATATAGAAACTGCCCAGCTCATTGCATAAGCTGAATTTGCCGTGCACGGGCCTCATGTCAAAAAATATGAGGGATTTAAGGACAGCTTCAGGCGTCGGGCTTGTTATCCAATTTTCAAAATATTCCTTCCATCGCTTCAGTGGCTTGCGCCATTTCGGATTGCTCGCCATGTAATCCGCACGGCATGAAGCAAAGCCTATTTGTACAAGGCTGTCTTTTATGAACACAGCAAGCGCGGAAAAATATTTTTCCGCCTCTTCTTCGGCGCCAGCCGACTGCGTGTCGGCATATATTATCGCATTGTCCTGGTCTGTCTTGAAGGTCTGCTCTTTCCTCCCTTCACTGCCGTAGACGATAAAACAGTAAGGCACCGGAGGCTGTCCGAATTTCTTCTCCGCTATCTCGATGACCTTTTTCAGCAGCCGGTCGTTTATCTCGGTGATAATGCCGGTAATGCTGCCGGCCTTTGTGCTTTCCTGCAGGAGCAGTCCTATTATCGTGTTCATCTTTGCCGAGACATTGACGAGGTCCTCAATGGTCTGCTGTTTCTCGATGTCATTTACAAAGGACAACGGCGACGTCCCCTGAAGGAGCATCAGGTCATGATTGGTAATGATGCCTTTCAATTCCCCCTCTTTAATTACGATCATATGGTGTATGTTGTACTTGATCATCTTCAGCACCGCATCAAAACATGAATCGTTCGCGTCGACCCTGATGAGTGAAATGCTCATGATGTTTTTTACCAGGTCGGTCACATTGCGGGCGTTTGCAACGACCCTCCGCAGGTCGCGGTCTGTGATGATCCCGGCAGGCACATTGTTTTTGTTGAGGACAATCAGCGAACTGATCCTTTGCTTTGCCATGACCTGCGCTGCTTCCTGAAGCGTCGTGTCTTCCGGGACTGTTATCACCTCTTTGGCGATGTCTCCGGAAGGCGTTGTGAACAGAAGCCGGTCTGTCCCGCTGTAGGCAAGGCTTCTGCCCTTCATTTCCTCAAACGTCCTTTCAACGTACCTTGTCAGGTGGGACATGAAATACTCGGCGAACGCGGGTCTCGACTCGATGAGCTTTAATACCTTGTCCCTGCCGAGGGTATAGCAGATGGTGTCATCGGCGGCAATGACCGTGGTCTTCTGCTTGTCCCTTGCAATCAGGGAAACAAAACCGAAGCTGTCGCCTTCTCCCCTGTAGTCAATAATGGAGTCAATCCCGCCTTCAGCCTTCATCAATATCTTTACGCTGCCTTTTTTTATGGTCCTGACTGCTTCGCTCGGAGGCCCGTCCTGCTTCAGGATGACCGTGTCTTTCGGATAGAATTCCATTGAGAGACTGTGAGCGACGTCCTTCAGCACAGGTTCATCAAGGAGCTGAAAAGGGGGGTTCTTCTTTAAAAAGCTTATCGCTTCTTCGAGGATCATGGTATTTAATAATATACTATAACAGTGAAAAACAGTTTCAACCGTTTCAATCGCTTGATCGGTTTGAACAGTTTAAGCTGTTGGAACGGTTCGACCGTATTTTTGATAAGGTATAATATCCGTGAACAGGTGACGAAGGAGGTCTGTATGGCAAAAGTTGTGATTATACTGGCCGATGGATTTGAAGAGCTGGAGGCAGTGGCCATCATTGATGTGCTCAGGAGGGCGGGGATCGAGGTTGTATCAGCAGGTCTTCACGAAGGGCCTGTATCAAGCGCCCGTCATGTTAAAGTAATCCCCGATACGGTCATCGATACCATTAAATCAAATGATTTTGAGATGCTTGTCCTGCCCGGCGGCATGCCCGGCGCTGCTAACCTTGACGCCGATACAAGGGTAGGGGCGCTCATAAGAGACTTCAGCAGCAAGGGAAAAATGACCGGTGCGATCTGTGCCGCTCCTTTTGTCCTGGCCAATGCAGGCATCCTCAAAGGCAAACGCGTGACATCCTATCCGTCCTTCAAAGACAAACTCGGTCCGGCGATCTACGAGGAAAAGACCGTTGTCGAGGACGGCAACATACTGACCAGCAGGGGGCCGGGGACTGCATTGTATTTCGCTCTGGCCATCGCTGAAAAGCTTGCGGGCAAAGAAAAGGCACAGCAGGTAAAAGAAGCGATGCTGTTGTAGTCATCAGGTACTTCGATTGGTAACCTATCAGACTTGCTTACGGAAGTGTTAAACATGGTCCGGACGGTTGCTCAGAGGATGCGAGGTCACGGCTGTGGCCTTAACGGCCGACCATAAGGACGCTTATAAGTTTCGTCAGCGCATTATCAATATCCGCGTTCTTTCCGACAAATTGCAGTCCGGCTTCATACGAACACGGGCCGCTGCTTCCGTTATTAACCTGGCGGAACCATACGACCTTTCCGCGAGGGAAAAGATCTTCGTTCTCCGGGGTCGTAATATTTATTTCATATTCGGCGTCACGGGACACCATTTCAGGTAATACCAGACATATACCTCCGAGGCTGATATTTTTTACAATCATCCCGTTTTTACCATCAAGCGACACCTTATATCCGTTTATCACGGCAACACGGGAATGCAAGCGGTTTTCCTTCCATGAGGGGTCCTTTACACGTTGTTCGTGGTACTGTTTTTTGTCCTCGTACATGGCGGTATCTGCCCTTAATAAAAGGTCCCCTGCGGAGCAGGGATCGGCGGGGTCGAAGTGTGCGGAGCCGATACTGAATGAGACCATGTAATTCCTTTTTATCTCCTGGTTGAAAATGCCGGTATTGGTCCTGAGATTACCGATTACGATACTGTCTATATCAACATCAGAATGTTCAGTTAAAAGTACTGCAAACTCGTCGCCCCCTATCCGCGCCAGTATATCGGACTCGCGGAAAGTCTTTTTCAGTATGGCGGCGCAGTCAATGAGCGCACGGTCACCCGTGTCATGGCCGAGCGTATCATTTATTGTCTTCAAGTCATTTAAGTCAATATACAGGAGTGACATCTTTCTTTTTGTGCGATTGGCCAGTTTGCACTGCTGTTCTGCAAGCCTGAAAAAGCCCCGCCGGTTAAAAAGACCGGTCAGCTCATCCGTTATGGCAGTCATGCGGAGCTGCTCTTCCAGTTGCTTGCGCCTGGTAATGTCTCTTACCGTGCCTGCGGAATGCCATTTGTTTTTGATCCTGAAAGATGAAATAGATAATTCCAGGGGAAATTTTGAGCCGTCTTTCCTTGTCCCGGTCAACTCAAGGGTCTTCCCGATCACTTCGCATTGCCCCGTTTCATCGAAAGCCGGGAGTTTCCGGTAATACTGCTGGCGCGCCTTTTCAGACACCATCACGTCATGCAGCCTCCTTCCGAGGACCTCGTGTTCCGCGTACCCGAACACCCTTTCAGCCGCCTTGTTGAAATAGGTTATGACACCGTCTCCATCCATGACGATTATCCCGTCAAGGGAGGAATCGGAGATGGCCCGCGCCCGCGCTTCGCTCGCCCTGAGCTGGACATCGGTTTTCTTCCTTTCAATGGAGTAATGAATGGACCGCAGAAGTAATCTGCGGCCGACCTGACCTTTGACCAGATAATCCTGCGCCCCGCTTTTTACCGCGTTTATTGCGGCCTTTTCATCCTCCAGGCCCGTCATTATGATTACAGGGACATCAGCCGCAATAGAGATGACCCTTTCCAGGGAATCGATGCCATTGAAATCAGGGAGGTTAAGGTCAAGCAGTATGACATCTATGGCTGATGACGACAAGATTTTCAGCCCGGTTTCCAGTGTGCCTGCGTGCTCAATGATATACACCCTGTCTTTAGCTTCTCTTAAAAGCTCCTTTATTATCCTGACGTCCCCTGGATTGTCTTCGATCTGCAGGATATGCAGTTCAGCGCTCATCGTGTTCTCCTTGGCGGTAACTCTGTTGAATGGATATAGTTAAATTTTACAATAAATAATAACGGCTGTACAGGTGGCAAACACGGGGTATGGTTTATAGTTAATTCTTTTTCTATTACCGGCGCCGCCACTCTGTTTGGACGGGACCGGCCATGGATTATATATTGTTATTTTATTTTAATGAAGGCAGGTGCTCCGGCCCGATGACCTCTCCGGAAGATATTAATACCGCCCGCTCAATCACATTCTGAAGTTCCCTGACGTTCCCCGGCCAGTCATAATTGACCAGGAGCTCTAGAGAGCCGTTGTCCAGTGATCTGGCCCCCCTGCAGAATTCTTCAGAATATTTCTGGATGAAATAATTGGCCAGGGGCTCGATGTCCTCTTTTCTCTCCCGGAGGGAAGGTATCCGTATCGTGGTGCCTTTTATAAACTGAAGCAGTTCTTTGTTGAATACTCCCTCTTGTAATGCGGATTCAATGTCCCGGTCTGCTGCTGCAATGGTCCTGAGGTCCCGCTCTTTCAGCAGGCCCGACAGAATTGCCTGGAGATCGGCATTAAGGCAGAGGATATCATTAAGAAATATCATTCCGCCGTCTGCGGCGTCCAGTGCCTGCCGGAGAGCATTCGGATCAACTGTATTGCAAGGTATCGGCAGGAAGGGTTTTTGGGTCTTTCTTATGCTGTGCAGGAGCTTTGCAAAGAGGTCCTTTTCCGTCCCCGTTTCCCCAAGTATAAGGAGATTGGCCGTGCCGTCCGCGCTGCTTTTAATTTCACCAATGAGCTTATGCATTACCGGGCTTTTATAGAGCGATATCGTTTCAATGTCATATTTATTTTCAAGCTGGCACTTGAGCAGGAGGTTCTCCTTCTGGAGCACTTTCTGGTTGATTGCGTTCTTGACTATCTGTTTGATCTCTTCATGCATTACCGGCTTTACTATATAATCATAGGAACCAGCGCGCAGGGCCTCGACAGCTGTCTCCAGGGACGCATAGGCCGTCATGACTACTACGATCTGTTCAGGGTTGTCTTCCCTGATCTTCCGGATCAGCTCTATCCCGTTTATCCCCGGCAGGATGATGTCGGTCACTATAAGGTCATATGGCCTCTCCTGAAGTATTGAAAGGGCGGATTCGGCAGTGTTGACCGTATCAACCAGATAGCCTTCTCTTGAGAGCACCCTCTTCAGGGACTCGCACAGGGTCTCTTCATCTTCTACGATAAGCAGTCTCTTATCCATTCTGTTCCTTCGGGAGCCTTATGACAAAGGTAGTTCCTTCTCCTTTTCCGCTTTTTACATTTATCGTGCCGTTATGGTCTTTGATTATACCATAGCAGATGCTTAGCCCAAGCCCGGTTCCTTTCCCCGGCGTCTTGGTGGTATAGAAAGGGTCGAATATCCTGTCCAGTGCGGACTCTTCTATGCCTGTGCCGGTGTCTTTAAAGATTATCTCAATAAATTTTCCTGCCTGCTTTATGGAAATAGTGAGGCCGCCTCCGTCAGGCATAGCGTCAAGGGCATTGAGTATGAAGTTGAAAAACATCTGCTGCATCTGGTCGGGGTTCATTTTCAGCGGAGGGATTTCGTCGACGTCAAGCTTCAATTTGATGTTCTTGAACCTCTTGTCGTAGCTGATCAGGTTGATCGTCCTGTTGAGGATGTCGGATATTCCGGTCACGGTCTTTTCAGACGATGATATCCTGGCGAAATCACCGAGGCTCCTGACTATATTAACAATACGTTCAATATGGCTGTTGATAGTTTTGAGCGACGATTCCGTGAATTTCTTCTCTTCTTCCGAATCCAGTTTCTGCGCCCTCAATTCCTGGACAAGGGAAGATATTGACGCGAGCGGGTTCCCGATTTCATGCGATATGCCGGCGGTCAGTCTCCCGATGCTCGCAAGTTTTGAGGAATGCAGGAGCTGTTCCTCCATCTTCTTCTTTTCGGTTATGTCTTCGATGATGACGACGAAACCGCCTGAAGGGTCTTTCAGGGGGCTGATATTGATCTTGAAAGACTGCATCGCAGGTGTTTGCACTATCATCTCGCCGTGTACGCCCTGCGTAAAGAGCTCGGCCTTCATCCAGGGCAGGAGATTTATGAGTGACAGGTTGAAGGCAGATGATTTCCTGATTCCGGTGATGGCCTCCATCTCCCTGTTCCAGTATTTGACCTTAAATGCGGAATCAATGGTCACGATACCGACCGGTGCGCTTTCGATAATGTTCTCACTGAAGTCCTTCAGATATGCCAGGTTCCTGTTCGCGTCCGCCAGCTCCTGTCTTGAAAGCCTGAGTGTGTCCGTTATCTGTTTTATGGAGTTGGACAGTTCGCCCCTTTCCTGGTCTGTGAGGGTGAACTTGTCTTCAAATATTATGGCGGCTATCGGGGAGCCGAGAGCACCGGACAATATTTTTTCAGCCTCGTGTCTTATCCTGATCAGGTCGTTCTGTGAAACATATTCCCGCTGGATGTTGTTGCGTGAAAGAAAATTCCAGATGAAGTCCTTCGCCTCTTTCTTCCCTGTATAATGTCCCAGTATGTCCTCGATCTGCTCGATGCTGTAAATGCCCCGCGCTGGGAGCATCCTCGATGAATATGATTCGACGAATTTAAATGCCTGCCTCTCTTCCTCAGCGTCCTGGGTGGTAAAGATTGAAACGCCCACATAGAGCACAATGTTAAACAGAAGCCCCCAGAACAATGAATGGCTCCAGCGGTCAAGACCTTCGAGGCCGAATAATGCCGTCGGGTTCAGGAACGTTGAATTGAATACCTTTCCCCAGAAACCTTCGTTCTCAATAATACCCGCCCTCATGAGCGCGGGTATCATGAGTGTATACATCCATACTGAGAAACCTGCGATGATACCTGCTATCGCGCCTTTTTTGTTCCCGCCTTTCCAGTAAAGTCCGAACAGCAGCGGCGGCGCGAATATCGTGACCGCCTCAAACGACTTCAGCCCTATGTCGACCAGGCTGTAGAAATGCCCGATAGATACGGCGAAGAGATATCCGAGAAAGATCAACCCTATAATTATGATCCTTCTCGTATTAAGTATCATCACGTAAAAACCCTTCATCGCGTTCATCCGCCAGAGCGCGGGCATCACAAAGCTGTTCATCACCATCGTGCTCAGGGCAAGCGATTCCACAATGACCATTGCGGTGGCCGCGGAAAACCCTCCGATAAAGGCCAGGAGCGCAAGATACGGGACGCCGTGCTTGAGCGGTATGGTGAGCATAAAAAAATCGGCGTTCTGCCGGGGCTCACCGAGGAGCAGGCCGCCGTACGCTATGGGCAGCACAAAGATGTTTATGAGAAAAAGATAAAGGGGGAAAAGCCACATCGCCTTTTTGATGTGTTCGTCTGATGAGTTTTCCACAACGGACACATGGAACTGTCTCGGCAGGAACATGATGGCCATCATCGAGAGAAACGTCAGTGAGGCCCATTCCGTGAAGCTTACATTGGAATTCCCTCCAAGGGTCATCAGGCCCGCGAATTCCGAATTTCTGATCCTGTCAAAAATGCCTCCGATACCGTCAAACAGCCCGTACGATACAAAGACCCCCACGGAAATAAAGGCGATCAGCTTTATGGCCGATTCAAAGGCGATTGCGAAGATAAGGCCGCCGTGCCGTTCAGAGACGTCGACCTTCCTTGCCCCGAAGAATATGGCGAAGACCCCGAGCACAAGGGTAATCAACCATCCAACAAACCCGCTCACTTCAGACTGTCCCGTAAGGATGGAAAAGGTCGTCATGATCGCCTTGAGCTGAAGCCCCAGATAGGGGGTTATCCCGATTACCGCGACGAGCGTTACGAGGACGGAGAGAAAGAGAGAGTTGCCGTAGCGCGAGGCAATAAAGTCCGAGATGGTAGTGATCCTGTTTTCCTTGCAGATATATACTATCTTTCTGAGGACAATCCACCACAGGGCCGCCATCAGAGTGGGGCCGATATATATCGTAAGGAAATTAAGGCCCGCGTTTGCGGCCTTGCCCACGCTGCCGTAAAACGTCCATGAGGTGCAGTAGACCGCGAGTGAGAGGGAATAAACGTACGGGTTTGATACGAGTTTGCTGCCCTTTTGCTCTTTTCTGTAACTGAATATGCTCATTATAGGCCAGTTGAAAAGGATGATGCCGAGGGCAAAAAGGAATATCCAGATGTCTCTGTTCATAGGACAATATTACAATAAAATCAATTTATATAAAACAGGATGTGCTTATAAGGAAACTTCCATGGCGCTGAGCCTTTCCTCAAATTCGCGGGTCCTGATGTCAAGCTCTTCATGGAGCCGCTCCAGTTCGGGGAACAGGGAATCGATCCTTGACTTTGCATCGTGAATGGCCTTTGTCAACGACTTAATTGCTCCGCCGTCGCTCTTTATGGAGGCCTCGAAGAGCTCTTTATTGTCCATGTCGGTCTTTTCTTCCAGGCTGATGATCTCGTTTTCGATTTCATCGATCCTCTTTTGAAGCACCCCCAGCGTCCTTGATTTTTCATTGATCAATTCAGCCCGGAGACGGCGGACGTATTTTTTATCTACAGGCTGGGCAGGAGGTGATGTGACTACGGTCTCGGGCTGGGGCATCTTCTGTTCACCTTTCCACCCGACACGATCAAGAAAGTCCTGATATGTCCCTTCAAAAAGGGTGACCTTTCCGTCATCAAAAACAATCAGTCTCGTAGCAAGCGTATGGAGTATCATCTCGCTGTGTGTAACGATAATGACTGCGCCCCCGAATTCATCGATTGCCTCAACAAGAGATTCGGTCGACTCCATATCCAGGTGGTTGGTGGGCTCATCCAGCAGAAGCATATTGGCGGGGCTGACGAGCAGCTTGCCGAGCAGGACCCTGCTCCCTTCACCCCCTGAAAGGACGCTGATCTTTTTCAGCGCCTGGTCCCCGGGGAACATCATGGCGCCGCATATCTTGCGGGCAGATCCACGGCTATGCTCCGGGTGTACGTCCATAATTTCCTCTTCCACGGTCTTGTCCGGGTTCAGCCTATTTATATTTGTCTGTCCGAAATACGCAAGTTTCAGGTCCCGGTGATAGTGGACAGTCCCGCGCAACGGGGTAAGCTCCCGTGCGAGGAGGTTTAGAAGCGTGGTCTTGCCCTTGCCGTTTTTACCTATAATGGCTATGCGGTCATTCTTCCCGGCATAGAGGTCCAGCTTCTCAATCAACCTGGGCGATTCGACGTCAAATCCGAAAGACAGGTCTTTCACCTCCATAAGGTGTTTGCCTGTAAAGGGAGCTGAGTTGAAAGTGAATTCAAGGTCTTTTATTTCGGTCAGTCTCTCAAGCCGCTCTTTTTTCTGCAGGGCCTTGATCCTTGACTGTACGGCCCTGGCCTTGGTCGCCTTTGACCTGAAGCGGTTTATGAACTGCTCGATCTCCTTCCGTTTTTTTTCATCGTTGGTCCGGGTCTTTTCGTGTATCTCTTCTTCCATTAGGAGCTGCTGATATACCTTTTCAGTCGGGCCGGCAGCCTTGCGTATCTTGCAGCGGTGGATTGCCATGGTATGCGTAGTGACGCTGTCCATGAAGCTGCGGTCATGGGTGATGATAATGAGCTCCTTCTGCCAGTTGCGCAGGAATTGGGCAAGCCAGCGAAGGGAAACTATATCAAGATAGTTTGTCGGTTCGTCAAGGAGCAGGATATCAGGGTCTGATACCAGCACCTTGGCAAGGTTCAACCTCACCTGATAGCCGCCCGAAAGCGCCGAGGGGGCGGTGATGAAATCGTCCGTGGAAAACCCCAGGCCCATAAGGATGGTTTCAGCCTTGTATTTCTCATCCGGACCTTCTTCTGAAGAGGGGAGGCTGAGGCATGCCTCTTTCAATACCGTATCTTCGGTAAACCTCAGGTGCTGGGAAAGGTGCCCTGTCCTGTAACCATTGGGGATGCCGATGGTCCCGGAGTCAGGGTGTTCCTGCCCGAGTATCATCCTGAAAAGAGTGGTCTTGCCGTGGCCGTTTCTTCCTATAAACCCGACGCGTTCTCCTTGATTGACCGTAAAACCCGCCTTATCGAAGACAACCTGTTGCCCGTATACTTTGTCTAAATTGCTGACCTGTATCATTGATTGTTCAGCTACTATTCTAAGATTTAAGATATGGTTTATTCAATGAACTACAAATCGCCGCCTTGGTTGATATTCCGGATGACTAATATTTTTTGTTTTAAATATCCGGGTAATATGATAAGATGTCGTTAACAGTAGAAATCCGATAATTATATGGTAAATGAGGCTCTGGTTACAGCCGGCATCTGTTGTGATAAATCTTTTGAAAATACCGGGCGGTAAAACACCCGGATTCTCATGGAGGTGGGTATGAAGGCACTAATTGAAAAAATGGCAAAGGCCCTGGTGGACAGTCCTGAGGAGGTTTCAGTTACCGAAGTAGCTGGAGAAAGGACCGTTGTTTTTGAATTGCGGGTCGCCAAAAGCGACATCGGCAAGATTATCGGAAAGCAGGGCAATACTGCGCGGGCAATAAGAACAGTCCTGAGCGCTGCCGGGACCAAACTCGGCAAGCACTGTGTCTTTGAAATATTGGAATAGCTTTATGCGTTGTTAATATCATAGAAGGGTAGGGGCGGGGCTCGCCATGCCCCTTCGTCCGGCGGACCGCCTGTCTGATTGTAAGGTGAAAAACAAACCTAAAAAACCATTTGTTCCCGACGAGCGACTTGAGACTGTAAGGAAGAATATAATATCGATTCTTATTGAGCAGCCTCTCTCGGCCAAGGATATTTCAGGGGCCGTCAGGATTTCCGAGAAAGCTGTAAACGACCATCTTCAGCACATTCAAAAGTCGGTAAGCAGGAAGGGACTGACCTTGATAATTACCCCTTCAGAATGCAAAAAGTGCGGCTTTGTGTTTGAGAAAAGAGAAAAACTGAAGAAGCCGAGCAAATGCCCAGAGTGCCGGAATGAAGCAATAACAGAGCCTGTTTTTTCCATAAAAACGATATAACAGTGTTTGGCAGGTTAGGGTCTTCGGCATTGTTGTGCAGGAGTATTTTAATTATTCCCCCGGACTGGTATAATGAAAATTATTTACCGGACAGTTTTTAAATAACAAAACCATGACAACCGTTATTAATTTCAATATCCTTAATTTCTTCCGGTTGAAGCAGAATAACTATACGGTCAATGATGTCCGGATCAATAATAATTTTTCCGGCAGGAATAAGAATGAATCTCAGGACAATGACAGAATCATAGATGTGACCCCGCTCAATCGGAAGTTTGCCGCTGGCGGAGATTTAATTCCACGTACCGTCCCGGTCCCCGAAAAGAACGCCCCTTATCCCCTGCTTGCAATGGGTCAAACCGCTGTCATTAACACCTACGACCGCAGTGGAAACGTAATCCGGATGAATCATTCAAAAGGAACACATATTGATTCATACGTTTAAAAAGCCGGTCCGCATTATTTCTTTAATCTAATTCCCGCAGTATAATTTATTCTGTTTTATTTTTATTTCCAAATGGGGGAGTCGAAGATAAAATTATTATTAGGAGGCACTAATGGAAATACCGCAATATGTAACTGTCGATGAAGTGAAAAGGGTATGTAAGGCGCTTAATCTCAGTGACTGGACGGCGATGAAAGGACCGAAGGTTTCACCTGAGGAAGGCAGAATAATTTTGAAAGAAGTGAATTACGAAGGGATGAATATAGATATCGAAGACTTTTGCATGGGCCTGGAAGTGGAGCTTGAGCACGGCACCAGGTTCAGTGACGCGAATGTCACAAACAATCATCCGATTTTGACCGGTAAGATTGTATTGGCCCACCTCAAGGAATCCCTCGATTATTATAAGCGTCTTGAAGTCGCAGAGCTTGAAGGGGACCTTCTACAGGCGCTTGCAGCCGGGAATTCCGGGAAAGTAGAGAGCAAACTCAGGAAACTTGTAAAGGCCAGACTGCTGCTCAGTGAGGCAGAAGTAAAGCAATTGAACTAAATATTAATTGGCTGGATTCTTCTGCTGTCCGGGCTCCGGTATCTGTACGGGCGTTCCCTGTGATTCCCCCTGACCGGGCGCTACAGGCTTCTGCTCCTGGACAGGTCCGGACTTCGTTTCAACGGGAGGGATTGCAGGGGCTTCTTTTACCGGGGCTGATGACATGACGGATGTCCGATTAACAGAAAAAATCGCGAGTGTGAGGGAGGTGACCATAAATAAAATGGCCGCAGCGGTCGTCAGTTTGCTGAGAAAAGTGGCAGCGCCTCTGCTTCCGAATAGGGTCTGGCTTGAACCGCCGAATGCCGCGCCCATCTCAGCGCCTTTGCTGCTCTGTATCAATATAATGAAAATGAGAAACAAACATACTATTAAATGAAGAATGACTACGGCGGTATACATTTTTATATTTTCCTCTTATTTTTTTATTGCGCCTGTTACAATCTTTGCAAAACTGTCGGGCTTGAGACTTGCACCTCCGACAAGGGCGCCGTCCACTTCCGGCTGTGACATCAGAGATTCAACATTGTCAGGAGTGACGCTTCCGCCATATTGTATTCTGACGGCGTCTGCGCCTTCTTTGTTCTTTCTCAGCCACTGACGGATATATGCATGTGCTTCGTTAGCCTGTTCCTTTGTGGCTGTCTTACCTGTCCCAATGGCCCATATCGGTTCATAGGCAATTGTTATCCCGTCAAGAGGCAGGTCTGAAAGCGAACCGGCAAGCTGCCTGTCTAATACGCTGAATGTTTTGTTTGCTTCCCTTTCCTCCAGGGACTCCCCGATGCAGAGAATTACGTCAAGGCCGTTTTTCCTGGCGGTTTTGATTTTCTTGTTTACGATATCATCGGTTTCGGAAAAATACTGTCTCCTTTCCGAATGCCCGATAATAACACAGGTACATCCGGCGGACTTGAGCATCCCTACGGATATCTCGCCGGTGTAGGCCCCTTTTTCTTCATAAAACACATTCTGTGCTGCAAGGACCACATTAGATGACTTCAGAAGCCTCGATGCAGTCCCCAAAGATGTGAACGGAGGGGCAAGCAAAATGTCGACATCTGAAACACCTTTAACGAGTGGGAGGAAGGCATTAATGAACTCTTCCGTCTCCTCAACTGTCTTGTTCATCTTCCAGTTAGCCGCTATAAATGGTTTTCGCATAAGCAATAATTTAGTTTAATTTGCCCCGTAAAGTCAAGGCAGTCCTTAGCTATTGTTGCCGTTGCGCCCTTCCGGTTGAATAATAATTGAAACCCATTTTTATTAATCTGTCGGGTTCGTATATATTCCGGAGGTCAAAGAAATATTTCCCTTTCACGAGCTTTTTCAGTTTGCCGAGGTCCAGATTCCTGAACTGGTTCCATTCCGTAACTATTACTACAGCGTCAGCACCCTTGGCGGCATCATAGGCATCATTGCAAAATGTCACTTTCGTCATGAAAGCCTTTGCATCTTCCATTGCAACGGGGTCATAGGTCCTTACCCTGGCCCCTTGCTTTAATAACTTATCTATAATGAAGAGGGCGGGCGCGTCTCTCAAGTCATTTGTGTTCGGCTTGAAAGACAAACCAAGTATACATATGGTCTTACCCTTTGGCTTTTCCAACGCTGCAATTATTGTGTTGGCGGCTTTTTCCTTTTGCAATTCATTGGCTTTTATCGTTGCCGATATGATTCCGAGGTTGACGTTATGCTCCTTGCCGATCTGTAAGAGGGCCAGCGTGTCCTTTGGAAAACACGAGCCGCCGTAGCCGGGGCCCGCGTGAAGGAATTTGGGGCCTATTCTGTGGTCGAGTCCCATCCCCTTTGCGACTGTCTGGACATTTGCTCCGACTATTTCGCAGAGATTGGCGAGTTCATTGATGAATGATATCTTAGTGGCCAGAAAGGCATTCGATGCATATTTAATGAGCTCGGCGGTTTTTACATCTGTAATGACGATAGGGGTCTCAATAAGATAAAGGGGCCTGTAGAGATCTTTCATGATTGCGGTCGCCTGGTCGCTTGAAGCGCCTATAACGATCCTGTTGGGCCTCATAAAGTCCTCGATCCCGGCGCCTTCCCGCAGGAATTCAGGATTGGATACAAC
Source organism: Nitrospirota bacterium (assembly GCA_016222915.1). Lineage (GTDB taxonomy): Bacteria > Nitrospirota > Thermodesulfovibrionia > UBA6902 > UBA6902 > UBA6902. The sequence goes on along the minus strand of JACRQA010000014.1, from coordinate 16,338 downwards.
GTCAAAATCTATGTTCTCTTTCAGGTTTTTTGATATGATCTTCCGGACCTTCTCCCCCGTGCCGACCGGAACTGTGCTCTTGGTCACGATCACTTTATAACTCTTTATATTTTTCGCTATTTCTTTTGCAACCTCCTCTACATATTTCATCTCTGCGGAGCCGTCCCCCCGGGGAGGCGTCCCCACTGCTATAAAAATAACAAGGGAAGAATCCACTGCCTCAGCGATATCGGATGTAAAGTGCAGGCGCTCGGCCTTGATGTTTCTCTGCATTATCTCTTCAAGGCCCGGCTCATAAAACGGCACAAGCCCTTTTTTCAGTGACTTTATCTTTTTAACATCGTTGTCCACACAAGTAACATTTAAGCCGAACTCCGCAAAACATGCCCCTGTGATCAGGCCGACATAGCCGCTTCCAATAACAGAAATATTCATTTTTATCTCCTTGGATGATCCGATATGCTTTTAATATTTAATTATTAGATAAATTGTGACTCTCATCCAGACAAAGAGTCCGGCTTAAGTTAAATATGATACCTAATCTTTTATCAATATGGGAAGAGTAATGTCATTTATTGGCCTTCTACCAGCTCGGCTGAGAAGTGACCGATTATGGCCCTGCTTTTTAACAGGACGGGTAATTTCCTGTCGTCGTCTGTCGCCCAAATAGTGATATCTCCCGTTTTCCGGAAAATCCCTTCGGACTTTATAATGGGTCTTACCACTATGGTATTGAATTCCCCTGCCGGCACCGTGACCCTTTCCTTTTTCAGCACCTGTACTTCAGTGTTAAAGAGTTTTTTACTGTCAAAGATGTCGATAAAAGCCGACTGTCCGATTTTCAGGTCCCATTTTGTCATTTCATAAAAGGCTGACAGGGGATCGTACGCTTGTCTGTCTAAAAAGAATTCCAGGGTCTTGTTGTCCAGCGAATTATGATATATGATTTTTTGGGGCTTACCGTCGGTTTTCCTTTCAAAGTATGTGACCTTGTCCCTTTTATAGAGGCCCTTCCGGACTTTTAAGGTAAATTTTTTCGGGTACCCGTCAGGATAAAGGGTGCTCTCTGCAATATCGTCAACCGGATAAAAAAGAGAAACTACCGGCGCCGAGGTGGCATGCGTTCTTATTGTTATGCCGTCCGGGGTGCTGCTATAGTCCAATACAGCTTCCCCGGCCTTTATTCCCGACCAGTATATATAGTAAACGAATCTCTTGTTTACTGTGTCGCCTGCCTCAAGGAGGGAGGGGAAAACCAGAAGACAAACAAACAGAATTAAGAGATACCTCTGTTTCATAAAAGTGACTTCTCCCTAGCCAATATCCACTCAACGGCGTCTTTTAAATCCTTAGCGATATAAGATGCGCTTGTCTTTTCAAAAAGAGGCGTTGGTGATAACAGAATGCTGGCGGCCCCCGTCTTCCAGGAAAGTAAAACGTCCGATTCTTTGTCCCCTATTACATAGGAAGTTTTTAGATTTATCAGGTGCTCGCTTCTGGCCTTTAGAAGTAAAAGCGGTTCGGGTTTTCTGCAACCGCACTTTTCATCAGGGTGGTGGGGACAATAATAAAAATCATCTATCCCCAGTTCTTTTTCAAGATATTCATTTGAGCGTTCTACGAATTCACGATCTACTGTCCCCCGCGCAATCCCTGACTGGTTTGTTATCCCGATGAGTTTGAAGCCTGCCTCTTTTAATTTCTTCAACCCGGTCTTTGTGCCGCGCAATATAACAAGGCCGTCAAAACTGTTCAGATAGTGTTTATCTTCGATAAGGGTCCCGTCTTTGTCCAGAAAGACGGCCCTGGTGACTGGAAGGATTTCCCTGACGGCATTAAACACTTCATCGGCCGTAACAGCGGTCATGCAATTAAGATGTCTTTCGGGGCATTCCCTCTTCATGCAGGGCGAGCAAGGCAAGTCCTTTGAAATAACCCTGTGCCCTCTTCCAAAAGGCCCTGTCGCTGTTTTGTCGGTGGAACCGAATATGGCGACTGTCGGCACAAGCAGGGCCGATGCCATATGCATAGGGCCTGAGTCGTTTGTTACAAGGACATCACACTCGGATATCAGGGCGGCAAGCTCCCGCAGATTTGATTTTCCGGCCATAACCAGTATGCGTGATCCGATTTTTTCTATTTTTAATTTTATTTTAAGCCTGTTGATTTCCGTAATAATATCATCTGCGATTTCGATCTCTGAAGGGCCGCCGAAAATAATCAGCCGCCCGTTCAGCTCGCTGATTACTTTAATTATCAATTCAGCGAACCGTTCAGGCAGCCACCTCTTTGCAGATCCGAATGTTGCGCCCGGATTGATCCCGATTAACGGGCCTTTGTCAGTGAGGAAATAGGAAGAAAGCAGGTCCCTTGCCGACCGCCTTTCATCGTCGGTCAAAAATAAATACGGCTGCGTGTCTGCAGGCTCGATACCCACCGACTTCAGTAGATTCAGATAATAATAAACCTGATGCTGTTGGAGAATATCTTTTTCAACCGGCACGGCCTTTGTTAAAAGAAACCCGCGACTGTCTCTTTTATATCCGATCCTTTCCGGAATCCCTGCAAGCCATGCTATCAGTGCGGCGTCAAAGGCATTCTGGAGAAGTATCGCCTTGTCGAATGCCTTCTCCCGCAATTTTTTTGCAAGTTTGAGCCTCCCCGTATACCCTTTGAAACTGTCATCGTAAAGTATTATTTCATCGATGTCCGGACTCTCTCTGAATATCTCTGAAACCCATGGTTTAACAAGAAGGCTTATATGAGCATCGGGGAATGCGCGGCGGACGGACCTGACCGCCGGGATTGTTATAACAGCGTCCCCGATCCAGTTAACGCCGCGTATTAATATCTTCAACGGTTGATTATCCAATTTAATCCTAAAGGGAAGTTTGCAATCATATTTCAGACAAAGAGATTTGCAGCTATTATAACTATTTCAGGGATTGTGATAAATAGGGATGGTCTGGGGAAGAGGGGTAGGGGCGGTGTAGTCCCGCCCTTACGTTCCATGCCCTTGCAGGGCGGGACTACCCGCCCCTACTTAACTGGTTTTTTCTTTTTTTTGTCCTTGCTTTTGTCTTTTTTCTTTTTGCCGTTATTATCGTTGTCCGGCTCCTTTTCACCTTTCAGGGCCTCGGACAGTTCTTTCAGTTTCTTTGCGACCAGGAAATTGAATGTGCCCTCAGGATAAGTGCCGTCAGGCTGCATTTCCCCCGGGGGCATACCGGTGAGAACTTCTATCCCGTCTTCCAGCTTGTCAATGGAATATATGGTGAATTTGCGGCTTTTAACCGCCTCGATGACTTCGGTTTTCAACATAAGGTTCATTATATTCCGTTTTGGAATAATGACCCCGTGCCCGCCATTCAGGCCGGTAAGTTTGCATACTTCATAAAAACCTTCTATCTTTTCATTCACCCCGCCTATAGGCTGGACATCCCCATGCTGGTTCATGGAACCGGTAATTGCAAAAGATTGCTTGAGCGGCACCCCTGATATGCTGCTTAAAAGGGCATAGACCTCGGCGCATGTAGCGCTGTCCCCCTCTATGCCTCCGTATAATTGTTCGAACGTGAGGTAAGCGGTCAGGCTGAGAGACTGTTTCACGGCATACTTCCCGCCGAGGTAACCTATGAGGATCAATATCGCCTTTTCATGGATTTTCCCGCTCATTTTGGTTTCTCTCTCAATGTTGACAATGCCTGCCCTTCCGGCATATGTCCTGGCCGTAATCCTGGACGGCATCCCAAACCGGTAGTCTCCGAGATCAAGCACTGAGAGGCCGTTTATCTGACCCACAACGGCCCCTTCTGTGTCGATGAGGATGGTCCCTTCCTCTGTCGCTTCGAGTATTTTCTTTTCTACCTTGTTGCTGCGATATGTCTTCTCTTCAAGAGCCTTATCGACATCTACCGCTGTCACTATACTGTGTTTATTGTACCGCGCCCAGTGATCAGCCTCCCTGAGAAGATCAGCTATATCGCTGAATTTGGCCGACAGCTTGCGCTGGTGTTCGGCGAGTCTTGAACCGTACTCAATGACCTTTGCAACTGCATCGCGATCAAAAGGCCGCAGTCCCCTTTCATCGCATTTTGATTTTATGAAACTCGCATACTTGAGCATGTGATCGGGATTCCTGTCCATACGATTTTCATAATCGGCTTTAACCTTGAACAACTCCCTGTACTCCTCATCAAGATTATAGAGGAGATAATAAAGACGGGGGTTCCCCACCAATATGATTTTTACATTAAATGGAATTGCCTGGGGCTTAAGAGTGGCTGTAGACAATAAACGGTACTGTTCCCATACATCTTCTATTTTTATTTCTTTGTCTTTTATGGTCCTTTTGAGGGCATCATAGGAAAATATATTTTTCAGGAGCTCAAGGGCGTCGATGACCAGGTACCCGCCGTTTGCCTGCTGAAGCGAGCCGGTCTTTATCATTGTGAAGTCCGTCATCGCCACTCCGTACTGGAGTTTGTGTTCAACCCTTCCAAAGAGGTTGTAGTATGTCGGATTGCTCTCTATTACTACAGGAGCGCCCTTTAAATCGTGGTTATTGACGAATACGTTGACGGAATATCTGACAAACGAGGGCTCTGATTTTGCCGGCTTCATAAATGGAAGCGACGGGGCCGCCTGTTCTTCCTGCGGCTTGAAATCATCAAGGTGTTCAAGTATGTCCTCCTTGACCTGTTCCAGGAAATCGGGCACTTCTGAATTGTCGTTATAAGATTTTTTCAACTCCTCTATCCTGTGGCCAATCGAAGACAGCGTGGCCTGCCGTTCGAGGTCCTTCATCATATCTTTGATCTTCTTTTCTTCTTCCCTTACAATCCTTATAACATCGTCAAGTTTTTCCTGGAGCTCTTTGCCGATAGTTTCGATCTTCTTTTTGACCCTTGGCTCAAGACTCTCATATTCTTCCTCGCTTAATGTTTCGCCGGTAGTTTTTACAGGGACCAGGATAAGGCCGCTGACGGTTTTTCTCAACGTAAAATCCTTGTCCTTTGCTTCCTTTTCCAGGTCGGTGAAATGCTCTTTCTGTTTATGCTGGAAATCCTCCAGGATTTTCGTGCGTTGTTTTTCATATTCCTTAGATTCAAATATCTTGGGAATTTCCTGCCTGAGCACGGTGATCAATTCGTCCATCTCTTTTTGTAACGCAAGCCCTGTCCCCGGCTTAAGGCTGATAGCGCGGGGCAGGTCAATATTCTTGAAGTTATAAACATAACACCAGTCATTCGGCACCGTCTCATTTTTTGATTTTTCTTCCAGGATGGCCTTTATGGTTGTCAACTTGCCGGTGCCGCTTTCACCGAGAATATAAATATTGAAACCGTGGCTATCAATGTCGAGGCCGAATTTTAATGCGCTCAACGCCCTTTTCTGCCCGATGGTTTCGGTCAATGTCACAATATCATCTGTTGTTTTAAAGGGCAGTTCGTCCGGTTTACAGCAAGAATAAAGATCGTTTTTATCGACTGTTTGTAACATACGCGGCCCTCCCCGTCATCAATAGAATTAAATGTTTTAAGAGCACATGATTCTTCTTGTGTAATGTTGAATACAAAAACATATTGTATGATGTTGACATTATAGCTTTGATAATCATTGTTGACAAGTTTTATTTGGTTGGAGGTTATAACAATATAAGATAAATATAAGATGCGTTAATAACAGGTTATGCAGGCCGGCATGAATGCCCTATTATTAATGTCAGCTTCGCGGATGGTGCTTTTTGTGTATTTTCCTCAGCCTTTCAGGCGTGACCTTTGTGTATATTTGAGTTGTTGAAATATCGGTGTGTCCGAGCATTTTCTGAAGCGCCCGAAGGTCGGCGCCGCCGTCTAAAAGGTGGCTTGCGAAACAGTGTCTCAAAGTATGAGGGGATATCTTGATTGACAGTTCAGCGGAATATTTTTTTATCAACTGCCATAATCTTTGCCTTGTCATCGGTTTGCCGCCCTTAGCAAGGAAAAGGTAATTGCTGGTTTTCTTTTTTAAAAATACAGGCCTTGATTCTTTAATGTATTCTTTTATTGTCAACAACGCTTGTTCATGGACCGGCACGACCCGTTGTTTAGACCCCTTCCCGGTTATTGTGAGAAATCCTGCTTCAAAGTTAATGTCGCCTGTTTTCAGATTGATTACTTCGCTGGCCCTCAAGCCGGATGAATACATGATCTCAAGAATGGCCTTGTCCCTCAGTGAGAGTTTGTCGCCTTCCGGTTTATTTAACAGGGCAGAGACTTCATCTGTTCCGATGATCCTTGGAATTCGCTTCCAGCCTTTCGGCGTCAAAAGATTTTCAATGGGATCTTCTTTTAACAGCCCCTCCATAAGCATGAATTTGCAGAAGCCACGCAGGGTGGCCAGGTTTCTTGCCACAGTAGTGGCCTGGTTCCCTGAATCACGAAGAGAGTTGATAAAGGAGATGATATCTCCCCGTTTAAAGCTGTTTATATCTTGACCGGCTTCCTGAATGAATTTGCTGAATTTCTCAATATCTCTCTTATATGCCTCTATTGTATTTGCCGAAAGCCCTTTTTCGACCGTCGAATAATTGAGAAATCTCTCCACTGGGTCAATCATTTATATCAGGATACATGATAGTGTCGATGAGACGCAAGGCCGGTATTATCTGCATCACTTCAAGTAGCGTATCAATTCCTTTCCAAGCATAGAGACGTAATTCCCGTATTTATATCCCATAAATTGTATGGATAAGAATATTACACCACAAAATATAGTAAGTGTAAAAAAATATTATTTTTTCCCTTGACAAGAATTAAGAACATAAATATACTCAGTTGTATTGGTGGGAAAAAGTGTCATAAAGTGGAGGAAGGGATGTTAGGTTTTTCTGGAAAGCATTATAACTCACTGGATCCGAAAGGGAGATTAATTATTCCTGCGCCTTTTCGTGAGATCCTTTCCTCAAATCATTCCTCCAAGCTGATTATAACAAATGAGGTGTTTGACAGGTGCTTATGCGCTTATGCCGTCGATGAATGGCAGAAGCTTATAGAGAAAGTAAATCAAATGCCGCAGACATCTGACGCAGTTAAATATTTTATGCGCAGGGTGATCGGCTCTGCTATCGAATGCGAGATTGATAAACAAGGCAGGGTGCTCGTGTCATCAGCTCTCAGAGTGGACGCTGGGTTAAACAGCGAGGTCGTTTTATTGGGCCTTGGAAACAGGATTGAGATATGGAACAGAAATGAATTTGAGGGTGTTGCAGACCCGTCCAAGATAGATAAGCAGTCTTTCAAAGAGGAATTTACCAAACTTGGTTTGTAAGATGAGTAATTTGATTATGACAAACCTTAACGTTGAATATTTCATATTTTGTTTTTCAGATATGAATATATCTGCGGGATAGATGGAAATTGTTCATGTCCCGGTAATGCGGGAGGAGGTCCTGGAAGCATTGAAGATAGAGAGTTCAGGCATATACGTTGACGCAACTGTTGGATTGGGAGGGCATGCCGAAGGCATTATGCAGCGCGCCGGGCGATGCACGCTGATCGGCATCGACAGGGACGATAACGCAATCGAAATTGCCGGCCGTCGTCTAATGGATTACAAAACAGTCCATCTTGTACAGGACAGTTTTTCAAATATGGGGGCCGTTGTTAGAAATATGGGTTACAACAAAGTGAACGGGATACTCCTTGATCTTGGAGTGTCCACCCTGCATCTGAAATCGGAAGGCCGTGGGTTCAGCTTTCTTAAGGACGAACCTCTGGACATGAGAATGGATAAAAGACAGGCTGTAACAGCTGAAACAGTTGTGAATAGATATTCTGAAAAAGACCTTGCAGACATAATATGGAAATTCGGAGAAGAGAGATTCAGCAGAAGGATAGCAAAGTCGATAGTTGCGGCCCGTCGCAAGAAACCGGTCAGGTCCTGTGGAGACCTTGCCGCAATAATTGAAATGTCGGTGAGAAGACGCGGGCGGATCCATCCTGCGACGAGGACATTTCAGGCACTGAGGATAGAAGTGAACAAGGAGCTGGAGGAATTACCGGCAGCCATAGAGGCAGGAGTGGAATTGCTTGATGCCGGGGGCCGGTTCTGTATTTTGTCCTATCATTCGCTCGAAGACAGGATCGTAAAGAACGCCTTCAGGAAACTGGCAAAGGAAGGTCTATTTAATATCATTACAAGAAAACCATTGGTTCCGGCCCGGCTGGAACGCCAAAGCAATCCTTCATCAAGGAGCGCCAAACTTAGAGTGGGGGAAAAGATATGATTGCAAGAAGAGCAAGAAATAATACCAAAGGCGGAACATTTGTTAAGGCCGGCTTCTTCATTTATATAGGTATCAGCCTGCTTGCAATTGTATGGCTGAAGGCCGCTGTCGTCAATCTGGAATACGAGATTGGGAAGCTTGACAGGCTTAGGGGCGACCTGGTGAGCGAAAGAGAAATGGCTGTAGTGCAAAGGGCCAATTTCTATTCGATGGGCAATGTGGAAAACGTTGCGATAAGCCGGCTCGGCATGAGCAACCCGGAAAGGGACAATATATTCTTTGTCTCCCGGACCTCAGCGGCAGGCCCCCGCACGGCTTCACTGAAGTAAGGTCAGGCAGTTGTATTTATCAACGGCGGCAGAGAGTTTTGATTTATGAGAATTATAATATTGTGGGATGAGGAATAGCTAAAAGGAGCCCATATCAGATTACTTAATGAAAAAATGCGAAGGATAAAAACCGACAAAATAGAAACGAAAAAACTTTGGGACGAGGACCCTGTAAAAATCCCGCTTCAGAAAAGCAAAAAGAGGGCTGTAGCACTCGTTACGATCATCCTTTTTTGCTTTGCCGCAATATTTCTGCGCCTTATCAACCTGATGGTCCTTGATCACGACAAGTTGTCCCAGAGGGCCTCACAGCAATACATCAAAGAAAAGGTCCTGACCCCGCAGCGGGGCGTTATATGGGACAGAAGGATGAAGGAGCTTGCCACGAACATCGAAACGGATTCCCTGTTTGCAGTCCCCTCCCAGATAGAAGACACACGCACCCTGTCATCAGAGATAGCGCCGATAATAAAGGTCTCAACCGGAGAGATCGACGGAATATTGTCAAAGAAGAAGAAGAAGTCCTTTGCGTGGCTCGCAAGGAGAATGGACCTGGACACGAGCCGCAGGCTGGGCGAGCTGAAGGACCGTTTAGACGATGGGGATATAGGTTTTGTGAAGGAGCCGAAACGCTGCTATCCAAAAGGGCAGATTGCCTCCCACATCCTGGGATTCTCAAATATCGATGATCATGGTATTGCCGGCCTTGAGCTTGTCTACAATGAATATTTAAAAGGCGAGGTCAAAAGCGTCTCTGTCGGTGTCGATGCCCGGGGGAGAAGTTATACCGGGGATATAAAAGAAGCCATGCCGGGCAATAATATTATCCTGACGGTTGACGAGGGGCTTCAGTATATTGTCGAGAGAGAGGTAGCAGCAGCAATGGAGCAGTGGAAGGCAAAGGCCGCTACCGCAATAATGATGGACCCTATGACAGGGGAAATCCTCGCGCTTTCCAACTGGCCTACATACGATCCGAACTTTCCGGCAATGGCCGGGGCAGAAGAAAAGAGAAACAGGGCGATCACGGATATCTACGAACCAGGCTCCACAATGAAATCGATCCTTGCAAGCGCGGCGCTGGAGGAAAAGGCGGTCAGCCTTAGAGATATGTTTGATGTCTCCAGGGGCACCATCACAGTGGGCGGAAAGACAATCCACGATGTCCACAGACATGGCGTGCTCAGCTTTCAGGAGGTCATTCAAAAGTCATCAAACGTCGGCGCGGTCAAAATCGGGCAGAGACTCGGCGCGGCGAAATATTATGAGTATATAAAGAAGTTCGGCTTTGGAGACAAGACCGGCATCGATTTCCCCGGTGAAGTGAGAGGCATTGCAAGAAATGTAAAGAACTGGTCGGGGACTTCACTTGCCGCCATGTCGATAGGACAGGAAATCGGGATGACGCCCCTGCAGATGGTGAGGGCGTATTCCGCCATAGCAAACGGAGGCTTATTAATGAAGCCATATATAGTCTCTGATATTATTTCCCCTTCCGGTAAAGTTATTAAAAAGGTAGTTCCCACGGAAGAGAGACGTGTTATCTCCAAGGCCACATCCGATAAAATGCGAGACATACTGAAGACGGTCGTTGAGGAAGGGGGCACCGCGCAGAAGGCAAGTATAAGGGGGAATCTGGTTGCAGGGAAAACCGGCACCGCCCAGATATTCGATCCAAAGATCGGTCGGTACTCCAGCAACAGATTCGCAAGCTCCTTTGTCGGTTTTGTTCCGGCGGACAATCCGAGGATAGCCCTGATAGTGGTCATCTATGAACCGAAGGGCGCCTCATATGGCGGAGTTGTCGCTGCCCCTGTGTTTAAAAATATTGTCGAACATACATTCGCATATCTTGACGTGCCGATGGAAAAGGAAGAGAACCGGGTCGTACTCGTCAGCGCGACAAATTAGGTGTAAACTGGTTGTTAGAAAACAATTTCAGGAAATTAAAACTTTGTTTTACAAACGGATTTCTAAAACATGATACATGACAGATTTAAAACTTACAGAAGGTCTGAGGATAAAATCCAGGACAGGACCGCAAGATAAGGAAATAAAAGGGATCGCCTATGATTCTAGACGAGTAAAGAAAGATTTTCTTTTCGTGGCAGTCAGGGGATTGTCCGTTGACGGTCATGATTACATAGAGGATGCAATAAGCAGGGGGGCTGCTGCAGTGATTGCAGAGCATGCAGTAGAATTGAAAAGAGCAAGGCAACTTGCCGGACAGGACGAGATATCATTTATCGAGGTCCCCGATTCCAGGGAGGCCTTGGCCCTCATCTCTGCGTCTTATTACGGTCATCCTTCAAAGAGTTTGTCGCTTGTAGGCATTACAGGGACAAACGGAAAAACTACAACCAGTTATCTTACGAAAAGCATTATTGAAGCAGGAGGAAAGACTTCCGGCCTCCTGGGAACGATTTGTTATATGACCGGCAACGGGACCACAAATGCGTTTAACACCACGCCGGAATCGATGGACCTTCAGAGGTATTTAAGTGAAATGGTGAATAACCGGATGGAGTACGCGGTAATCGAAGTCTCTTCTCATGCCCTGTCTCTAAAGAGGGTGGAAGGGTGTTCTTTCCGGACCGCCGCGTTTACAAACTTTACCCAGGACCATCTGGATTTTCACGGCACGATGGATGAGTACTATAAGGCCAAAAGCAGGCTTTTTAATTATCTTGTCAAAGACGGTGACGCGGTGCTGAACATCGATGATCCGATGATAAGGACGCTGGCACACACATTGAATTGTAATGTAATAACATGCGGCATTGATGAAGGGGCCATGATAAAGGCGGAAAATATCAGAGAGACGGGGACCGGGGGACAATGCCCCGGAGTAAAGGGATGCAGATTCGGCATGTCTTTTGACGTCAGGACGCCGGATGGAGGATTTGAAATTTCCACATCCATGCTCGGACGTTTTAATGTCTATAACATTCTCACTTCCATAGGGATTGCATATTCACTGGGTTTTAATGAAGACACGATTCAGCAGGGGATTAAACACGCGAAGCCTGTTGACGGGCGGTTTGAGAGTATTGACGAGGGACAGGATTTTTTGTGCATTGTCGACTACGCGCATACAGAGGATGCGTTAAGAAAACTTATTGAAGAGGCGAGGGCCCTCACGGGAAAGAGGGTCATCACGGTTTTCGGGTGCGGCGGTGACAGGGACAGGACCAAGAGACCGGTTATGGGAGGTGTTGCAACCGAACTGAGTGATCTGGCTGTCATTACCTCGGACAACCCGAGGTCGGAGGGGCCCCTGGAGATTATAAAGGATATCGTAAAGGGAGTTAAAAAGAGCAATTACACCATACAGCCTGTCAGGGATGAGGCCATCAGGGAAGCGATATCGATGGCAAAAGAAGGAGACACGGTGCTCATAGCAGGCAAGGGACACGAGAATTACCAGGAGGTAAACGGAGTGAGGCATCACTTCAGCGACAAAGAGATCGCACGAGAGGCGATCAGCAACAGATTAAATAAGCACAGAGACCGGAACGCAAAGAAATAATATAAAACTATGCTGACTATAGAAGACATCATCGAAGCAACCGGAGGAGAGCTTCTCTCGGGAAATGTAAAAACATTTCAGGGGGCCTCAATCGATTCCAGGAAAATATCCGAAGGGGAATTGTTTTTTGCGATCAGGGGAGAAAGGTTCGACGGGCACGACTTTCTTGAAAAGGCCCTTCAAAAGGGCAGCGGCGCAGTGGTCGACAGGAAGCCGGTGTCATTGCCTGATGGGAAGGTCATCATTTATGTGAATGATACTCTCAGGTCTTTACAGGCCCTGGCCCATTTTCTCAGGATGAAGCTTGATATACCGGTGGTGGCGGTGACCGGCAGTAACGGCAAAACCACAACCAAAGAGATGATATACGGGACACTTTCAGAAAAATTCAGGACACTTAAAAATGAGGGGAACCTGAACAATCATATCGGGCTGCCGTTAAGCCTTACTCGGCTCAACCCTTCAGATGAAGCGGTTGTTCTGGAAATGGGCATGAACGCGGCCGGTGAAATAAGAAGGCTATGTGAGATAGCCGGACCCACCCACGGGGTGATAACGAATATAGGCCTGGCACATGTAGGAAGGCTCGGCAGCCGTGAAGCAGTCCGTTCGGCAAAGCTTGAGGTCCTTGAAAGGGTAAGTACGGCTGTCGTCAATAACGACGATGAATTTCTTATAGAGGGAATCGAGGGATTAAAGGATTTCGGAGGGGAAACCATCACCTTCGGCATAAATAACGCCTCCGACGTTATGGCCAAAAATGTGAAGGTCTCGCAAATGGGCAGCGCTTTCACACTCGAAGCGAAAGAAGCTGAGAGCGTATGGGTCAGCCTGAATGTCCCCGGTCTGTTTAATGTATACAACGCCCTTGCCGCCTCAGCCGTGTCCGTGTCTCTGGGGGTGGGGATTGAGGAGATAAAGACCGCCCTTGAAGATTATAAGGGCATCCCAATGCGGTTTGAGATACTGAGGAAGCGGGGGATTACGGTCATCAATGATTCATATAATGCAAATCCGTCATCGATGGAGAAATCCGTAAATGAGCTTGTCCGTCTCGGCGCCGGTGGGAGAACAGTGGCTGTCCTTGGCGATATGCGTGAACTGGATGAGTTTTCGGAAAAGGAGCACAAGGCAGCCGGAGACATGGTCCGTGAGAGCGGGGTGGGTGTCTTTGTGGCTGTCGGGGAAATGATGGGGCTTGCAGCGGAAGAAAGCATGAAGCCAAAAGGCGGGAAGCCGGCCCCTGATGTTTACACGTTCCCTGACGCGAATTCGGCAAAAGAGAACATCATGGATATTCTGAAACAGGGCGATACCGTGCTCGTTAAAGGGTCAAGGTCGATGTCGATGGAAAGAGTTATTGAGGGGATAACGGATGTTATATAAATTGTTTTACGCACTCTATGATGTTTATACACCTTTTAACGTATTCCGTTATATTACGTTCAGGACCGCCCTGGCGATCATCACGGCAATAATGATTACGTTGGTATTGGGACCATGGATGATTGGAAAGCTGAGGAGGTGGAGTTTTACTCAGCATGTAAGGGATGACGGGCCCAAGACCCACCTCGGCAAAGAAGGGACACCTACAATGGGCGGGCTGCTGATCATTCTGTCCATTACAATCAGTGTGTTGCTATGGGGAGATTTAAGCAACAGATATATATTGATAATGATCGGGGCATTGCTGGGATTCGGTCTCATAGGATTTATAGACGACTATCTCAAGTCGATAAAGAAGAACCCCAAGGGCTTGGGAGGGTGGTATAAATTCGGCGCCCAGATCGTGCTGGCCCTCATAATAGGATTTTTCTTTTATCACGACCCGAATGATATATATGTCGCGAAATTAAGCATCCCCTTCTTCAAGAAGTGGCTGATTGACCTTGGCTGGTTTTACGTCCCGTTGTCCATTCTTGTTATTGTAGGCTCTTCAAATGCGGTCAATCTGACGGACGGCATAGACGGGCTGGCCATCGGGCTTGTCGGTATAGCGTGCCTGGCAAACGGGGCGCTTGTTTATATATCGGGCCACGCAGGCTTTTCACAGTACCTGAATGTCATGTTCCTGCCGGGCACCGGTGAACTCACGGTTTTCTGCGGGGCCATGTTCGGAGCGTCCCTTGGCTTTTTGTGGTTCAACAGCTACCCTGCCGAGATTTTTATGGGGGACGTCGGCTCCCTCAGCCTGGGCGGGGCGCTGGGAACGCTTGCGGTAATAACGAAACAGGAGATAGTGCTGATAGTGGTCGGCGGAATTTTTGTAATTGAAACTTTTTCGGTAATGATACAGGTCGCTTCATTCAAGCTGACAGGCAAGAGGGTATTCAGGATGGCCCCTATTCACCATCATTTTGAGGTAAAGGGATGGCCTGAGCCGAAGGTAATAGTCCGGTTCTGGATAGTTGGAATCATCCTGGCCCTTCTGAGCTTAACGACTTTGAAGGTGAGGTAAAAAACGTGTCCGTGATTCGTGACCGTCGAAGGAGTGAAATTATCAAACGGACACGGTGGACGGTTACGGGTAACGAATAGATGATACAAGTGAAAGAGCTGAAGAAAAATAAATTTAAAGGTAAAAACATCCTTGTAGTCGGTCTCGCAAGAAGCGGCACCGGCGCTGCCAACCTTCTTGCTGAATTGGGGGCCAGGGTGTCGATTACCGACAAGAAATCCCCTGACATGCTGGAGGAGCAGAAAAAACAGTTGTTGCCTGCCGTGAAATTCATAGAGGAAGACAAGGCCGGGGGGATTATCGATTCACAGGACATGATAGTCATAAGTCCCGGGGTCCCTCTTTATGTCCCGCTGCTGGTCAAGGCAAATATAAAAGGGATACCTGTCATCGGGGAACTCGAGCTCGCGTATCAGGTGGTACAGGGGTCAGGGATTAGGGGTCAGGGGTCAGTAAAAGACGGGTCTTTTCCCAGATTAACCCCCAACCCCCAATCCCCAACCCCTTTCATTGGCATTACCGGCACGAATGGGAAATCGACTACGACTACGCTTGTTGACCTTATGCTGAAGGAGGCAGGATTTAAGACACTGCTTGCAGGTAATATCGGCAATGCCCTGACAGAAGAATTATTAAACACAGTCAGCGGTCAGCGGTTAATGGATATAAATGAAGAGGTCTCAACCCCCGATTTTATTGTCGTTGAAATTTCCAGTTTTCAGCTTGAGACAATAGAGGAATTCAGACCGAATATCGCCGCTATTCTTAACTTGACACCTGACCACCTTGACAGGTATGACAGCATGAAGGATTATGCCGATGCAAAGGCCAGGATCGTTGAAAATCAGACCCCTGAAGATTATCTGGTCCTTAATGCGGATGACCCGGAGATAATGAAGGTTGTAAGTGACAAGTTGAAAGTTAAAAGCGAAAAACCGAAAATTATCTATTTCAGCCGTGTGTTCGAGGTGGAGGGCGCTTATTTAAAGGACGGCCTGATACATTTTAATTTACCTGAATTCAATAATCAGTCTTCATCCTTCATCCTCCATCCTTCATCCTTTAAAATAAAGGGAGCGCACAACATTGAAAACGCCATGGCAGCGTCCCTGATGGCCCTTGTTTCGGGATGTAGTCCCGATGCGGTCAGAAACGTACTGAAAAATTTTCCGGGACTTGAACACAGGGTTGAATTTGTTGATGATATTAACGGCGTCAGATTTATCAATGACTCAAAAGGCACAAATGTAGGCGCAGTAGCCAAGTCCCTTGCGGATTTTGAAAACATAATCCTGATTATGGGCGGGTTGGACAAGGGTGGTGACTTTTCGTTACTGGCTGATTTGATAAAAAGCAAGGTGAAGCTTCTCATATTGATAGGCGCTGCAGCGGACAAAATAGCAGAGGCCCTGGGGTCGTTCACAGAGACCCATAGGGTGACCGGCCTCGAAGAGGCGGTCGCCCTGTCAATGTCAAAGGCCTCATCAGGAGACATTGTGATGTTATCTCCCGGCTGCGCCAGCTTTGACATGTTTAAAGACTTTGAAGACAGAGGGAGAAGGTTTAAGGAAACGGTAAAAGCGTTCAAAAATAAAAATACCGGAAAGACAAAATGAATACTAAATACACCCGCAGCATATTAATCTCCGTCCTATTACTCGTAGGTATCGGGACCGTGATGGTTTACAGTTCAACGGCCCTCATGTCCATGAGGGAGCATGGAAGCGGGTTTAATTTTTTGTGGAAGCATCTC
>JACRQA010000013.1 GCA_016222915.1 Nitrospirota bacterium | reverse complement strand
GCTCGAAGGCATTGCCCTGCTTTCTGGTCTCAAGGCCATATTTTTCCCTGTGTGTAAGGGTCTCCTGCTCTATGTGCAGTAGGGAATTCGTCAGGGTTTCATTGATCTCCTTGTTCAGATCCTCGCTTCTGTTTTTTGTGACATCATCCGGCTGACTGAGCAGCGACAAGTGATGTTTCGCCGCTTCTTCAAGCTTCCCTTCAATGAGTTTTATGTCATTGTTAAGCGTTTTATCCTTTCTGAGATGTTCATTCAGCAGTGCCTGACTTATTGTAGAATTGGCCTTGCCCCTGGCAATTATTACAGCCTTCCTGTCCTTTGCCTTTTGCAGTTCCAGAAAAGCGACTTGAACGTCTTTGACGACTACCTTCAGCGATTCGATGTCCCTGAGCTCCGTCGAAATGAGTTTTGTCCCTTCAAAAGACGTTGTAAATGTGGCCGAGCGGTTGTTCTGCATGGCCTTTATCTTTGAATTCAGGTCCCGCAGTTTATTTGCAGTGTCTTTTAATTTTTGCGTTATTGTCTTATTGGCCGACGATGCGCTATCTTCCGCGCTCAATCTCTCCGCAGTTGTTTCAAAAAGCTCTGAAGCAATTTTACTTAACTCATCGTATACGCCGGACGTTCCGCCCCCGGATATCTTGTCCAGAGCCTGCTGGGAGGTCATGACATCAGACAAGGATTTCTCCGCTTCTGTGCGATGGGCACGGTATTCGTCATTGTTACCTGACGTACTTACCCTGATCAGATCAACTGCGGAGCTCTGGATGGCACGCTGTAGCTCCATTGTCTTCATCTGGTAAGGTGTGCTGCGCTCAGTAAGATAGGAGAGCTTGCTCTTGATGAAGCCCATTCCTATAATGCTTGTAGCAGCTACCGCGCCCACTATCAAAAGCACAATAACAACGTTTAGTGTAAGCTTGTTCCTTATCGTCATATTATGAGTTCCATAGCGGCACTATTCTGATCTGGTTTTATTCGTCGCATATAAGCGTCTGTTCACTTGCCGATTGTTTTTATCTGCGTTATCCTGCCGTCTTTTATCTGCGTCAGGAATACATTGTCCAATGCCTGATGATCATCCGGGCCCATATTGATTGATACCCCGCCGATGTCTACGCCTTTAATATTTTCCAATGTCCCTATTAAGCCTTCTCTCGTTAAGTCCTTACCCCCTTTCTCTAATGCAAAGGCCATCACCTTAGCCGTTATACATCCTTCAAGGTTTATAAAACCCAGTTTCTGATCAGGATAATATTTCTTCATGGCATCGGCACACTCCTTTACTACCGGAATCGCCGTGTCGTCAGGGAATGGAACGACCTGAGATATTACAACGCCTTCGCCTTCGCCGCCTACGGCAGACACAAGGTTGTCCGTGCCGACAAATGATACCGTAGCCAGTTTCGCCGGGAGTTTCTCCTGCTTTGCAAGTTTTATTATGGCTGCAATCGGCGCGTATGGGCCGACCAGGACCACCGCATCCGGACTTGCATCCTTGATTGCCGTAAAGCCTTCATTTATCGCTACTGTGTTCCTTTGAAACGATCCCCTGCCCACAACCTCCATGCCTCTCTTTTTCAACGCTTTTTCCGTCCCTGATAAAACCGCCAGTCCGAAACCGTCGTTCTGATACAGCACCGAAAATTTCTTTGCGCCGGTGTCCTTGATAAATCTGTCGACAAGGACCTCAGTCTCATCGTCATAGCTCGCCCTGACGTTTACAATCTCTTTTGTCACGGGATTACGTAAGGTCATTGCGCCGGTAAACAGGCCTACCAGAGGGATGTTGGCGTCCTTGACAAGGGGGATAACTGCATTTGCAGTAGGTGTGCCGACATAGCCGAAAAGGGCGAAGACCTTTTCATCTTCTATAAGAGAAAGCGTGGAATCAATGGCCTTCTCCGGCTCATAGCCGTCGTCTTTTACGACCAGTTTTATCTTCCTGCCGTGGATGCCGCCTTTTTCATTGATATCCTTAAAGTAAGCATCCGCCCCCGTAAGCATTCCTTTTCCCAGCCCGGAGGCCGGACCTGTCTGGGCATTCGACATGCCGAGGGTGATTTCCGTTTCGCTTATCCCCACCTCCGATAAAGCGGCATTAGCGCAAAGTATTATAAAGGCCGCGCTGAAGAGTGAAATTGATAGTCTTCTCATGCAATCCTCCATTGATGTGATTCGATTTCGGGGCAATATTCCCGTCATTCAATGAAGGAATCATCGGTAAGGCACGGATAACTCAATAATGTTCGATTGTTTTTACTAAGTAGTTCTCAAACCCACCGGATGTTCCCTCAAGTGACTTTGTATCGGCAATAAATTATTGGAACTTTAGACAGGAAGTGGTCCGCTTCTCTTGTTTGTGCGGGGTGGGAAGGGATTTGCAGTTATTTTTATCCGGTGTTTGTAATCTGATTACAGTTTTAATAAAACCATCCCCGAAGCAGGGTCGAGCTCTCTTGCCGCTTTTATCCCTTCCATTTCGATTATGATTGCCTCAAGCACCAGAAAGGTCTCCGACTTCTCACGGAGGCAGCCGATCTTGACCATGTCTTTTTTCCCAAAGGCCCCGTGGAAATGTATCTTCGGTTCGTCCCCCTGCCAGAATATCGTGCCCAATCCAAGGACCTCATGGCTTTCCCCCAGTTCCTTCCATACAGGCTTTGGCGGCAGGTCTTCAGTCTCCGGGCCGACTACGATTCTCCCTTCACGCATTCCGCCGACCAGATAGAAAACTCCGGCCCGGATATTTTCATTTTTTGCGAGCCCGGCCAGATTCCCAAGCACGTCATCATGATCATCAAACTTCGCGACAACTATTCTTCCCGGTTTACCCGTTTGATATTTCATGTGTCCTCCCAGTAATTTATAATTTAAACATCGTACGAGAAATTATATATTTTTATCGCGCTTAAATCTAATGTCCCGGGTTTTACTTTCCATTCCGGATATTTTATTTGGTTATGGGCTTATTATGAATTGACTAAAAATGCTTTGACTAGATAAAATAATTGTCCCGGTTGAAGCAGCAGTCATATCCTTTAAGAGGTGTTTATATGATAGATAAAAAGTGTCAGCGTATCCTGGACAAGTACAGGAAGGAAAACGGCAGTGTCATATCCGTGCTCCAGGACATGCAGGAGGCATTCGGGTATATCAATGAGGACGCCGTCAACTGGCTTTCTGAAAAGATGAATGTCCCGGCGAGCAGTTTTTATGGTGTGGCCACATTTTACTCGCAGTTTTATCTCAAACCTCGCGGAAAGAACATAGTGATTGCATGCTGCGGCACTGCATGCCATGTGAAGGGCTCTGAGGCGGTCATCAACAGGATGAGGGCTGATATGGCCATTGCAGAGGGTGAGGACACCACCTCTGACGGGAATTTTACGCTTGAGAATGTGGCGTGTGTGGGCGCATGCAGCATAGCGCCGGTGGTCATTGTAAATAAAAAGGTATACGGCGGCGTGACTCCGGACAAGGCGTCCGCGATATTGAAAGACTACGATAAAAATTATAAAGGCAGATAAAAATGGCGGCAAAGAAAAAAACAGAAACAGAACCCAAAACAGGAACAAAACGTAAAGCAGCATCCGGGAAAAGCAGCGCGTCTGTAGCCGCTACAAAACCAAAGGCCGGGGACAAGACAGCCGGGGACCTCATCATTAAGGTATGTGTCGGGACCGGCGGTCTTGCGGCAGGCAGCCAGGACGTGATCAATGAATTTACAAGAGAGCTCCAGGCCCGCGGCATAAAGGCAGAGATCGCGAAGAAGTGCGTGAACAAGACAGGCTGTCGCGGCTTTTGCGCAAAGGATGTTATTGTCGAAATATTACATAAGGGCAGCACAGAGGTGTACCAGCTCATCAGTCCTGACAAGGTCAGCCGCATTGTCGAGGAGCATATCATAAACGACGAGCCTGTTATAGAATGGCTTGCCGGTAAAGAGTACCACGCCTTTCATGACAGACAGACAAAGATACTCCTGAAACAGTGCGGACAGATAGACCCTGAGGACATTGATGCTTACATTGGTGTCGGGGGCTATGAAGGCCTGAAAAAGGCCCTTTCGCAGAGCCAGTTTGAAGTCATAGAAGAAGTGAAGGCCTCAGGGCTTCGCGGAAGGGGAGGCGCCGGGTTCCCGACTGGCCTGAAGTGGGAGTTCTGCAACATGTCCGGGGAGGACACGAAATATATAATATGCAACGCCGACGAAGGAGACCCCGGGGCATTTATGGACAGGGCGCTTATAGAGGGCAATCCGCATTCAGTCCTTGAAGGCATGATAATCGGGGGTTATGCGGTCGGCACACGAGAGGGTTTTATTTATATCCGCGCTGAATATCCCCTTGCCATCCAGCGGCTTGAGATAGCGATAAAACAGGCCAGGGGAAAAGGTCTTCTCGGTAAGAACATTTTAAACTCAGGTTTTGACTTCGACCTGCATATCAAGCAGGGCGCAGGCGCTTTTGTCTGCGGCGAGGCCTCTGCGCTTATGCGTTCGATTGAAGGCAAGCGCGGTATGCCGAGGGCCAAGCTGTGGCGCTCTGCTGTTAAAGGCCTGTGGGACAAACCTACGGTCCTGAACAATGTCGAGACCTTTGCCAATGTCCCTCTCATTATAATGAACGGGGCAGAATGGTACAGGGGGTTCGGGACGGAAAAGAGCACCGGGACCAAGGTCTTTGCCCTTACAGGAAAGATCAGGAATTCCGGCCTCATAGAAGTCCCGATGGGCATGACCCTCGGAGAGATGATTATGGACATCGGGGGCGGCATGACCGGCAGGAACAAGCTCAAGGCCGTGCAGACGGGGGGCCCCTCAGGGGGCTGCATACCTGCCAAGCATCTTGACTTGCCCGTGGACTTCGACTCACTTGCTTCAGTCGGCTCGATGATGGGGTCCGGCAGTATGGTTGTTGTGGATGACACAACGTGCATGGTTGATCTTGCGAAATTTTTTATATCATTCACCCAGCACGAATCGTGTGGCAAATGCGTCCCCTGCAGGATCGGCACTAAGAGGATGCTCGAAATATTGACGAGGATAACCGAGGGCAAGGGCAGGGAAGGTGATATAGATCTGCTGATAGAAATCGGGACGGACGTAAAGACCACATCTCTGTGCGGGCTCGGCCAGTCAGCTCCTAATCCGATACTTTCTACCATCAGATTTTTCAGGGAAGAATTTGAGGCTCACATGGACGGTCATTGTCCGGCCGGGGCGTGCAAGGCCCTGCGTCAATATGTCGTGAATGTGGAGGCCTGCAAGATGTGCGGAAAGTGCGCCCGGGTCTGTCCGTCCGGGGCCATTACCTGGCAGCCCAAAACCAAGGCAGGCATATCCAAATCCAAATGTGTTAAATGCGGGGCATGCTATGAGGCCTGCCCGTTCAATGCAATTTTATAGGCGGGAGGTAAGAAAATGTTAAAAGAGAGGCTAAAGGGAATTACCCTCTTCAGGGAGCTTTCTAAAGAGGAAATCGATGTGGTCGCTTCCGTGCTGGAAGAGGCTTTTAACAAGAAGGGTTCCGTGATATGGGAAGAAGGCACCCCTGAACAGTGACTCCACATCATTGATCACGGCAAGGTAAGGGTATGCAGAAAGACCAGGGAAGGCCACAAACAGGTACTGGCCGTGCTGAAGGAAAACAATTTCTACGGAGAGCTTTCCATATTGGACGGACGGTCGCATTCGGCCTCCGTTGAGGCGGTTGAAGACACCAAGGTGCTGATTCTCCATAAGAGGAGCATGGACAAACTGTTGAATGAAAATCCCGTAACGGCCTTTAATATACTCCGCGCAATGACCATTGAAATATGTGAGCTGCTGCGCCAGATGAACGCGAAGTTCATGGACATGGTCAATTATGTCTGGGAGTAATGAATAATTACGAATTACGAATGCAGATTTGTGAATGATTACTTCATCCATAATTTGATATTCGTAATTGTTGAATCAGGGAGGTAGTTTTGTCAGACAAAAAACTGAAAATAACCATTAACGGGAAAAAGGCCCTTTGCGGCAAAGATGAGACAATCCTTGACGCCGCAAAAAAAGCCGGGGTCAGGATACCCACGCTCTGCTATGATGAGCGACTCGAGCCTTACGGCGGATGCCGTCTGTGTATTGTGAAGGTCAAGGACGTGCATAAGCCGCAGCCTGCATGCACAACCCGTGTGAAAGACGGGATGGAGGTCTTTACCGAGACGGAAGAGGTCAGGAGGCTCAGGAAGAATATCCTGACACTGCTCCTTTCAAACCATCCGAATGACTGCATGACGTGCGAGGCCACCGGGAACTGCGGGCTCCAATCCCTTGCGTATGAATATAAAGTAGACGGAAAGCGGTTTGCCGGCGAGACCTGGGACCTGCCTATCCGGGACGATAATCCCTTTATTGTTTTTGAACCGAACAAATGCATACTCTGCGGCAGGTGCGTGAGGATATGTAATGATGTTGTTATGGCGGGCACGATTGAGCTTACCGGGAGGGGGTTTGACTCCTTGCCTGATACGGCCTTTGGAAAACCTCGCTCCCTCGAAAACTGCGAGTTCTGCGGCCAGTGTGTATCTACCTGTCCGACCGGCGCCCTGCTTGATAAAAAGGGGATGGGCAAGGGACGCCCGTATGAGCTGACAAAGGTAAAGACCACATGTTCCTATTGCGGGACAGGCTGCAACTTTTTCTTAAATGTCAGGGACGGCAAGGTGGTAAAGGTGACTTCCGATTATGACGCGCCCGTGAACCAGGGGAACCTGTGCATAAAGGGGCGCTACGGCTATGATTTCATACACAGCTCAGAGAGGATAACTGCCCCGATCATTAAAAAAGACGGCAAGTATGTCGAGGCCACCTGGGACGAGGCCCTTGATCTTATTGCAAAGAGGTTTGCTGAAATACTCGCGAAGCACGGCCCCAGTTCTCTGGGCGCCTTTTCATCCGCCCGCTGTACGAACGAAGAAAACTACCTGCTTTCAAAACTTGTAAGGACGGTATTTAAAAGCAACAATGTTGATTGCTGCGCGCGTGTCTGACACGCTCCGACTGTGGCCGGTCTGGCCACCAGCCTGGGAGCGGGGGCCGCTACCAATTCTTTGGCGCAGATGCATGACATAGACACAATATTCCTGTTCGGATCAAATCCGACCGAGGCGCATCCCATTGTTTCGATACATCTGAAAAAGGCGCTGAAGAAAGGCGCAAAGCTCGTTGTCGGAGATCCGAGGCAGACCTGGATGGCCAGGCGCGCCGATGTATGGCTCAACCTGAAGCCCGGCACGAACATCGCGCTCATCAACGGGATCATAAATGTCATATTGAAAAAGGGATGGGAAAATAAAGAGTTCATCAATAAGAGGACAGAGGGCATTGAAGAGCTTAAGGCCAAGGTCAAAGAATATGATCTCAAGACAGTCGAAAAGATCACCGGCGTTTCCCAGGACAATATAGTTGAAGCCGCAAGACTGTATTCACAGGCCAAAAACGGAATGATCGTCTACGGCCTTGGCGTGACTGAGCACAATTCAGGCACGGAAAACGCTATGGCAATCGCCAACCTCGCACTTGTGTGCGGTCAGATCGGCAGGCCTTCAACCGGTATCATGGCGCTCCGCGGACAGAACAATGTCCAGGGCTCTTCGGACCTGGGACCTCTGCCTGCCACACTACCCGGATATCAGTCTGTTAAGGACGACAGCGCCCGTGCGAAATTTGAAAAGGCCTGGGGTGTGTCGTTGTCGTCTGATATAGGACTCAAGTCCGTTGAGATGCTGGATGAGGCCATCAAAAAAAGGTTCAAAGGACTTTTTATACTCGGTGAAGACCCGGCGCAGACTGACCCGAATGTCCATGAGGTAAGACATGCGCTGGAGTCCCTTGAATTTCTCGTGGTACAGGACATCTTCCACACCGAGACCACAAAATTCGCAGATGTAATACTCCCCGGAGCAAGCTTTGCCGAGAAGGACGGGACATTTACCAATGGCGAGCGGAGGGTCCAGCGCGTGAGAAAGGCAGTTGATCCTGTTGCCGGAAAGGCTGAGTGGGAGGTCATCAGCGAGATTGCGACACGTATGGGCTATCCCATGCATTATGACCACCCCTCCGAGATCATGGACGAGATCGCAAGCCTTGTTCCTATCTATGGAGGCATCAGTTACGGGAGGCTCGAAAAAGAGAGCCTGCAGTGGCCTTGTCCGACCAAAGACCACCCCGGTACAACAACTCTTTATAGACCACCCGGGAACGACAACGCTTTACACAGACCTGTTCTCAAGGCCGGGCGGGCTTGCGAGATTTATCCCCCTGGACCAGAAACCCTCAGGAGAAACTGCCGGAAAGGAATATCCCTTCACGCTTATTACAGGCCGGATACGCGAGCACTACAATAATGGCTCCATGACCGGAAGGACCAGTGAGATCATGGAAGTCGCCCCTGAAGAGCTGCTTGAGATAAACCCTGAGGACGCAAAGAAGTTGAAGATAAATAACGGGGACTGGGTAAAGGTCTCTTCAATCAGAGGGAAGATAAAGGTAAGGACCAAGGTGACCGAACGGTCGCAGAAGGGGAATGTCTTTATGACATTTCATTACCAGAAGGCACTTACAAACCTGCTTACATCAGAACACCGTGATCCGATCACCGGCACCCCGGAGTATAAGGTCACCGCTGTGAAGATAGAGAAGTAACATAGATAAGAAGGGGCGAACGTCTGTTCGCCCTTGCCTCCTCTTTTTTTCCATAAGGTTTGGCCTTAGTTAAACTAACATATGAAGATAAAATCTGATATTGAGACAGGAGTTGCCGGGGCGCGCATTGATGAATGAGTTTGCTGTAAAGAAATCTCGTTTTACCGAGTTGCTCATGCGTAACAATGCTGCAGAGGAACGTGGATTTAAAGAGTGGATATTCAATCCGGGCATGTTGTTCAAAGCCGGGAAAAAGTGGTGGGGCGACGGTGGGAAGCGCAGCAACGCTCATGAGGGACTGGACCTGTGTCTGTACAGAAACCGCCAGGGCATGATTGTCCGTCTTGAGGCAGGCATGGCTGTCCCTGCGATGTATGACGGCACGGTAGTAAAGATCATCGATGACTTTATTGGCAAATCAGTCATTATCGACCACAGCTTCACGAGCCAGCGGCGGTTCTGTTCGGTCTATGGTCATACAGTCCCGGAACAGGGCATGAAAGCGGGAAGCAGGGTCAGCGAGGGAGATGTAATCGCTGCGCTCTCTGATCCCGGTCAGTCGAAGAAAGGCCTGTTCCCGCATTTGCATATTACGCTCGGGTTGTTGTCCGGAGAAGCATCGTATGAATTTATGGACTGGGAAACGCTAGGCAAGGCTGATGTGCTGCTGCTCGACCCGCTGGAGGTCATAGGTGGGAATTACGTGATAGAGGATTTGCCTGCCGTTATGAAGCCGTGAATGGCCCGCGCCGCGCGTTTGCCCGCGCCCATTGCGCTTATGACAGTGGCGGCTCCGGTGGATATGTCGCCTCCGGCAAAGATGCCTGGGATGTTTGAGGCCCCGTTTTCATCAACTTCTATATAGCCTGCCCCCCACAGATTG
>JACRQA010000197.1 GCA_016222915.1 Nitrospirota bacterium | reverse complement strand
GCGGAATATATAACGCAGGACAAGGCCCGCAAGCATATCGATATTTCGTCTCGCATGCCAGATACGATACCTGCCGTCCCGGCAGTGCCGCCAGAATTGTCCGAAACTGATCCGCGGGACCTCTTTGGCAATATGGAACCCCAGCGTGGCGATTGATATATGCCTGGCCTGTTCAGGAAGCACTGCGATTAAACTTGCGTTGATGCCGGAAAACCGGTTGCCGAGACACGGGGCAATGACGCGTAATTCGCGGGGATCGATTGATTTATCTTCCATTTATTTATTTGACCTGAGTATGTAGATTCTATCCAATATCGGCTTTCATTTGCAATGTGGATATTTGTGATAAAATAACGGGACATGTCAACCGTATACATCGGCATCGGCTCCAACCTCGGCAGCAGGGAAGACAATTGCAAGGCAGCAGTCAGGCATCTGATCGATAATGGGATAAAGGTATTAAAACTTTCATCCATGATCGAGACCGAACCGTGGGGTGTCAAAGACCAGCCGAAGTTTATCAACATGGCAGTTAAAGTTGAGACCGGCCTCGGACCTGAAGAATTACTACTGCTGCTAAAACAAATAGAAGCTGAAATCGGCAGACGCCAAACCATACACTGGGGACCGAGGGTGATTGACCTTGATATCCTGCTTTATGACGACCTCGTTTTAAAGACGCCTGAGCTGGAAATCCCTCATCCGGGGATCAGTGAGAGATACTTTGTCTTAAAGCCGCTATCGGACATAGCGCCGGAGATAATACACCCGGTCATCAAGAAAAGCATTGAAGAACTGTTGAACGAAATATCGAAATAGACCAAACGTTAAATTCCAAATACCAATTTACAAATCCCAAATAAATTCCAATGCACAAACTGCAATGACCGAAACAGGCATGTTTGTAATTTGGAAAATTGTAGTTTGTAGTTTATTTGTTATTTGATGCCTGGTATTTGGGATTTTTCATATTATCTCCCGGCTACAATCGCCCCGAAGTTCCTAAGCACTTGAAGCCCCATCGCCTGACTTTTCTCAGGGTGAAATTGAACGGCAAAGATGTTGTCCTTCCGGACCGAAGACGTGAACTCAATCCCGTAATCAGTCGTAGTCGAGACAATCGAGGCATCGTCAGGAGCGACATAAAAGGAGTGCACAAAGTAAAAATAACATTTATCCGGGATGCCGTTGAACAATGGATTATCATCCTTCTTTATATTCAGTGCGTTCCAGCCCATGTGAGGGACTTTAAGAGTTGAGAGTTGAGAGTTGAAATCAAATTTCACCACCTTGCCCCTGAAGATATCCAACCCCCTGCATTTGCCGAATTCCTCCGATTCGCTGAACAGCACCTGAAGGCCCAGACATATTCCCAGGTAAGGCTTCCCTTTATTTATCGCGGCAACTACAGCGTCGATCAGGTCAAGGTTTTGCAGCTCACGCATGCAGTCTTTAAAGGCGCCTACACCGGGCAGGACAACACCTGCGGCGCTTTCAATATCGCCGGGCCTGTTTGTCACCTTTACATCGATACCGACTTTCTGAAATCCCTTCTCAACGCTCCTGAGATTTCCCATTCCATAGTCAACTATAGCAATCATATGGTAGTATATTATGATTTTGACGCAAGTTAATTCAACACAGTCAAAAAGTTTGACAGGCACTTGTAAAAGTAAATTGGTTTGGTGTATATTTTAGCCGATCAAATTCACGGGTGAGGTAATGACAATGGACATGATACCAACAAAGATTTTCTTTACCAAGGGAGTCGGAATACACAAGGACAAACTTGCATCTTTTGAGCTGGCACTGAGGAAAGCAGGGATAGAAAAATGCAACCTGGTTTACGTGTCAAGTATTTTCCCGCCGCAATGCCAGATCATCCCCCGCAACAAAGGGCTAAAATACATCAAGCCGGGCCAGATCACCTTCTGTGTTATGGCAAGAAGCGATACCAATGAACCGAACAGGCTTATTTCATCGGCAGTGGGGCTTGCAGTCCCTAAAGACAGGGAACATTATGGTTATATATCCGAGCATCATTCCTATGGTGAGACAGCCAAGAAGACAGGGGATTATGCCGAAGACCTGGCTGCCACGATGCTCGCCACTACACTGGGCATAGAGTTTGACTCCGATGAGGCGTGGGATTCGAGAAAACAGGTTTATAAGGCCAGTCAATATATATTCAAATCTACTAATATTTGCCAGTCTGCTGAAGGCGACAAGCACGGAGAATGGACAACCGTTATCGCAGTTGCGGTGATGCTGCTGTAATTGAAAAGCAAGCTCCCACATAACTTCGGCGGCTTACCACCTGAATATTCCAATTACAAGGACGCGAATATTGTAATCCTGCCGGTGCCCTTTGACAAGACAAGCTCATGGATCAAGGGGGCTGACAATGGGCCGGGCGCGATCATCAATGCTTCGATGCATATGGAGCTCTACGATATTGAGACAAGCTCGGAAGTATATTTGAAAGGGATACATACGGCCAAAGGGATCATCGCTGATAATTCCCGAAAAATGATACGTGATGTCAGGACAAAGGTTGAGCGTTTGCTGGATGATGATAAATTTACCGTCCTTCTCGGCGGCGAGCATATGGTCTCCCTCGGTTCCATTGAGGCGCACTCAAAACATTTCAGCGATATGAGCATCCTGCATCTGGACGCACACTCCGACATGAGGGATTCCTATGAGGGCGACAGGCTCAGCCATGCGTGTATAATGGCGAGGGCGAAGGAAATCACCGCTGATATTGTTTCCGTAGGGATACGCAGCTCGGACTCATCGGAGCTGGGGAATATGGACAAGGACAGGGTTTTCTATGCTTCAGCAATCAACAAATCAAGGGACTGGATCAGGAAGGCCACGGCCTTGCTTTCCAGTAATGTTTATATATCAATAGACCTCGACGTCTTTGATCCCGCAATAATGCCTTCAACCGGCACACCTGAGCCGGGGGGGCTTGGCTGGTATGAAGTTATTGACCTGCTGGAGTACGTTTCAAAAAGGAAGAACATCGTGGGCTTTGATGTCGTTGAACTATGCCCCTCGAAATATAATATGGCCCCGGATTTTCTGGCCGCGAAGTTGATTTACAAATTGTTGAGCTTCAAGTTTGCTTAACCCCGCCCCTCCCACGTCTTCGCATACTTAAGAAACGTATAATAACTGTAAAGCACAGCAAGCATCAGTCCATGCGTGCCGTCAAGCAGTCCGAGCCTCAGGAAGTACATCTTGATGAAAGTGGCGAGCGGTTTTATTGTGAGTGAAAACAACCCTGCCCTGCCGGAATTCTTTAACAGCTCTTTTGCGGCGAGTGTAGAATAGCGCTCCATCCTCTCTTCAAAATCCGAAATGCTCCGGTATGTATAATGCCTGAGGGGATTTTTCAGATAGCCGGTGCTTCCTTCAACTACCACACTCTCATGAACTTCGCGGGGCCCGAGCCGCCCCTTGTCTTTTTTGAAAAGCCTCAGCGTATGATCAGGCCACCACCCGCCGTGCCTTATACGCCTTCCGATGAAATAGTTTTCTCTCGGCATATAAAATCCGTTCAGGTCCGTACCGGATATATTCTTTAAAATCTCCGCTTTCAATTCCGGGGTGACCCGTTCATCGGCATCAAGTATAAGCACCCACGGACCTTCGGCATAATCAACGGCCATCTGTTTCTGCCGGGCAAAGCCCTGCCATTCATGCTGATAGACTTTATCAGTGTACTTTCTGCATATCTCGACAGTCCTATCAGCGCTGAAGGAGTCGACGACAATAATCTCTTTCGCGTCTGAGACACTCTTCAGGGCGTCTTCGATATTGGTTTCTTCGTTCTTTGTCACTATGACAACTGAAACCGGAAACGATTCTTTATCCTTTGTCGTCAATTATGGCCTCATATAACGCAGTCATTCTGCCGATGTGCTTCTCAAATGTAAATTCTTCAGCAAGACTCCGCGCGTTTTTACTCATGGCTTTCAATAGCTCCGGGTCATCAGCCAAAACCTGCATGCTCCCGGCTATCCCCCTGATGTCCTCCGGACCATCGACAACATAACCATGCACGCCGTTTTTTATTAACTCAGCAGCCCCGCTGCTCCGTGTCGTTATCACAGGCAGCCCGCTTGCCATCGCCTCAAGAAAAACAAGCCCCAGCGGCTCGTAAACAGGGGCCAGGATGAAAATATCCGAGGCGGCATAATATTCATGGACTTCCTTCTGCGCCCCGCAGAAGATGACCTTCTGTTTCCCGAGGAACTTTTGATAAGGCCTGCCGTCACCTTTTCCGACAATGAGGACCGTAGCAGGTCCGGAAAGCATCTCAGCGGCCCTGATGATATATTCTACACCCTTTCTCTCAAACCCCGACCCGACAAAGAGAATGACAAAATCCTCATCCGCAACCGAATGTCTCACCCTGATGGTCTTCCTGTATTTTTCTCTGTTGTCCGGATGGAACCTGCCGGTGTCTATCCAATGGTAAACAACGTCGATTTCATCGCCGCTCACATGATAGTTCCGCACGATGTCTTTTTTTACCAGATGCGACAGCGCAAAAATCCTCTTGAACCTGTGTCCGTTGTACATCATCATTTCTATCAGAAGTATCAGCCAATGATAGGGGTTCAGCATTATGGAGAGCTTTCCAGGCAGACCCTTCCTCTTCCATCTCTGCCTTAGCCATTCAATGTGGCAGCCGTCCGCCACAAAGCATATGTCCTGATAAAGGGTCTTGTCGTGGGTCTGTATAATGTCAAAATATCCTCTCCGCCTTTTCAACATGATGAGACAGGACCAGGCAAAGGTCAGATCTCTGAGAAATGAGTTGAAGGTCATGGCAGGGACCCTATGAAAGCGGACGCCGGGAGAGGAGGAGTCATCGTCCCAGTCGATAGCGTATATATGTATCTCGTGTCCTCTTGCCGCGAGCATTGCAATAATGTCGCGCATTATCCCCTCAGCCCCTCCGTGGAAGGTGTACTTTTTTCTAATTACCGCTATTCTCACTTTTTGAATTCCCGGCTGCGACCCCGATCCCCAAAATCAAGGCCAAATTTGTAAGATGAGGGTTTTCGGTCAAAGAGCTTACAAAATAGATGCCTATCATAATACAGGCGCACGCCCAAAGAATATAACTCCTGATATCATGAGCGGTCTTCACGCCTTTCCAGAATGTTATAGTCGCAGTGAAAAGCAATACCGTGTATAGTATGACCCCTGTCGCCCCCTGATGGAAAAGTATCTTGAGAAAGGAATTATGGGGGTTCCGGAAGGCGGATTTAATATGGACCGGCGCTTTTTTATAAGCTGTATTCTCAAACGGCTTGTCCATTGTAAAAATATCCTCGCCATATCCCCAGCCGAAGACCGGTCTTTCTGAAGCAGCAGCGATCAGGGGCTTCCATATGTCGGTCCTCTCATTGAGCGTGGAAATGTCCTGGCCGGAAAAACGTTGTTTGATGTCCGGTACGCTATACAGCACTATTCCGACAAGCGCCGCCAGGAAGATGAGCCCGGCCAGTACTACTTTAATATTGACCTTGCGCCCCCGATTGAAGAAGATGGACCATACGGCTGTAATCGTGATAAACGCCGCTATCCCCCCGCGCGAAGTGCTCAGTATGATTGCAAGAACGCTGAGGACCAACGTGATCATTAAGACAGCCTTTGTCCTGGTATCTTTTGCAATAAAAAAAATAATACAGGAAAACGGCAGGAGCGTATTAATATCCATGGCGAACCTTGCATGCCAGGCATGCCGGATGGACAAGACAGGCTTCATGAGCGCCAGGTCATATGCCCAGTAGCTGTAGTAGCCTGCCCACAGGGTGAACAGGAGAAGCCCTAAAGACACATATGTAAATACCTTCAGCCTTTGATCGTCTGCCAATATTGTGGAGATCAGGCAGAACATTACGACTGCCTTTAAAACATCATCCTGCAGGCTCTTCAGCGAATACAGCGGTTCCAGAGAAAAGATCACCGACGTAAGGATGGTCGCAATAAATCCCCAGAACAATAAAGGGACAGGCCCTCTCAAAATGACCCTGTTTTGCCTGTATTTCAGAGTGGCAAGCCACAAAGCGAAGGCAGAATAAAGCAGCACATTCCTGATCCCTTCACCCTTTGTAATGAACGTGAAGATTATATAAAGATAGACCTCAGCTGCAATGATCTTATCTATAATTTCATATCTTCGCTCCATTTGGTCAATCAAATAAATGGCTTATCATCTCCGCCATTTGCCTTACCCTTATCTCATAGGTATGTTCATGTAATACACGTTTCCGCCCCGCCTCCGCGATCCTTTGTCTCAAAGCATCATTTCGGAGATAGTATCTTATCATATCCAACATCTCATCCTCATCGCGAAAGGTCACAATTTCTTTCCCGGGCTCAAGAATTTCTTCGATCCCCTCTACATGCCGGCAGAGATAAAAGGCCCCGCAGCCGACTGCCGTATACATCCTCGAACTCATGGATTTTCTAATATGAGGCATTGCTTCAAGGGCAAGAAAAATCTTTGAAAGCCTCGCGACTTTTGCATAAGTCTCCCTGAAGACATATTCACCTCCGTAAGCCCGTCCGAGTTTACCGAAGAGCAGCGGCACTGTTGAAAATTTCCTCGGCATCCTCGGTCCCCACCACTTTAACTTAAAACCGTTATCGATGACCGATTGCAGGAGGGTCCTCCTCGGGAGATAATGCGGTTTTGACCCGAGGTTCCCTACAAATGCCACGTCCGCCGAGTATTTTTTTCTGTCCCTTTCAGTAATTTCCCGTATCTCAAAAAATGAGGGCTCAAACCCCTGCGTCAGCCAGTAGGAATTGGGATTGATCTTCTTGAATTCCTCCACAAGGCCCTCCGTCATGGTGAAAAACACGTCAGCGACTTCGACGAAGGGGGGGAGCCAATCGGGAATTACGGGGTCGGGATACCACATTATGAGTTTGGTGGACCGTCTCAATTCCCGGAACGTTTCAACGGAAAGCTCGTTCTTTGCATATAACAGAAAGTCCGGCTTTGTTTCTCTCACCAATTGAAGGACACAACTGTCAGGGTCTTTTTCTGAATAAGGATCAAACGGGATGACGGTATGCCCGTTCTTTTCAAGGGCGACTTTATAGTACCATCCGTTGTCCCATGTGCTGAAGAAGGTGACCAGAAGGATCTTGTATTGCTTCATGTCAGGACGACCTCATCTCTTTTTCGTGATTTCTCAAATGGACGCTCATTATGCCGCACATGAAGTCAGTGGGCCTTTCTTCTTTTCACTGTATATGTAATCCTGTCGCGCCATGTGCTCACATCAACCGGCAAATAGAGGTCCCACATCGCCGTAAAATTTTTCTGGGCCTCGTCGCGGATAGAGTCCTCGTCCGGTATCTGCGACCTCGTCGTAGCGCAAATATGCTCGAACGGGATGTTTAAGACATAATTGACAAACCCGTTCTTGTAGGCCCTGAGAGAAATGTCTTTATCATAATAATGGACCGAGAAGCCGTCACAAAATCCCCTGCATTTGTGATACACGGCTTTTTTCATTGCCAGGAGCAGGCCGTCAACTACCGCTACCTTTTCAAAGCTCCGCGTAATGGAGGGGCCGTTCTTCTTTGCGTGCACTATCGACTTCCCTCTGAAAGTGGCGTCCTTCCGGATTGTCTTTGCTCCGTACAGGCCGACCACTCCCGAGCCGGCAGTCTTTGAAATAAAGCCGTATATGTCGGCAGTCCAGTTTTCCCTGGAAATAAACACATCGTTGTGCATAAAACAGAGGACATCATATTTGGCCGCTTCAGCCCCGATGTTCAAAGCCTTCGACACCCCGAGATTTTCCGTGTTGCGGATGTAGGTAAGGTCCGGCATCGGCCCCGCCCCTGCAGTGAATGTCTGCTGCGTCTCATCCGTCGACCCGTTATCGACGATGATGATCTCGTATGCGGCGTCCCTGTTTTGTTCACGAATGGAACCAATGCACTTCCGTGTTGTTTCAATCTTGTTGAAAACCGGAATTATAATACTTAGTCCTTCCATCTTCGCTCCGTATAATGCTTTATCATCCTTGAAAATCTCTTTCCCTTCGTAATTCCCGCACCATTTAAATAGTAGTACAGTATCTCCCTTTTTTCATCTTCGGTCAGAGGCAGCTCCGGGTGGTTCAGCCCGGCAATGTCCTTAGCAAGTTTTTTAAGGAAAAAGAACCGGTTCCTCCTGATACTGTCTAAATCTATTATCCCTGACACCCGCCCGTCTTTTACAAAAATATGTGAAAGATGGGCGTCTCCGAGCCGGTAGCCGAGACGGTGGATCTTCGCCACCTCGCCAATGACATTAAAATATGTTTCCCTGTCCAGGGTCCTTTTCCCTCTTATAAGGATCTCATAAAGGGATTCCCCCTCGGCCCTCCTGACAACGAAGAACGGGCTTCTTCCTTTATTGAAGCGACCGTAAGCGATTACACTCGCTGTCTTTACGCCCTCAGAGAGCAGGCGCCCGGAAATATTATACACTGACCTTGCCCTGTTATTAAGATGGAACAGCACCCTGTTTTTGATATTCAACGGATGCAGAATTTTAAAAAAACAGTCCGACTCACGTTCGTACAGCAGCGTGGTCTTTTTCACGGTTGGATAAAGCTGAAAACCTCCTTCCGAAAATATTGCCTTCACTTCTTCGTTCATCCCCCTGAACGGTTCCAGGCATGAAGGCCTGCGACTGATTATCTCAGAAAGCCTCCCAAGCGACGGCAGAATGTCGTCCGTGCAGTGAAAAGACGCAGCCTTGTTTTTTATATATTTCATCCTGTCCTTACGGCAAGATACAGTTTAGTCAGGAGGACCGAAGAATATATGCCGAGATTTCTCATCAGCCATCCTGACTTATTGTTTCTGACAGGCAGCCTGCTGACTTTTGTTAAGTCATCGACTGTGTTGCAGCCGCGCTCTATTGTGTATAATGCCTTGTATCCTGCACTGCACGCTGCCCTTATGCCTTCTTCATCGAAATAGCCTCTGGGCCAGCAAAGATGGTTTACGGCTTTTGACAGCTTTTCTTCGATTATGGCCTTGCTGCCTGAGATGTCTTCCTTCAATCCGGCGTAGTTTTTGTCCTTCATATACTGCCAGCTTTTATGAGACATCCCGTGAGATTGAATGTCGACTGCCCCGCTCGCTTCCAGCTCCTTAAGCTCCTTCCATGTGCACATCACCTCGGAGCGTCTTTCGGTATGGGCAAGTTTCCATGCAAGCTTGTGAGAGAGGGGGACAAAGGAGCTCCTGTCAATGTCCGCATCCTCTATAAAGTCCGTGGCAACGAATATTACGGCCTTCATTTTGAATTTCTCCAGGAGAGGATACGCGTAAACATAGTTGTCCGCGAAACCGTCGTCAAAGGTAAGCAGCACGCATTTCTTCGGTTTGTCATTTTGGTTATGGAGAAAGTGCACAAACTCGTCGGCGAAAAGGGTCTTCCAGCCTTTTCGGCCCAAGGCGCGTAAATGGTCCTCGAAAATTTCCGGGTATACGTTAAGGTCCCTGTCGGTGGGCGCTATGTGGTGATACATTACAACCGGGATTGAATTATGACGCATTAAGCACCTCCCTGTACATGGCCTCTGTCCGGTCGGTCATCCTGTCATATGAAAATCTCTCCAGGGCGGCGGCCCGCGCATTTCTGCCGAGACGCTCCCTCATCTGTTTGTCCTTCAATAAGCTTATGACTTTTTCAGCAATGGCCTTCGGGTCTTTCACTTTAAAAAACAGCCCTGTGTTCCCGTCTTCGACAAAGTCCCTGAATGTGGGGATATCGGACACGGCCACGGTCCTTCCCATTGTCATGGCCTCAATCAAAGAAGTCCCAAGCCCCTCCACCCATGAAGCAAAAACAAACACATCAAAAACTTTTACAACTCGAGGTATATCATCCCTGTGGCCTATAAACATGACCCTGTCACGGAGGTCATTATCAATATGTATAATCATCCGGTTTTTCTTTTCATCCGACACCCTTCCTGCAAACAATAAGATACACGGGACTGTTCTTCCTATAATATTGAAGGCCTGCATGAGATATTCCTGCCCCTTGGCCTCGACAAAAGAGGAGGTGTTCCCGATGACTAAAACATCTTCAGGCAAATTCATTTCCTTCCTGATGTCTTCAACCCCGGCATCAAACCGTTTTATGTCTACGGAGCTGCATATCGTCAGCAGCTTGTCATCATTAATTCCATAGCGCGTCAGCAGGTCTTTGATTACAGGGCTTATCGCTATTATTTTGTCGGGGATCGCATAGATAAATTTTGCCAGCGGTCCCCTCCTTATCGTATAGAGGTTATGCCTGAACCTTACAAGCTTTGTGTTGGTCAGCTTTGCGGCAATGCCGCCGGTCCAACTGTCAACAGAGCTGTGGGTCGATACTATATCGATCTTGTCGGTCTTGATGACCCTGATCAGCTTCAGGATGTTCGGGACATAGAACCGTTTAGACATGTTCATTTCATAGACCCTCAAGCCCGCAGCCTTCGCCTTGCCGGCCAGCACGCTGCCCCTGTGGCAGGCGATGACGATCCGGTGTCCCCGCTGCTGAAGACCGATTGATTCCATCAACACCCTGTTCTGCTGTCCGCCCCATTTTTTAAGCGTCTCCGTGTGGAGGATATTCATCTCAGACTTTTTTCCCCTTCAATATGAAAAATCTGTGATTGCAATTAAGCTCATTCAGAAATTCCTGTTCGATATCGAAGAACTTATTTATCTCATGCACAACCTGTTTACGCGACACCCCCCGTGTTATCTCCCAGCAATGATTTTTACTGGTGCAATATTTCAATGTAAGCGGATGCTTGACGATCAGGGTCTTCTCTCCAATAAAGGGCAGATGGAATGAAAGCTTCAGATGTTTCCGTTTGTGAGGCAGGGAGATGACAACGCGCTTTTTCGCCACCCTGCTCAATTCACCCAGAGCGGCCCCGAATTTATTAAAGGGGACATGCTCAAGGACCTGACAGCAAATAGCAGCGTCAAAGGAACCGTCTTTAAAAGGGAACTGCAATACATCGCCCCCCACGTCCGGCTGTACCGCATAATTGATGTCCAGGGTCACGATCTTTACAGCCCCGCCGCTTAACTGTTTGATCACGTTATCAGTAATGCCGCTTCCCTTACCGACTAAAAGCACGCTTGCCGGGGACACCTCAAGCGCCTTGGATATCTGATACCAGTAGCTGAGCCAGCGCGATTTTGAATTGTATTTAAGCGATAAATAAGTGTTGTCCATGATTGTCCCGAATAATTACAGCCGGCATTGCGGGTTCAGTTTTTCGTTCTCAATAACTCTCCGTACAGCTTCTCTGTCTTGTCGAGAGTATGCTGAAAAGAATATGAAGCCTCCACCAGCTTCCTGCCGTTTTGCCCAAGCCGCGCCGCCAGCTCCTTATTGCGAAGTAATGTAATTACGGCGGAAGCGATGCTTTCCGGGTCTTTGATGCGTGACAGCATGCCCGTCACACCCTCAATCACCACTTCTTTAAGCGGCTCGATGCCGGAGGCAACAACCGGCTTTTTTAATGCCATCGCCTGCAGCACGGTCTGCGGCACGCCTTCATTTGCATATGAGGGGTGAACAAGGACATCTAAGGACCTCAGGACGTCCGCGACATCTTCTCTATGCCCCATCAAACGAATATTTTTATCCAACCCCGCTTCTGTTACGGCATTTTGTAAAATATGTTTGTCCGGCCCGTCACCGGTCATAACGCCCATGGCATCGGGGAACTCTTTCAATATCACCGGCATTGCCTTAACAAAATAATCCAGGCCTTTCCAGTTCCTGATAACAGACACGGTGCCGATGAGCGGGGCCGTCCGAGGCAGGCCAAGTTCTTTCCTCAAGACGTCTTGCGGGCCCTCGGCATTATATAAATCCAGATTGACCCCGGTTGTAATGGACATGATCTTGTCCGGGTTGTAATTATTATCATTGATCATCTGTTGTTTTATGGCCTCTCCTGTCGTGATGATAAAATGCGGAAGAGAGTTATAAAGAACCCTGGTGAAGGGGTCTTTGCTGATGGGTACGGACAAGTGCCTTGTCCTGATGGCAAAGGGTTTATTTCTTGCGAGCCGGGCAGATGGAAGGACCAGCCAACTGTCTTTTGAACTATGAGTATTGACTACATCAATATGCTCGGATTCGATGAAACGCACAATTTCGCGGATTATACTGAAGAAGCTTCTTCTTTGAAATTTGACGGCCTTCGTTTGAAAGCCCATTTCCCCGGCCCTTTGATAAATATCGCTTTCAGGAGGGGCGATGATAAAGACTTGATGCCCCCTTGCGCGCATGCCCTCCGACTCTCTGATTATCCTTATCTCCTGCCCGCCCCATGCGAGGGAGGCCTCTGTATGAAGAATTCGCATTTATCTGAAATACCTCACGCCGGCCCTGCTAACCCGGTCCCCTGAATATATAATATGTATATTCATCTCCCCTCAACGTGTAATATCCTCGTCTTGGTTTTTAATGTTCTCAGGACCAGATATATAACAAAACCGATTATAAATAATGTTGACCATACTTCGTCTATCTTCAATTCTCCCCCTGTAAATATATCTCCGGCAACATCCAAAAGGGCCAAT
Source organism: Nitrospirota bacterium (assembly GCA_016222915.1). Lineage (GTDB taxonomy): Bacteria > Nitrospirota > Thermodesulfovibrionia > UBA6902 > UBA6902 > UBA6902. The sequence goes on along the minus strand of JACRQA010000197.1, from coordinate 1,269 downwards.
GAGGCGATTATCAGGAAAAAGGCGGTATATTCTCTTTTAAGGATATTTCTGAATGAAAAGGTCAGTGCCGGCCGCTGCCAGTTCCTGAACCTCGGCCAGAAGGCAGGCGTCTTTTCCGCCCACTCAAGGAACGTGTCCCCGAATTTACCCCTCAGGAACTCCTCCTCGGCAAACATTATCCTTTCATAGTAGAGCCAGAATGACAGGACAGCCAGTATGGCAAACCAGACCACCTGAACAAACAGGACCATTCCCAGGAATATAAAAAAATTCCCGAGATAAAGAGGATGCCTGACAACTGAATACAGGCCCGTTGTATTGATCGTCTCTGCCTTCTGGTGCGCAGTGTTTCTCCCGGACGTCCTTTTAGGCGCATAGGCGACCACAATACACCGGACCAACAGTCCGGAAAATGATACCAGCGCGCAAAACCCCTCCCAAAGATATTCAGCGGTCTCTCCCGCCGTCTGCTCCAGATATTTGGACTGCCGCAGGGCGATCAGCAGCAGCGGAACGATAAACAAGGGGAAATAACTCCGCCACCTGAAAAGCCAGTTGCCAGATTTGGCAAATTCCTCCCTCAAAGCCATACTACCCTCCTCAACTCAACGAGAACGCATGATAAAGTTTTTTGTACGTATCGTTTCTTGCAATAAGATGCGCATGGTCGCCTATATCGATTATTGAACCTTTATCGAGAATCACTATCCTGTCCGCATTCCTGATAGTCGAAAGCCTGTGCGCGATCACAACGGTGGTCCTGCCCCGCATCAATGTTTCGAGCGCCTTCTGTACAAGCCCCTCGGAGACTGAATCAAGGGACGACGTCGCTTCATCGAGGATCAGTATCGGCGGGTTTTTCAGGATGGCCCTTGCAATGGCTATTCTCTGCCTCTGTCCTCCTGAAAGCCGGAGCCCCCGTTCCCCTATGACCGTATCATACTGGGCGGGAAGCTCGCTGATGAATTCATAGGCGTATGCCATCTTCGCCGCCTCGTTAATGTCCTGCTCACCGGCTTCCCTTCTGCCGAAGCTGATGTTCTCGCGGATAGTATCGTTAAATAATATAATGTCCTGACTTACGATCCCGATCAGTTCTCTCAGAGAATGCAGTTCTATATCATTCAGGTTTTTACCGTCGATGGTAATGGTCCCTTTTGTAGGCGAATGAAACCGGGGAATAAGGTCCACCAGGGTGGACTTGCCCGCGCCGCTCTGTCCGACTATGGCGATGACTTCACCGTGCGCGATCTCCAAATCAATGTCCTT
>JACRQA010000201.1 GCA_016222915.1 Nitrospirota bacterium | reverse complement strand
CTGAAGGAAAGGAAGGTTTATATCGATGTTACATCTTCAGAGGAGTTATCACCCTTCTGGCAATTTATAGTCGGGCTTTTACCCTGGGTACTGATCATAGGCGTATGGATATTTATCATGAGAGGAGCACAGCGTGTACAGGGCGGCGCCGGAGGGCTTTTATCTTTCGGCGCAAGCAAGGCCAAAATCCATGATGTACAAAAACCAGGCGTTACATTTAAAGACGTGGCAGGCATGGACAATGCCAAAAAAGACCTGGGCGAAACAATAGAATTTTTAAAGGACCCTTCAAGGTTCAAAAAACTCGGCGCCAAAGTGCCTAAAGGGGTGCTGCTATTCGGTCCACCCGGAACAGGAAAGACGCTCCTTGCCCGCGCGGTCGCAGGTGAAGCTGCGGTCCCGTTTTACAGTATAAGCGCGTCGGAGTTCATTGAGATGTTTGTAGGGGTCGGCGCCTCGCGTGTAAGGGACATGTTTAAGAAGGCGAGGGACTCGCAGCCGAGCATCATTTTCATTGATGAAATCGATTCCGTCGGGCGCACCCGGGGGGCGGGACTTGGAGGAGGACACGATGAAAGGGAGCAGACCCTCAATCAGCTCCTGAGCGAACTGGACGGGTTTGAACCCCATGAAGAAGTGATTGTCATAGCCGCGACAAACAGGCCTGACGTACTTGACCCCGCGCTTCTCAGGCCGGGGCGTTTTGACAGGCATATAATCATAGACCGGCCGGGATGGAAGGACCGCAGGGCCATCCTTGAAGTGCACGCTAAAAATAAAGTACTGGCGGCTGATGTAGATCTTGACCGGATAGCAAAAGGCACCCCTGGAATGACAGGAGCGGACCTGGAAAATCTCATTAACGAAGCCGCCCTCATTGCGACCAGGGACAATAAAGAGAAAATCGACAACCAGGATTTCGAAGAAGCGCGGGACAAGATACTGATGGGCGCTGTAAGGGAAGACACGGTCAATGATCTTGAAAAGAAGATAACGGCATATCATGAGGCCGGACATGCATTAGTGGCCCGAGAGCTTCCCGGCACTGACCCCATACACAAAGTAAGCATCATTCCCCGGGGAATGGCAATGGGTGTGACCCAGCAGCTTCCTGAGGAAGACCGCCACTACTATCCCATGAAATATCTTATGAACCGTTTGTCCGTCATGCTTGGCGGGAGGGTCGCTGAAAAAATCGTTTTCGATGACGTCAGCACAGGCGCACAGAGCGATCTGAAAGAAGCTTCTTCCCTTGCTGAAAAAATGGTGGCTCAGTGGGGGATGAGCGACAAAGTAGGGCCGCTGAGCCTTGGGAGGGGGGAAGAGCACCCGTTCCTGGGGAGAGACATTTCCCTTCCAAAACGATACAGCGAAGACATGGCGTGGCTTATGGACCAGGAAATACGCAGACTCATCGTCGAGGCGGAAGCCAGGGCTGATGAGATATTGAAAAGCAAGAGGACCGTCCTCGATAAGCTGGCTGAAGCGTTGATCAAAGAAGAAGTCCTGGACAGGGAAGATGTTGACAGGATCATCCGGGAAAGCGCTTAATTTTTCCAACACAATAAATTATTCCCCTGCCTCCTCATTTTAAAGGAGAACAAAGTAATGAAAGAACTTATTCAAAAAGAATTTGTCCTTCGAAAAGACCTTATCTACCTTAACCACGCCGGTGTTTCTCCATGGCCGTTACGAACGGCAAATGCCGTTCAGCAGTTTGCCGGGGAAAATATGCTTCAAGGCTCCCTGAGATATCCAGAATGGCTCAAGGTCGAAATGAATCTGAGGGAGCAGGCAAAGCAGTTATTGAACGCCCCTTCAATAGATGACGTGGCCCTTCTTAAAAACACGTCTGAGGCCCTTTCCGCCGTTGCGTACGGTTTGGACTGGACAACCGGAGACAACATTGTCAGCAGCAATCAGGAATTCCCGTCAAACCGCATCGTGTGGGAATCCTTATCCACAAAGGGAGTGGAATTACGTGAAGCGGACCTGGGTGCGGCCGGTTCCCCTGAGGACGCCCTATTCTCTCTGGTTGATGACAGAACGAAACTTATCACAGTAAGTTCAGTCCAGTTCTCCACCGGCTTGAAAATGGACCTTGCGCGTATCGGGGAATTCTGCAGGCAAAGGGACATCCTTTTCTGCGTAGACGCAATTCAGGGCCTGGGGGCCGTTCAATTCGATGTTCAGAATATTCAGGCTGACTTTGTCATGGCAGATGGACATAAATGGCTGCTTGGGCCGGAAGGTCTTGCAGTATTTTATTCCCATCCGGACGCAAGAAACCGGCTGAGGTTAAACCAGTTCGGGTGGCACATGGTCGAGGCTATGGGTGATTTTGACCGCAGGGAATGGACCATTGCAAAGACCGCCCGCCGCTTCGAATGTGGCAGCCCGAACATGCTCGGAGTCCATGCCCTCGACGCAAGCCTTTCTCTTCTGCTGGAGCTTGGAATGGACCATATTGAAAAAGAGGTATTAAAAAGAAGTGAATATCTGTTTGACAAGATCAAAGCCCGGCCCGACCTTGAGCTGATTACACCGACCGGACAAGACCGTTATGCCGGGATAGTTACCTTTCGAAGGAACGGCACGGACAATGCTGCCCTGTATCAGCATCTGATGCAAAATCATGTTATGTGCGCCTTCCGCTGCGGAGGCATACGCTTGTCCCCTCATTTCTATACGCCCTACCCGCATCTGGACCGGGTGATTGACATGGCAATGGACTTTCATGCTCACACGTGAGATTTGCCGGAATGCTATCAGGAATCAGAAAGCGCTTTTAATGCTGTCTATGAATTGCAGAATTTTTTTGGTGGGCTTTACAAACTCTACGCCCATAATGTCATAAAACCTGTCGGCCTTTTCTTTCCGTCTGACCTTTACCGGTATCTCCAGGTGGTCCTTGCCTGAATGGATGCGTAATTTAAAAGTTGACTCGCACGGCGGGCATGAGCCGGTTTCGATGCACATACCTCTCTCCGATACGTTCTTTATTATTCCATAGCACATATTGCCGTCAATAGAAAATTTGACGACTAACCCGGAAGGCTCTCTTTCGCAGGCTCTTTTATTCACAGGATTACTCCACTATTCTGAGCTAGTTGACCCTGAACAACTCAGGTTAAATACTAGGGCAGTTTACTCCTGTATATGGCGCATGTCAATTGAACAATGGATGAATAAGAATTTCTAATGTAATGCCTTGAGGAATTCCTTATATTCAAGTGGAGGATTAATTATTTCCAGGCCGACGCTTTTTGATTTGTCATCCGAGGAGTCATCAGCCCATTTAACATTACAGTTCAGATGAATGGTCTTGCCATTGGAGAGTTCGAGTTCAAGATCCAGCTCTGTCCCTGGGACATAATTATTCTTCTTTTCAGGGGCGGTAATCATATAGATACCGGTTTCTGAAATATTTTCGATGAATACCGAACAATTATTAATACATGAAATACGTTCTGCCCTTAAATTGATTGTTACTCTCCTGGCTCCTCTTCTTTCCATAAAATCTTTCCTTTCATGTTTTATTGATAACTAAAGGCTCAGGATATACTGCAAAACTTTAAATGAAACCGATAGTTTTGTCAAGAAAAGATTACCGGCATTTTATAGATGACAACGAGTTTGCCGGTATCCGGTATATAGGGATTGTGCCGGCTTCCTGTTATTGACTTACAGTCTTGGCAGGGGCTAAACTATTTTCATATTACACATAAAATCAGGAGGGCCAAATGCCTATATATGAATATTTATGTTTAAAATGTAATGATAAATTTTCACTTCTTCAGAGCTTGTACCCCGCTGATAAAAGCACTGAATGCCCCAGGTGTTCTTCCAAAGAAGTTAAAAAGGTAATTTCTTCTTTCAGTTGTGCTACCGGATCAGGGAACTCTTCCTCTTCGATGCAGGCGCCAAGCTTCGGCGGTGGCGGCGGCTGAGGGATATCGCACTGCTGAATAGTTGATTCAGCTTTGGCCTTTTTGAAAGACCAGTCGTTATATCCGTACCTTCACTACTCCCTTTCATCAAGCCATTTTTTAACATTTTCGATCTCTTCTTCAGTAAGCAGGAAACCGGGGGCTTTTTCCATATCCGCCATTATGTGCATGGCTTTGTCACACTGGGTCCGGAAAATAGCGACAGCATCATTGAATCCCTGCATACTCGTTGCAGAAAAGATGATCGCTGTTTTTATATTCATTGCAGCTTCATATTCATTACCTATCTGTGCATATGCTGAACCTCTTGCGAAAAAAGCCGCCCCGTGGTCAGGCTGTAGTTCAATGGTCCGGTTAAAATCCGCGATTGAGCTTTCAAAATCATTCTTTGCCATAAAAGCCATTCCGCGATAAAAATATGCCCTGATATTACTGCTGTTCATTGAGAGCACAGTTCCAAAATCTTCAATGGCCTTGTCAATCTGCCCAGTCTTAAGGAATGCGACGCCGCGGCTCAAAAAAGCGATTTCCGTTTTTCCGCCCGCGTCAATCGACTCTGTAAATGCGCTTATGCTTTCCTGATACCTTCCATCCAGAAGAATTCTGTGGGCATTTCGAAACAGCTCCTGGGCATCCATTATACCCCCTTCCTCCTCTGCCACAGACGGGTTAGCAGCTTGACCGATAATAAAAGCATAGGAGCGTAAATTACTATTACATATGATTTATATCATATCATTGCTTTCAGCTATCGGTATTAAAGTAGTTTGAGAGATAATCAACTTCTCGCTTATAATAAACATACCGATGACTAAGAAAAGGACTGCAAAGAAGACTGCATTAAAAATGACAACGCCGGAAGCCGTGCCTGTTGTTGTCTGTTTCAATAAGGACTGCAAGCTGCGAAAACAGAAGCAATGCAGGGGATTTGAGGCATGCCCCGGTTTTCAGGGGAAGTAAATATCAGGTCCACAAACGGTATGCGCCGAGCCATAAAAGACAACCTGAAAATGAGATGATTTTCTCTGCCGGGCTTAACCTGCCGGAAGTTATTATCGGATATAGACTGAGGGGCGAAGTAAGAAAGCATGCCGTAATGTAAACCCATTTGGGAATACTCTCCTTTTGAAGACGGTCATGGGATGCTGAACAGAAGGGGCATTCAATTTCATTTTCAAGCCTGTTGCCGCACCGGGCGCACCGGGTTATTCCCAGTATATTGTCTGTATCCTCGTCATTCATTGATGGATATCAATATCCTAAGATATAGCGGGGTCATCAGTGTCATGGGCATCTAAAGGGACCACAATAAGCTGGGCTATTATTGATTCGATGTCTTTCAGAATACCGGAGTAATCGTAATCTGACATGTCTTTGTATAGTGCAGAATCTACAAGTTCACTAAATGTGCTGTAGTCAAAATTATACGTAATGATCCCGGACCGGACAAGTATATCGAATAAAACACTTTCGTCATTTAAATTATCGGAGGATATCGTGATGAGTTTGTCCCTGTGATCGTGGCATGCAACATACCACTGCATGGCGGAGTACAGCGCATCATAAAGTGTTACGATGCCTAAAGATATTTTCCCTTCACGCAGTCTGCGCCTGCCAGTGTGAATATGAAGTCTGGCCCTCACACACATCACATCTTCTGTGCAAGGCGTTTTGTTGTCTGTATGCCCTAAGTATGGCATTGTCCGGTCACCGATAAAATATCATATCACATCATTGGGAATAAAAGCAGGACATGCAAACAGCCGGATATGCCTGTCGGAACAATTACATCGCTTAACTCGGTACCGGGCGTCTGAGTTTCAGCCGTCCCGGTCCGGTGATATAATTTATCAAATGAGACGACTCTATCTGATCGTGTTTCTGGTTTCGTGTTCTGTCCTTATGTTTGAAATCTCCCTGACGAGGTTTTTTTCGATCAGTCTCTGGTACCACTTCGCTTTCATGGTCATAAGCATGGCAATGTTGGGGATCGGCTGCGCCGGAACACTCCTTGCAGTTTGTTCGGGGGGAACTCAAAATTCAGGTCAAGATAGCAGGCGAGCGCCTTTACGAATTGAGCGGACCCGGCTTTGGATATATTCAGAATCAAATGTCCCCCTTTATGCTGCTCTGACAGGCAGCTCGGTGCTCCTGTGTTATGTCATGTCAAATTACATACCCTTTGACCCCGTCAGGTTTTCATGGGAGAAGATGCAATTTTTATATTTGGCGCTTTACTGTTTCGTATTAAGCGTGCCCTTTTTTTTCTCAGGCCTCCTGATTGCGGCTGTTTTTTCTCTGCACAGCGAAAAATCAATGATGGTCTACAGCTCGGACCTGCTCGGGGCCGGTATAGGTTCATTGGCCGTGCTTTATCTGCTGAACACGAGAAGTCCTGAATATACTGTACTTACAGCGTCTACGTTATGTCTTATCGGCGCCTTGATAACAGGGGGAAAAAAGGTAAGACTTCTAACACTGGCTGTTCTGGCATTTAACCTATTAGCATTGGTGACGCATCCTTCTTTAATAGACGTAAAACTGTCTCCTTATAAAAGGCTCTCCCTGTTTCTTCAATATCCGGGGGCCGAACATCTTGATACATATCATAGCTCCTATTCTCGGATAGATACATTCAAAAGCCCGGCAATACGGTATGCGCCGGGGCTCAGCCTGAAATATGCGGGACCATTGCCTGAGCAGATAGGGCTTGCTGCAGATGGCGACAGTATCAGCGTTATTACTTCAGCAAACGATAAGTCCGGATTGAGATTCCTTGAATTTCTTCCTTCCTCAATCGCATATGAATTGAAGAAAAACGGCGATGCCTTAGTGATCGATCCCAAAGGCGGTCTTCAGGTCCTCATGGCCAGACATTATGGCTCCCGCAAGGTCCATACCGTTGAAAGCAATCCCATGATACTCAGCATTACAAAGAATAAGTTCAGTGATTTTTCAGGCGGCATATATGACAGGAACTCACATCCGGGACATGGACGAAACTATCTTAACCTCATCAGAGAAAAAACTCACCCGGGACAACCTTCTGAAGGGGGATATGATGTTATCGATGTCCCTATGACAGACTCCTCGGTCAGCGGCTTGTTCGGGATCTCCGAAGATTACAGATATACTGTAGAGGCATTTAAAATATATCTTGCTGCTCTCAAGAAAGACGGGATGCTCAGCATCAGCGTCTACCTGGTCCCACCTCCAAGGACGGAGTTCAGACTTTTAGCGACGATACTGTCCGCTTATAAAGAAGTCAACATCGAAGATGGACCCGGCCGGATAGCAGCTATAAGGAGCTGGGACAGCATGACCTTGATCGCAAAGAAATCTCCCTTCAGCAGCGATGAAATTGAAATTATCAAGATGTTTTGCAGGGAGAGACGATTTGATCTTGTTTACTATCCCGGCATAAAGGAAGAGGAATCCAACGTATACATAAAAATGCCTGTGGATGAGTATTTCAGAGGCTTCAATAACATCCTGGATATTAATCTGAATAAGTCTTTCATTGATAATTATCTGTTTGACATTAAACCTGTCCGCGATGACAATCCCTTTTTTCACTATTATCTCAAGCTGAATAATATCGGACCTATTTACAACAAGATGGGGCGTAACTGGCTCTTTTTTCTTGAAGAGGGATACATCCTTCCAATTGTCCTCGTCATAATCCTGGCCTTGTGTGTCATATTGATTATATTTCCTGTTATTTTTAATGCAATCCTCCGAAGACAGTTCAACCCGCAGCCGATGTTTCCCACCTTTATCTACTTTTCCATGCTCGGGCTCGGATTCATGTTTGTCGAGGTATCGCTTATTCAGAAGTCCTTTCTCGTGCTTGAAAATCCATCGTACTCTGTTGCCGTAATATTGACATCCATCCTGATAAGTTCCGGATTAGGCAGCATGATCAGCTCAAGATACGGGGAACGAGGGGCGTACTATTCGCCGCTTATACTTTCCGCGCTGGTATTGCTTTACAGCATGATATATCCCTCGTTGCTGGATATTCTCTCTATGCGCCTCTTGAAAGCAAGAATGATGATGCTGGCTGTCTCAATTATGCCGCTGGGCTTTTTTATGGGGATACCTTTCCCTGCAGGAATAAAAATTCTGGGCCGGAAAGGTGAGGGATTGATCCCCTGGGCATGGGCAGTCAATGCCTGCATGTCGGTTCTGGCTCCGGTACTGACAATTATGCTCGCGCTGGTTGCCGGTTTTACGTTTGTCCTCTGGCTCGGGGCCGGGGCATATTTTCTGGCCTTTATCTCCCTGACAAGACTTATGAAATCGAGGTTGCCGTAAAAGCAGGGGCATGGAGCGCCCTGCCCCACAACCGCACAGACCTCCATTTATCGATAGAACTTAAAGGTTCAGTTTACCCACAAATCAGCCGATACTATCGGTATGCAACTCAGGGAAGTACCCGGGGATAAGAAGATCGCTGACACAGTCATATTCGTCGATGATGAAGAATACGTTCGCAGTTCCATTATAAGGCTCTTTTCAGACATAGATATGCGTGTGCTCAGCGCTTCAAGCGCCGGAGAGGCGCTCTCCCATTTTCAGCGAGAAGAGATAGCAGTCATTGTCTCGGACAATAAAATGCCGGGCATGATGGGCATAGACCTTCTTACCAGGATCAAAGAGATTTCCCCGGATACCATGAAGATACTGATGACAGGACACGCGGACCTTGCAACGGCAGTAGACGCAATCAATCGCGGCGAGGTTTTCCGGTTTATCACTAAACCATGGGAAGACGATGCCCTTGTCCGGACAGTCCAGGAAGCGATCAAGCGTTACCAGATTGTTCAAAGCCTTAAAAGAGAGGATGAATCCACCTTGCTTTCCCTTGCTCAAACTATTGAGTTGAAAGACCCTTACACTCGCGGCCATTGTGAGTCGGTGGCCCGGTATGCCTTGATGATCGCCGATGCATTGCGTCTTTCCGATGAAATAAAAAAAGAAATCAGATACGGCTGCTGGCTGCACGACTGCGGCAAAATAGGCGTTCCTGAAAGCATACTTAACAAGAAAGGGCCTCTGGATGAATATGAGTCTGAGGTCGTAAGAAACCATCCCCGCTGGGGCGCTGATGTCGCGGCACAGGCCCGCATGTCTGAAAGTATAGTTAAAATGATACTCCATCATCATGAAAAATATGATGGGAGCGGGTATCCCTCAGGGCTTCAGGGGCATGCTATTCCCTATACGGCAAGGATAACGACAATTGCCGACGTCTTTGACGCGCTTACATCAGACCGCCCATACAGAAAAAAGTTTGAACTAAAGAAGGCTGTGGAAATCATGCGAATGATGGAAGGACACGTCTTTGATCCTGAAATACTGGATGTCTTCCTGAAAGATTGCCTGAAGATCGACATATAAAATTCCTCGCGCGGCATAGGGCTGAATGCTCTCAGCAGTGAATGCCTGTTGCTTTCCCTTGACCTCACCGGAATTCCGCAGTAAAATTGGGTACTGACAATTTAGCAAAAAGAGACTCAATAACATGCATGGAGACAAAACGTGCTTTCCGATCTAACTAGCTGGAAGAAAAACTGGGCCTTGATGAGGACCTTTTATACCGGAGACGAGATTGCCTCTGTCTCAGAACGGTTGAAAAAATTAAAAATGGACACGATCGTCTTTTGCTCCTTTGAGAGCAGGTTCGCCAGAAGCGGGGGCCTGGCGGCCGTCACGATGAATATCCTGCCCTATTTAAAAGAAGTCAATAATATCCCCTCGGTAATTTTAATGACGCCGTTTTATTCAAAGATAATGGACGAGAACAGGTTGCAGTCAACATCCGCTTCCTTTAAAGTTACTTTCAATAAGAAACCGGTACACGTTGATATCTATGAATATGAGTGGAGCTATGAGCAACCCGCCAGGGGGACGTTAAAGGAATACTATTTAAGGGCAGATGGTTTTTTTGAGGCAAGCAATAAACTTAATGATCCATATATATATGAGTCGCTTGACGAGGAGCGGAACTCCGCCGTTCAGACGGACAACGCCCTCTTCTTCTGCAAGGCCGTCCCTCTTGCTCTCAATGCGCTGGGCATTAAAAAAAATATTGTCTTTCATCTGAACGAGTGGCAGACCTCCCTGATTTCACTCACTGCCAAAGAGGCGATGCTCAACGGCACTCTTGAATCATGCGGCACAGTCCAGACAATGCACAACTCATATGATTCCGGGGTCCCATGGAACAAATTATCCGGCCTGCTTAACGGGACCAGAAGAAAGAAGATTCCCGGACCGCTTGCATTGTCTGCTTATCAGATAGGCCTGCAGCTAGTCGATGCCCCCGTCACGACTGTAAGCGATCATTTCTCGGACGAATTGATCTCGGACATCCTTCAGACCGGTCACTATGCTCCTCATTTGCAGAGCATAATGAAAGCAGGTGGCGTTTCCGGAGTCAATAACGGGATGTTTATCAATCTTTGTCCGGAATTTCCAAAAGCTGAAAGACATACTCCCGGCGAGGTCCGGAAGATAAAATTAAAAATGCGGAAGGCCCTTTTAAGAATTCTGAGCACGTATAATCCTCCTGAACGTTTCGGTGAATTGACATACAAAGGGAAAACCATATCTAAACTTCCTGATGATGTTCCAATCCTCGCAATGAGCGGGAGACTGGACCCGACACAGAAAGGCTATGATATCTTTTTAAGGGCCATAGAGAAGTTTTCCGAAGATGAGATAAAGGTCGTATTGACTCCATTGCCTGTCAATCTTTCAGACCTGGATTATTTTTATGAGGTCGCCTGCAAATGCAGAGGGAATTTAACGGTCTTTCCTGTGAGGCTTCAAAAGGGGTATCAGGAGCTTCAGACGGGCGCGACCTTCGGGATAATGCCTTCCATATATGAACCCTTTGGAGCTGCCGTGGAATATATGGCGAGCGGGACAGTCAATATCGGCAGGGCCACCGGGGGTCTGGTTGATCAGATCGACAGCGCATGCGGATTTCTTTATAAAGAGGATGCCCCTTTTTATACCGAAGAAAATATACTGGACTTTATCAATTCTTCCCGCATTATCCAGACAAGAAAAAAGAACCCGTGGGCGCAGAGCATGGCTGATAATTTGTACGAGGTAATAAAAAAAGCCATCGATGTATACCAAAACCATTCGGACGAGTATTATCAGATGGTCCTGAATGGTTTTAAAAAAGCCGGACAATTCAGTTGGAAAATCAGCGCCAAAAAGTATTACGAAGTCTACAAGATGACCGGCAGGATTTGAGCTTACTAGAGGCCGGTAACCTGAGAACGAACTGGAGTTTTTCATGAGCCGCCCACCCGACTTTTTCAGGATAAGTGATTTTGAAATTCTGCTCGTTCATTGTCATATTCATTCAATCACTGCTTAAATCATTAAATACAGCAACGTTAATCAATTCACCTTAAATCATATTACATTAAATAAATCAGTAAGTTAATGGAAATATCGGACAAATAAGCTTGACATATAATTGGATATCGTTTAATATTGTACCATGCTTAACTTTAAGCTTAGTCAAATAATATATATGGTCAATAATTAGTCATGGGATCAGTTCCGTCGGAAAACAGGCGTGAAAGAAAGAAGCTGGACACGAGGCAGAAAATCGTAAAGATCGGTATGTACTTCTTCCGCAAACAGGGCTTTGATTCCACCACAATGGAACAGATAGCTAATGAAGTCGACATATCAAAAGCCACCCTGTATAACTACTTCCCTGTCAAGGAATCGATCATAGGCGATTATTGGCAAGGCAACATTAAGGAATTTAAATTTCAGATACTGGAAATGATCCAGTTATTGCCGGACACTCGTTCACGCGTTCAAAGGACATTCACCAAAGCGGCCGCTGAATTATTCAAGTCAAAAGAAGATATATATAAAATTTATTTAAGCTACTGGCTCAGAAATCTTAATAACCAATCCGTGAATGAAAGATTGCGCAGCGGGTTTGAAGATATCTTCACTATGATCATAAAACTTGGTCAGCACGCAGGCGATGTCAGAAAAGACATGTCGGTTGAACTGCTGGTCAAATATCTGGAGGTACTCTTTCTGACAGTATGCATAAACTGGCTGTCAGACCCGAAGCTCTTTCCATTAGAAGCAACCCTGGCCCAGACAGTATCATTATTTATTGAAGGGGCCGGCTTAGGAAGCCGGAAGAGTAAAACAAAAAACGAAGGTGAAGAGTCAGCCCAGGGGAAGCTTCTGTAAAACGCTTTCGATGAATTGATTCATCAGCCCCCTGCCCTTTCCTTTTCAAGCCTTAATAAACCCACCCGCCGAATTGCCAATTATAAAACTCATCGCGATTAAAATACGCAAAGTTTTTTACCTTCCAGACATGCTTGTCTTTTCCCATCCGCTCAACCTGAAGACCGGTCTTGCTGTCGGGGGCGCCTGTCCCGAATCCGGTCACAGTCACCATTAATCCAGCCGCCCCCGACTCGTCCCTGAACAGCACCGGACTGTTTACAATTACAGCGCTGATTCCCTGCATAATTGACCCCACGTCCTCTTTCATAAAATATTCTTTTGCAAAAACGATCCCTTCTTGAACAAACTCTCTTGCTCCTTCAGATGCGAGTTCTTCTCTCTTGATTCCGATATACCTGATACCAAGCAACTCGACACCCGAGACATCCGCAGGATAAGTCATTTCATGAGATTGAAAATATTCCTTGACTGAGTCATCTCCAGAGCAGGCGGAAAGCAGGACCAGCGCTGAAGACAAGGCGCAGAGCATGACTAATATTATCGGCATGCATTGACGAAGATGAACTGATCTTTTAACCATCTGAAATTTTATATCATGGATGTATTGCTAAAAACAAGAAGCCATGCAAAATACCCGCAGCGTGTGAGGGAGGATTTTCATCTGGGCAGGATGCGGTAGATATGGTCATCTCCTTCTCTCACGCGCCCTCTGCCGTCCCTGTTGTTTGTAAGAAAGTAGAGAAAACCATCAGGCCCTTGGACAATATCCCTTATCCTTCCGTACCGGCTGTTTTTATCTTCGTCTGTAAACCATCTCTCTATTCTGCCGACCATGTATTTATCGTCACCTCTATTTAGCCTGGTCCTGATAAGAGCCTCGCTTCCCAGGGTGGCGATAAAGAGGTCTCCTTTTAAATGAGCAAGTTTGTTGTCTTTATAGAAAGCAATCCCTGATGGAGGGGTCGTTTTTTTCCAGGCAACAAGAGGGTCGATATACGGTTTCCTTCCCGGCGCTCCGACTGCTTCAGGCCAGCCGTAATTACCGCCTTTCAGAATGACATTTATTTCATCATTTCCCCTGAGCATATATTCTCCTGATGGCCCATGTTCGGATTCAAAAAGCTCTCCTGTATCGGGGTTCCATGCAAGCCCCTGCGGATTACGATGGCCATAAGAATATATCGAAGAGTTTTTGAAAGGATTATCACCCGGCACATTCCCATCAGGTGTGACCCTCAATATCTTTCCTCCGCGCGAATTCAAATCCTGCGCAAGCTCTGATTTAAATGTCTCGCCTGAGGTTATGTACAGCATGCCGTCAGGGCCGAAGGCGATCCTTCCCCCGTTATGGAATCTTCCGCCTGGAAGCCTGTCGATTATCACCTTATCGAAACTTCCGCTATCACCATTGTCCTTCAGCCTTATCACCCTGTTATAAATGTCATCGCCTTTTTTATACGTATGCATGGCGTAGATGAAGGGACTCTTCGGAAACTCCGGATGGAACGCCAGCCCCATCAGGCCGCCTTCGCCTGAATGATGAACATCAATTTTTGAATAAGGCACACTCTGAAGTTTCCCGTCTTTTATAAGCCTTATGCGTCCGGGCCTCTCACTTACGAGCGCCCTGCCGTCAGGGAGAAAAATCAGCGACCACGGTATCTCCAGGTTGTCTATCCATGACTCTACCCTGACCCCGTCACCGTCAGGAAGAAAGACATCCTTTACACTCTGAGGCTCTCCACCGACTGTTGGAAAGCAGTGGCCGGTTTGAGAAAATATAAGAATGAAAATGGCAATTAAAATTGTATGGGCCATAATTGTGCAGCTACCCTATTAAAACGATAACGAGTCCGGACTGACTTGTTCTCCCTAAAACCTTTGAATCGGGATACACTCATTCCCCCTTCTCTTTCAACCTGTCAATCCCCTCCATCGCTTGTTTGAAAAAGTCGGACGAGGATTGGAGATAGGAAACAGCGGTTTTATAATTATCCATTGCCTTTTCTCGGCTCCCCTTTTCTTCATATGAGTCAGCAATGTAATAATAGTTCCTGCCAATGCCCTCTCTGTGTAATTCTGAATTATATGGAAAGAATCCCAGCGCTTTCTCTCTGATGATAATGGCATTGCTCCAATCCTGCTTCTTTTCATAAATCCCGGCCACGGTGTCGAATGGATCAAGGGCCAGCGACAACAGGTATCGCGTGTCTGAATTCTCCTGCTGTTTCAGGAGGTCTATGATCTTCAGTCCCTCACTTAGAATATCTTCACGGTTCCTGTCCCTGTCCTCAAGATAGAGATCAAGAAGAAGGGCGCGAAGGGGAAGGGATTGTGGGACCGCACTCATATGTTTTTTCACTTTAGCGATTACCTCAGGATAAGAAACCATACCGCCCTTGTATTGTCGTATGTCCTCTTCGGCCTCTTTCAATACGACATCGCCCCTTAGAAGGTCAGATATGCTTTTTGACATAACGGTCAACTTTGCCGGAAGCTCATTATATTTCACTCCGGTTAGTTTGAACGTTTTGACTGACTCCGGCTCTCCATCTTTAACTAGAAAGGCATCGACTCTCCAGTTATCACCAATACTTGTCAAATCTCCGTAAAGAGAAAAATCTGCACTCACCGTTTCATTTACCTTCTCAACTATCTTAGTCTCTATCTTCCATAATATGCCGCCCCTTTTTACTAAGTCTTCCTTTTCCGTCCACAAGAAACCCGGCTCAATTTCATAAAACTTCTCCCTGATCACTTCCACAGGAACAATTTCGATAAACCCATATCCTGACAACTCGGCATGCAGCATGGCGAGGATATCCATATCAAGGTTCTTCTCGCTGATATTGTTGAATGGGAAAACCGCTAAACTTATCTTCTTTGAATCAGGGGCCGCAGAAAGAGACATTGATGCACTAAGTATGAGAGATAAGAAACTGGTTAAAATTATTACACGGCTTCTCATAAATAAATTACATTCGGGCAGTCTGTTTGAAATCCGCAATTACAACCCGGATGCCTTCACCCTCTTTTAGTCCGGGACAATTATCGCTGCCGGACCGGTAAGTCCTTGAACCACATAATAATTATAGTTTATTTGCAGCGAGGTTGCCTATTTAAAGCTGAAATTTTATAATATCCCGTCTTCATAACCAGATGTTGTAAACATCATTTTGATGCGGAGGCTTAATGAGACTTGAAGGTAAAAATGCTTTGATAACAGGCGCAGCTCAGGGTATCGGAAAAGCTGTTGCCCTTGGGATGGCAAAGGAAGGCGCAAATGTTGCGATAGCTGATGTAAATATTGAAAGCGCTCAAAGTACGTCACAGGAAGTCAGCGCGCTTGGAGTCAAAAGCATTGCCCTGAAACTTGACGTTTCGAACCAGGAGAATGTTGTAAATGCCTTCAAGGCTTTTACCGGTGAATTCGGCGCTCTTGATATCCTGATCAATAACGCGGGAATAACAAGGGACGGATTGATTCTCAGGATGAAAGAGGAAGACTGGGACGCCGTGCTGAATATAAATCTGAAGGGTTCATTTTTATGCAGCAAAGAGGCAATAAAAGTAATGAGCAAACAGCGCTACGGCAAGATCATCAGTATCTCTTCCGTAGTGGCCTTTATGGGTAACCCGGGACAGGCGAACTACAGCTCGTCAAAGGCAGGACTTATCGGATTGACCAAGACCATTGCCAGAGAATATGCAAGCCGTGGAATCAGGGCCAATGCCGTGGCGCCGGGCTTCATTCAGACGGCCATGACCGATATTCTCAGTGATGAAGTTAAAAATGAAATGAAAAAGGCCATTCCACTCGGGCAGTTCGGAACGCCTGAAGATGTAACAAACGCGGTGATTTTCCTTGCATCAAAAGAAGCTGACTATGTAACAGGTCAGGTAATCCATGTAAACGGCGGGATGTATATGTAACAAGTGAAATAATTCCGGCAAATATGTATAATTGATTTCCGCAGTCTGGAAAACAGGTAATGAATTGAAATTTAAAAATGGAGGTGCTAGATGTCAGTTGAAGCAAAAGTAAAGGATATAATAGCAAAACAGCTTGGGGTTGATATGGGGAAGGTCACTCCCGCGGCATCATTTATAGAAGACCTTGGGGCAGATTCTCTTGATACCGTTGAACTTGTCATGGCCTTCGAAGAGGCATTTAATATCGAGATCCCCGACGAAGACGCAGAGAAGATTTTAAAAGTCCAGGACGCCGTAAAATATATAGAAGACAAATCAGGGAACTGATAAAAAGGGACCTGCCGCAACGGAAGCATAGGTATTTAGGAAGTTGAGAAGATAAGAAGTTGTGAAGTTGAGAAAAAACAATATTTTTTCCCTCCCGCCTTCTCAACTGCTCAACTTCCTGCCTCCCGTTTCCCTGCGTGTTCCCAATGGTTAAAAGATAATTAATGAAAAGAAGAATTGTAATAACAGGGCAGGGAATGATAACTCCGCTCGGAACAGGCACGGAGAAATCCTGGCAAGGTCTGATCGAGGGACGTCCGGCCATCGGTAGAATTACGCACTTTGATCCTGAAGGGTATCCCTGCCAGATAGCCGCGGAAGTTACAGACTTTGAGATCGACAAATTCATAGACACAAAAGACCAGAAAAAGATGGACCGTTTCATTCATCTTGGCCTCGCTGCAGCTACCCTCGCGATGGAGGACTCGGGCCTTGCTATCACAGAGGCAAACGCCGACAGGGTCGGAGTGATCGTGGGATCAGGGGTCGGCGGGCTTCCGGCAATCGAACGTTATGAAAAAATCCTTCTTGAGAAGGGGCCCAAAAAAGTGTCTCCTTTCTTCATCCCGATGACAATTATAAACCTTACCGCCGGACATATATCAATCCGCTTCGGCGCGAAGGGTCCGAATTCCGCAGTCGCCACGGCCTGTGCCAGCGGCACCCATGCGATCGGTGATGCCTTCAGGTTAATACAAAACGGCTTTGCCGACGCAATGATCTGCGGAGGGACAGAGGCTGTCATTACGCCATTGGGAATAGCCGGGTTCACTTCAATGAAGGCCCTCTCCACCAGAAACGATGAACCAGGAAGGGCGAGCAGGCCGTTTGACAGGGACAGGGACGGGTTTGTGATGGGGGAAGGCGCTGGGATACTGGTCATTGAAGAATTGGAGCATGCGCGAAACCGGGGCGCCAGGATTTACGCAGAGCTCATCGGCTATGGTTTAAACTCAGACGCATTTCATATTACGAGCCCTTCATCAAGCGGAGAAGGCGCGGCCAGATGCATGGAATCGGCTCTAAAAGATGCCGGTATCGCTCCGGAACAAATCCAATACGTCAATGCCCACGGCACGTCTACAAAATACGGCGATGAAATTGAAACGACCGCCATCAAGCGTGTTTTTGCGGACCACGCGTACAAATTATGCGTCAGCTCCACTAAATCGATGATCGGACACCTGCTCGGTGCCTCAGGCGGGGTCGAGGCCGTGATATGCGTTTTAAGTATCAAGAACAATATCGTGCCGCCCACTATTAACCTTGATAACCCGGATGAAGGGTGTGATCTTGATTATGTGCCCCATAAAGCAAGGGCGCTTGATTTAAACATAGCGATGTCAAATTCATTCGGATTCGGTGGAACTAATGGATGTATCATCATCAGACGATTTATCGAGTCTTGAAAACTCGTTAGGTTATACCTTCAAAAAAAAGGCCCGCTTAAAAGAGGCCCTTACCCACAAATCATATGCCCATGAACGGGCCAACGAACATACATCATTTAATGAGCGCGTGGAGTTCCTCGGCGACTCAGTCCTAGAATTAATAGTCAGTGAATACCTGTTCAATTCCTATCCTGATTTTACCGAGGCGGACCTGTCCAGGGTAAAGGCATACGCGGTCCAGGAATCGACACTTGCCCAGACCGCGCAGGACCTCAATATAGGAGCGTATCTTCTTCTCGGCAAGGGAGAGGAAATGACGGGCGGCAGGAAGAAGGATTCCCTGCTTGCAGATGCCCTTGAAGCTGTGCTCGCCGCGATTTACCTTGACGGGGGATATAAGAATGCCAGGGAATTCATCCTTAAACACCTGACTTCTAAAATAGATGATCTCGCATCAACCAATTTCATATTTGATTTCAAGACAAAACTACAGGAAGTCGCGCAGGCAGAGTTCGGGGTCCTTCCGAAATATATTATTCATAAAGAAGAGGGCCCGGAGCATAAGAAGACCTTTGAGGTCAAGGTCTTTATAAAAGACCAGTTCATGGGCTCCGGCAAAGGTAAAACCAAGAAGGCCGCTGCACAGAAGGCCGCAGAAAAGGGCCTCAGCAAACTCAAGGAGAAAGATGAAACTAACATATAAAAAGTCCGGGGTCGATATCAATGAGGGCAACAGGCTGGTGGACATAATCAGGCCCCTGGCAAAGTCCACTTTCAAACCCTTTGTCATGACCGACATCGGCTCATTCGGGGCGTTTTGTAAACTGGATACCGGACGCTACAAAGAACCTGTTCTTGTAAGCGGCACGGACGGAGTCGGCACCAAATTAAAGATAGCCTTTATGATGAACAGGCATGACACGGTCGGGATCGATCTTGTTGCAATGTCTGTAAATGATATCCTCACGAGCGGCGCTCAGCCCCTCTTCTTCCTCGATTACTTTGCAACAGGCAAGCTTTCGACGAAGACCGCCGGGGCCGTTATAAAAGGGATCGCCGAGGGATGCAAAATGGCGGAGTGCTCACTTATCGGGGGTGAGACTGCCGAGATGCCGGGCTTTTACAGTGAAGGAGAATATGACCTTGCCGGATTTGCGGTAGGCATCGTCGACAGAAATAAGATCATCAACGGCAAAGACATTAAGGCCGGCGACATATTGATAGGCCTTACCTCAAGCGGCCTTCACAGCAACGGATACTCGCTCGCAAGAAAGCTCTTCTTTGACATTAAAAAATACAGTCCCAAAAAACATATCAAAGAACTCGGCTGCTCAATCGGCGAAGCGCTTTTAAGACCGACGAAGATTTACGTGAAGAGCGTCTTAAAGGTCATGCAAAACTTTCAGCTCAAGGGGCTGGCCCACATCACCGGCGGCGGGATAACTGAAAACCTTCCGCGCGTCCTTCCCAGGAAGGCAAAGTTGCATTTCAACATCGAAAGAGGCAGTTGGCCCATGCCCCCTGTATTCCGTCTTATCCAGAACATGGGCAATGTTGAAGAAGGAGAGATGTACAAGACCTTCAATATGGGGACAGGCTTGATTGCGGTAGTAAATGCCTCCGACGCCGGCAAGATAGTAAAGAAGTTTAACCAACTCGGCGAGCAGGCCTTTATCATCGGACAGGTTGAAAAAGGCGGCAGCGGGGTCGTGTATATCTGATACTTTGAAGAAGGCAGATATTGGTTTCTAAACCCGTCCCTTGGCATCTATAATTTTTCTTGCTTTTACTCTTGCATTAGAAATTCCTGAACAAGCCCGGCACATTGACAACGCATCCTAACGATGTATAATGGAAACATCAGAAGGAGGACGTCGTTGTTGAAGCCCGTCGACACTGCCGGTATAACTAAGCCCGCATCTGATGACCGCCTGCTCTATGACATTGTCATGGGGATCTACGGCTATCAGGCCGTGCTTCTTGCGCACTCCATCGGTCTCTTTTCACTCTTGTCGGAGAGGTCGCGTTCCCTGAAGGATATTTGCGAAGGGCTGCGTATCGCGGCCCGCCCTGCTGAAACAATGCTACTTGCCAGCCGGGCCCTTGGACTGCTCAATTACCAGGACGGCATGTACTCCCTGACCCAGGTAGCTGAGCAATATCTTGTCGAAGGCAGTCCCACTTATTTCGGCACATTTTTTGACATGTCGATAGCGCACCGTGTGCTGACGTTTGAAAGCCTGAAGAAGGCGGTGCTGACCGATGCGCCGCAGATCTACGGCGGCGATGACTTGTACATAACCAATGAGGCACAGTCGGAGCGCGCCCGCGCCTTTACGCGCATGATGCATAGCCACAGCATGGGGCCTGCACTTGCATGGCCGAACGCAATCGACCTGTCGGCGCATAAGGTAATGCTCGATATCGGCGGAGGCTCAGGCGCGCACTCCATCGGAGCGGCGCTGCGGTGGCCGTCACTCAGTGGCTTGCTCCTCGACCTTGCGCCGGTGTGCGAAGTCGCCGATGAATATATCGCGAGCTTCGGACTGAATGAACGAATAAGCACATGCCCCTCCGACATATGGACCGGGCCGTTTCCAAAGGCGGACCTCCATTTCTACTCGGACATCTACCACGACTTCACTCCGGAAAAGTGCCGCTTTCTCACGGCCAAGAGCTTTGCGGCCCTTGACCCCGGAGGTCGCATAATCATTCATGAGATGCTGTTCAACGATGACAAGGCCGGACCGTTTGCCGTTGCAGGATATAATGTCTCGATGCTGCTCTGGACTGAGGGGCAGCAGTTTTCGGGGACCGAGCTATCGACAATGCTGAGAGAGGCCGGGTTTGCGGAGATACAGGTGACGCCGACATTCGGATACTGGCATATCGTCTCAGGGGTGAAGCCCGGAAAATATTAAAGCAGTGTTATAACAATTGCACGGAGGTATGCATGCATTCCACATTGCTTACTGCAAAGACACGGGCCGCGCTCGACGCGCTTGCTCCCCTACAGAATATATTAGAGGAGTCGGAATGGCTGCTCCACACTGATGATCCGGCGGTCTGCGATTTCACCTTCGGCAATCCGCACGATGCGCCGATACCCGCATTCGTGGACTCGCTCCGGCGACACGTAGAGCCGAAGGACCCGTGGTGGTATGCCTATAAAATGAATGAGCCCGGACCGCGCAAAGTGATTTGTGAATCGCTTCGCCAATGGCGCGGCGTGCCATTTGAGGAAAAGGACATCTTCCTCACCAGCGGGGCAATTGCCGCCCTCAACGTGGTTCTCAACGTAATCCTTGAACAGGGTGATGAGGTAATTTTCATCAGCCCGCCGTGGTTTCAGTATGAGGGCATGATCATATTGGCAGGAGGCGTCCCCGTGCGTGTGAGAGCAGACCTGGCAACGCTCGATCTGGACCTGAATGCTGTCAGAGGCGCGCTCACGCATAGGACCAGGGCCATCATCGTCAATTCACCCCATAATCCCGCCGG
>JACRQA010000200.1 GCA_016222915.1 Nitrospirota bacterium | reverse complement strand
TGTAATAATAACTTCGCCTGATCAATGTGATACTATATGTGCTAATATTGTCAGGGAGTTTGACGGCATGATCACTGATTATTATGACCCTGAAGATGTAAAGAAGGGACATATCGTCAGTGTGAACCGGCAGGAAGAGGAAGTGCGGTTTCCGATCATGTCTATCTCGGTAGCTATAATAAACACCAGGCAGCGCGAGATCAGTAACCCTATCCAGTTAGGGGAGATAGCCGCTGAATTAAAACATTACGCGAAATCACGGCCGGGCAGCGTCTGCATCTCTGAAAAGAGACAGAACGGCTACAAGCCGGGCCCCGGGGAAACCATCATCCGCTCCCCCGGAAACAATTAAATTTTTAAGGAATAAATATGCGTCAAATTGCAAGGGCAGTAAAAATAATTTTCATTCTTATATCAGTCATCATGGCGTCTCAATGCGCGACATATAAAATTATCCAGAGGGACCTGCCTATCGCCGTGGTCTATGCCGAATATTCAGACCTGCAGCCGGGGGCCTTTAAAAATGAGATTGAAAAGACAATACGGGCGGCAAATGAGATGTCTGACGCATCCGCGGCCGCACACACTTATCTTAAACTCGCAGTCTTGTATGCTCATTACAGGAACCCTGCGCCGGATTATCACTCGGCCGTCAGTACAATTGAAATGTATGCTTCGCTCAACCCGTACGAAGGCAACAGGGACATGGTCCAAAACTGGCGCCGGCTGCTCGAAGAGATCTCTGCGCTCCAGGACAGCAAGGCGGCTTTGCAGGAAAAGGCCGAGAAGTCCAGGCTGGAAGCCGAGAGGCTCGACGCTGAAAATAAAGCGCTGTCCGAAAAATACAGAAAAGAGATTGACAGGCTTGATGCCGAAAACAAAGACCTGATCGAGAAGCTGAAGCAATTGAAGGACATCGACATAGAACTGGAAGAAAAGAGAAAGCTTATTAAATAACTCCCTGTGTCCGCCGTTTGTTTCCCGGCATTTTAAAATGCAAAGAAGTTTTTCACTTCCTTCCAGCCTCGCGCTGTTTCCCCCCTTGACATGCCCCGGATTTGTGATAACATTTCTTTTATTATTATCCGGGGAGGGTAAATGAAAGACAGATTTTTATTGACGGTCGCCTTCATTATCATATTATTTCCCGCGACGGCATCCTCTTTATCTTTGAACGGAGAATCGAAGACATACCTGCAATCAAGAGAGACCAGCGACTCAAAGGACATTACCCCTGTCTTTGAGTATCTCGACTTTACCCTCCGGGACATAGGCAGGGAAGAGGTCTCATTCCACTTCGGAGGATGGGCAAGATTTAAGGATGAAGAAGACGGCGGCTTTGCAAAGAGAGAGACCGGCGATTTGCAGTACGCATATCTCAGCTTTAAAAAGAAGTCCGGCAATGCAGTCGCCAATCTCGGCAGGTTATTCATTTCAGAAGGCGTTGCTCTTGAACAGATAGACGGCATATACAAGCGGGCGGACCTGAAGGGCGGGCTCGGAGCCGCTATATTCGGCGGGGTGCCTGTCGAAACGGATTTTGACAGCCGCAAAGGAGACTGGGTCTACGGGGGCAGGGTCACGCACGAGGTACCCGGCCTTTACACTACCGGGATATCCTACCTCAGGGAGATAAACGACAACGACGATTTCAGGGAAGAGGCGGGCTTCGACATATGGCTGCTCCCTTTGGACAAAGTCGATATTCTTGGGAGGTCATCGTACAACATACGTGAATCCGGGGCCATGGAGCATTCCTATTTTGCGGCGCTCGGCCCCTTTGAAAATTTCAGGATCACCCCTGCAATTTACTGGGCCGACTACAGGCGATACTTTACTTCTCAGACAACTGACGCCTTCACTTTCCCGGCTTCAGCAATCAATCCGAAAGAGCAGGTCCTCATCCTCGGGAGTGAAGTCTCATATGACTTCACGGACAACCTGTTTGCCTCGGTCCAGTACAAGAACCATGATTATGACGTCTCGGGAAGGGCGGATTATTACGGAGGACGCATCAGGTATTCAGTGACCGGATCGGGAAGCGCCGGACTTTCCACTTACCGGATGTACGGCGATGAAAAGAAGCTGAGATATTTGGAATGCAGGATATACGGCAGCAAGAAATTCGGGAAGGCGGACCTGACCGCAGACCTTTTCAATGTGAAATATGATGAGAAAGTAAATGAAGTAAAGAATGCATATGCCGCCTCTGTCGCCGCCGGATATGACTTCACGGGGGACATAAGGGCCGTTGCAGACGTCGAGTACGGTCGCAATCCTTTTTTCGATGAAGAAGTGAAGGTCTTTCTGAAATTTATTTACAAGTTCGCGGTTGGAGGGGGGCTGACATGAACAACAGGCAATTAAAAATATCTATAATCGTACTACTCCTCGCCGCGCCGGCATTTTTATATCACTGCGCCGGGCACAGCAGCGTTTATTTAGAGCATCCCGTGGAAATAGAGCGGCCCATTTGCAGCGAGTGCCACATCGATGAACACGCCGCCATGTCGCATACATCCGACTTTCTCACGAGGCATAAATTTTACGCGGCACGATGGCGGCAGGCCTGCAGTCTCTGCCACAGGGAATCCTTCTGCAATGACTGCCACGCGAACAAGGAAGAGCTCAAACCGAGCGATAAGTTCAAGGACTCCCCTGACAGGTCCCTGCCACATAGAGGCGACTATCTCACGCAGCATACCATTGACGGCAGGATAAATCCGGCCCCATGCTTCAAATGCCACGGACGGAAGAACAACGAGAGGTGCGGGGCATGCCACAGGTAACCCGATGCGCGCGCATGTTGTTCCTGCTCGTATTATTTGCGATGATGCTGTCCGCCTGCGGCAAGGCCAACGAAGACGCCACATTCAATCCTGATTCAGGGCGGCATCCGGATGATTGGGCAGACCCGTTATCGATCGGGCGTGATGATTTTCATTCGACCCTGATTACGGAGATACAGTCCGGTTCACGCGGCGTCGTCCTTTTTAATACGCGCTGCAAGATATGTCATGGAGACGACGCGTCCGGAAAGATCGGGCCGGACATTAGGGCGGCCGACTTAACATTGATTACAAGCGCGATACAGGTAATATCCCTTATGAAAGGACAGTCAGACTTGAGTCAAGGCGACCTGCAGCTTATTGCCGATTACCTGGCATTCCTGAACGCCGGAGGCGGGCCTGCTGCCCATATGCACAACACTGAATCATGTGAGAGGTGCCACGGCAGCGACCTTGGGGGAGGCATAGCGCAGATAAGCTGCTTTTCCTGTCATGACGGTCCTGAGGGAGACATAGGACACCCGGCAGGCTGGGCTGCTGGAACAGATGGAACGGTCAATTTCCACGGTACTTATGGCAGGAGGTTCAACGTTGCGTGCACCAATTGTCACGGCGTTAATTTTGACGGGGCACTTGGGCCTGCCTGCGCTTCGTGCCATGACGGCGTAACAGCCACTGTGCTGGATTTTGTGCCTGTCCCCACCGCAACCGCAGGGCAGGTCATAACTATAAGCGTTTCCCTTAGCGGAGACAGCGAAGTCCCGCCGGTTGTCACAACGGGCGCAGGAACAGCGGTTATCAACGTCAATATCAACACAAGGGAGATCAGCGGGTCTGTAACTTTTGCAGGCCTGACAGGCAATTCAACCTTGGCCCATATTCATGAGGCCCCGGCTGGGGCTAACGGGCCTGTAGTAATCCCCCTGTCAGGAGGGGCAGGCGCGACCTCAGGCGTATGGACCATTCCCTTAACGAGACTGACCCTGGACCAGTTCAATACACTGGCGAACAACGGGTTTTATATCAATATCCATTCAGCGACCAACCCCGCCGGTGAGATACGCGGACAGATAATCTTCACCGGGACCACGGTAACGACTTCCCTGACAGGAGATCAGAGTGTGCCGCCTGTTGTCACGACCGGGACCGGGACCGGGATACTCCTTGTCAACACAAGCACAAGGGAGATCAGCGGGACGGTCTCATTTTCCGGGCTGACCGGCAATGCTACATTGGCGCATATTCATGAGGGCGCTGCGGGAGTAAACGGGCCGGTCGCCGTTGCGCTGACCGGAGGGGCAGGGGCGACTTCAGGCGTATGGACCATTCCTTCAACAATCCTTACTGTCGAGCAATTCAACGCCTTTTTAGCGGACGGTCTCTATTTCGCAATTCACACAGCGACCAACCCTGCAGGCGAGATACGGGGACAGATTATTTATAACGGCACTACGAGAACCGCGCTACTGACAGGCAGCCAGACGGTCCCGCCTGTTGCCACGCCGGGGACCGGGACGGGCGTGATTACAGTCAATCTCATTACAAGAGCGGTAAGCGGCAACATTGTCTTTTCGGGTCTGACCGGCAATGCTACGGCAGCGCATATTCATCAGGGGACTGCAGGAGTGAACGGGCCCGTCATCATAACGATGACAGGAGGCGCAGGGGCGACATCAGGTGTGTGGACTATTCCAGCGGGGACAATCCTGACTGTTGACCAGCTCAACGCATTTCAGGCAAACGGGCTTTATTTTGCAGTGCATTCGGCCACCAATCTCGGAGGTGAAATCAGGGGACAGATTATTTTCTGAAAAACACATTGCCGAACACGGCCTTTAATATCCTGTACCCGACAATTATGATTCCCTTTAAGTTGCCTGTGATCTTTGATTTGCCTGTGCCGCTCCGATAACTGACCGGGACTTCCTTGATACGGAACTTCGCCTTTATCGCCTTTACCTGCATCTCAATTGTCCAGCCCAGGTTATCATTCATATCAAGCATCAGGAGCTTATCGAACTTGATGGCCCTGAAAGGCCCGACGTCGGTATATTTAAATCCATACAGTAGTCTGATCAGCAGGGTGGCCAGCAGGTTCCCGAAACGAACAGGTACCCTGAGCGAACCTTTTTCAGCCTTACCCAGGACCCTTGTACCGCACACGAGATCATAATCGTCATTAACAATCGGCCCGACAAGTTTTACTATCTCCTGGGGATGGTCGCTGTGGTTGCCGTCAACAAATACCACGATGTCCGGCTTCCTTGCCTTTAGATATTCCAGCCCCTTGAGACAGGGATACCCATATCCCCTCTTCGGTTCAAACAGAAGCGTTGCGCCCCATTCCTCTGCGATCGCCGGGGAATTATCAGTGCTCCCGTTGTCCACTATGACAACCTCATCCACAAGGTCTTTGGGAATGTCCCTGAGCACAAGAGGCAGTGTCTTCTCTTCGTTTAGTACGGGGATTATGACGGCAATTTTTTTATCGGATAACATGGGCGTTCCGCATTTTTTCCCGGCACGTCAGGAATCTTTTTAGCTCCCCTCCTATTTTAGGAGGGGTGGCCATAGGCCGGGGTGGTAATTAATAAAACAAACCACCCCTTAATCCCCTCCTTAACTAAGGAGGGGAGCCTGATAGAGACACGCCGTCTTCCTTCCACTCCTAACGTGTATTATGATAGCACATTTCGATTGTCACACTTCTTCTGACACTTCTTGTTTATGGGATAAATGATTACTGATGGGATGAAGCGAAATGGGCCTTCATCTTGTTGATGCCGAATGTGAGATAATTTTTAAATGCCTTAGGGGAATCACATTGTGAAATGATTTTCTTGATGTAACGGGGTCTCGCATATAAATACCAGAAGGACTTCTTTTTCAACTCTGTAAGCTCATCCGCGGAAAGATGATAGGTCTTTACAACAGAATTGAAATGGTCATACATATGATCATAAGCGCCGTCAAGGATAAGGCCGTCTCTCTTTGCTATTTCATAATAGGCTGTCCCGGGGAATGGGTAAGGCAGGATGACCTCAAAAAAATCACCGTCGATCTCCCTGGCAAAATCAAAGGTCTGCATTATGGTACCTCTTGTGTCCCATGGCATCCCGATCAGGAAGGTCACGAAAGTCTTGAGCTTGTGCTTCTTTGCCAATCTGAGGGCCTCCCTCGACTGCTCAAGGGTTATCCCCTTCTTCGTCATATCGAGTATATATTGGCTGCCGCTTTCTACCCCGAAGGACACGAGCCAGCAGCCCGCTTTCTTCATCCATATGAGTCGTTCATCATCTACGGTATTGGCCCTGCTGTTTGCGACCCACTGTATATCGAGTTTCCTGGCAATGATTTCTTTGCATACGCTTATGACCCATTCCTTGTCCCAGGTGAAGGTGTCGGCCCTGAAAAAGAAATTTCTGATGCCATAATCAGTTACGCAGTGCTCAAGCTCATCGACCACGTTCTTGGGTGAACGGAGCCTCAAATCAGCGCCCGCAACGACCCTGCTCAGGCAATAGATGCACTTTGCCGGGCATCCCCTGCTTGACTGAATGGTAGTCAGGATTTCCCCTGTGTCCGGTCTGACGTATTTACTTTGGTCCAGCAGATGCCTTGAGGGAAAAGGCAGGCTGTCGAGGTCTTCAATAAACGGTCTCCTGGGCGTCTTGACCGCCTTCCCGTCTTCTCTGTAACAAATGCCTTTAATGTCCTTAAGATTATTACCCTGGGCTATCTCAAGCATCGTCAGCTCCGGTTCACCAATGATGGCGATATCCAGTTGTTCGCACATCTCGATCCTCTCGACCGGACTGATTGTGGTGTCCCCGCCTTTTGCAATCGTTATTATATCGGGGTAGATCTCTTTGGCGATTTTACATGCGCGCAGGTCTTCTTTCACGGAAGTAATTGTCGTGTATATGACAAGCATGGATGGAGCGAAGTCTCTGATATCGTCTTCAACATCCTGCCATGTCCCGTTTTCAACAGGGTAGTCTCTCATCCTGCATTCGAAATCATTCTCTTCGAGAATAGCAGACATATATGCAAGGTCCAAAGGAGGACGAGGCGCATTCGAGACCCCTTTCAAGGAGACCTGACAGCGGTCGTCCCTGTAAAAAAGACCCGTTGGAGGAACGATAAATAACGCCCTTCGATTTATTATTGTATTTTTATTGCTTGCCATGAAAATTACCGCACTAATTATCTGTAAATAATACCTTTAAAGTCAACGCCTTAATTGATGTATTTGAAATTTCTATATTATTGCTGTCCTTATTGTCTCAATTATATCACTAATCTTATGTAAGAAGAGCCAAGGACCTGCCAGAGCTCCTTCCACCATCTTATATTGAACTCCAGGAATTCCTTCCTTTCAGGAACGGAAAAATATATTACCGCCAAAATAAGCGCGGTCACGATATATAAAACAAACAATATGCTTTTCTTGTTTTCCGACATCATCCTTAAGCCCTCATCCTTTTTTATATTTCACGATCCTGTAGTTATCATCTGAATACATGATCTCAAATTTCTCTTTCATATTGCCCATCCAGCTAAGGGAATAAAAAAGCCGCCTTTCCTTTTCGATCCATTGATCTTCAATTGAACCTCTCCTGATCAATATGTACCCGGCATTCACACTTCCCAGTTCTTTCAGCCATTCTTCATAAGTGCCTGATTTAGCATAGACGACTTTATTTGAAAACCCTGAGTTCCATAAAGGCGCAAGAAAGAAAGGCCTGGACGTATCCAGCCCGGTGTCGACAAATGTATAAGCCAGGGTGTCTCCATCCGCTATATTGTTTTCTATCCATATCCAGTACCCGTATTCATCCCGGACCTTCGAATCAATGTTAAACGGCTTGTGACGGGACAATGTACGCTCCCCGGCCTGCAGGGCCACAAACTCCCTGATTTTCTCCGGCATGATGCAGGGTGAATTTACCGTCAGCAGCGTATATCCGGCAAGCAGTAAGGCAATTATTTTTAATACATTTTCCCTTTTATAGAAATACTCAAACACAAACCCGAAAGACAGGGCGCCCAGTCCGACAATAAAAATTACATACCTCGTGGTCCAGTTTCTCGGATGGACCAGGAACGTGAGAAGAAGTATCGCGCCTGTAAAAAGAAACCTGTATTTCTTCTTTATCAACGCGTGGGCCAAAGCAATAATAATCGACGGCAAAAACAGGACAAACCATACCGGCCCGAACCCGCTGAGCCTTGAATCATACAGGTAATACCCTACCCGTTCCAACCATACGTATAACAGTCTTGTCAGATAATTCAGATTATTTATAATCTGCGGGGCAGACTCTACCCAGTCACTTTTCAGTCCCTTGAACAGTTGAATATTGAATATGGAAACATCCATGTAATATACCGGGTTGCCGTACAGGATCCAATTGCGCATATACCAGTAGCCGCCTATTAGAATAGCCGGCATGAGAAAGCAGATCGAGTAGTCCTTCAAACTGCCTTTAAGCAAATGGCTTCTGCCCGCAAATATAACGTTGAGTTTTACAGCCTCTTGGATGGCGATGATACCAAGCATAACAATAATGAATACCGGACCCGTCGGCTTTGAACCCAGTAAAAGTCCTGCGGACAGTCCGGCTAACAAGAGCGGTGTCCTTCTCTTTACAGGACCGTTCAGATCATTTCCGGCCATATGACTTTCCACATCATCATACATCAGGAAATTTACGGCAACGAGCAGCAGCATGGATACAGCGGCATCAACATAGTTTATCGTTGACTGCAGCATCAGGACAGGGGTGAAGAAAAACAGCAGGGCGCAGTATATCGCGTATTTCTCCGTTATCTTCAGTTTGACCGCCATGCTGTATATGGACAGGACTCCCGCAATTGTAAACACGAGCTGGCCCAAATCCACAATGACATCACTTTTTAAGAATATGACATTCCAGAGAAAAAACAGATTGATATTTTTAGGGAAGATATTTATATACTGCTGAATAAATGAAGGCGTCCGGGTCTCCTGGATGGCCCCGGCCTGCATGATCTGGCCTACGATCGGCAGATGATAATAAAGCGCGTCCCATGAATAAGAGGGGAAAAGATACCCCAGAAATATCATCCACCCGACCGACAACAGAAAGATGCTGAACAGGCATAACAGTATTTTGTCCTGCTTAATAATTCCGGAGATACGCAAGGCCTCATCCTTTATCTCCTTATATACGCGTGCGGCGCTGTTTTTCCGTAATGCTGAAATCGAGATTCCGGTCGATATAACGGTATTAAGCAGCAAAAGCGGCAGTGGATAGAGACTGCTGAATACTACTCCCAGCAGCATCTCTGTCGCTATTATCTGAGTCAAAAAGAGAACGAATGCCCCTATCAGCCTGTCGGCAAACGACAGGCTGTCCCTCTTCCCGTAAAGAAAGATATTCCAGGAGAAAAACACAAGGAGGTTTATTGATATATACGCTGCGGTCCCCAATTAGTCAAGGCAGTTCCAGAATCTTCTGAAACTGCAATCCGTCATTTCATGATAGCGCCTGAGCTGCGCATCCGCCATGTCTTTGTTACCCATTTTTTCATATACGACCCCGAGGTCCCATAACGCATACCGGTGAGACGGGTCTGTCTCAAGGACCTTCCGGTATTCCGAAAGGGCCTCTTCATAACGGCCCTTCTCCTTATATATGAAGCCGAGATCATAATGGACATACGCATTGTCGGGATCTATTTTGAGGGCCTTCTGATACTGCGTCATTGCCTTTTCATAATCTTTTTTCTCCCTGTACACATAACCCAGGTCATAGTTTGCATGAGGATGGTCAGGAAAAATATCCAGCAACTTTCTATACACGTGTTCAGCGCTGTCAAAAGCTCCCTTCTCCTTGTACATCAATCCAAGCTGATAATAAGAGTAGGCGTTATTGGGATCAGCTTCAACGGCTTTTGTGAAATTTAAAATGGCCTTGTCTTTAGATCCGATGGTCTGATAAAAAACGGCGGTCAGGGTATATCTGTTGCTGAATGTGTATAGAGATAATACTGTCAGGAGTATAATTGCCGGGAGGAATAGATACTTTTTATCAAGTTTCATGTTCGTAAAAAAGAAGAAAAGGTGCTTTCTTTTTAAAAGAAGAAAGCACCTTTAGTTTACTATCAATCAGAGACAGGCCGCTTAGTGTGAGTAGGCCAGGGCCAGACTTACAGTGCTGCCGATCGAAGAGTTCGATGCCCGCAATGGTCCCATGTCCTCATTTTTGAAAAAGAAACATGTGTTCTTCAAAGCGCCTGTGTTTAAAAATCCGCCGTCGTCCGTACATGAATGGCCCAACGCCCAGTCGTATGAGGCCACGAGCTGCATATTCTTGGCAACGGTAAAGGCCAATGCAAGCCCTGCAGTCAGAGAGTCTTTCTTCAGCCCCAATGTATCCAGGATCACGACGTTCTTACCACGCTCTCCGGCCGGCTTCGTAACGATCGTGTCTGAAGCAAACTTTACAAGGTCATCAGAAACCTCTGCATTTCCAACCGACTTGTCCCAGTCGATTTTCCCCCTTATCGACAGCCACGGTGTGGCATTATAACCGCCGCTGATTGAAACTATTACAGTGTCGGCAGGCTTAAAAGTTAACGGGTCAAGCTGTGTATTTTCGAACCTGTATTTATACCCCGCGTCCAGAACGGCGTATCCCCAGCTGAATCCATGGCCGTACTTCAATTTTAACAAGGCATCATACTGGCCGTCTCCCAGATTCTGGTTTATTACGGGATTGTCATACTCATAAGCCTCGGGGACCTTTACGTCCAGTTGAACGGACAACGGCCCGCCGGCCACATTATTGCTTATTTTCTGTCTTAATCCAAGTATAATGTCCCCGACTCCAGCCGTGCACACATCGTCTCCTGTTAATTTATGGAGTTGACAGCTGTTACCCTGTGTTCTAAGATCATTCGACTTAACATATTCATATCCGCCGGACAAGATAAAAGTAAGCTCATCCAGAAGCCCATACTCTACGTAATATGACATCTTTGTAGCGGTAAAAGACTCTTCTTTATTTCTAAATGGTTTTGCATCCGTTCTCCTGATGTCACCTTCCTCGTGTACGGTAAGCTCCGAGCCACTAGGCTGCAGCACTTTCTCTTCCTCAAATTTTTCTATAGTAGTAAATTTCTCAGCGGTACTGTAGTAACTTAAAGTCAGCTGATTATACGAATGGCCCTTTGCTTGTGTCCAGGCCGCAATAGCATTACTTGAGATGAAAATACATCCCGCTAATAATGAAAACGCCAAAATCATTTTTCTCCTCATAGCCTAAACTCCTTTTGACTTAAGATTTATTATTTAAAAAATAATATTACTGTTAAATTTTGTCATTCTTACGCGGTAAGAACGTTTTCCGTTTTTCGTCTAGAAATAAAGTGGCGCGCCAATCGGTTTGAAGCAATGGCACTCAATACTACTTGAAAAATCGACAAAAAAGCAACATAAAAATACCCCATCTGAAACATCATTAGAAACGGGATTGACACATAAATTCTGTTGATAAATGCAAAGTAGATATTAAAGGTAAAATAAACGCCCAGGAGAAGCTCCATTAAGACGAGAAGATTTATTTCTCCCTTGTATTTCTTCCCGAGCCATATGTCTTTTTTCTTCTCGATACTGTACTTGGGGGTCCGTTTGAATTCAGTCTTTCTATTGAATATCGCGCCGAGCACCGCTTTTGAGTTGTTGACTGAAAGTCCGATGCCGAGCGACATCAGCATGGGCAGATAAACGATCCTCGATTTCCAGTCCTTATACGCCTCTCTCTGCGAACAGATATAAAAGAACGATATCCCGACCGTGGCAAAAAGGAGAAACGGCACATCTGCCACCAGCATCCTGAACCATCCTATATTGATCCTTGCGACCATAGACGGATAAATCAGCACCGAGAGCACCAGCATAAGCAGGTACGAGATGTTATTTGTAAGGTGAAAGAACGCCTCTACTTTTACCTTTAACGGAAGATCACTCTTTAAAATAGCAGGGAGTATTTTTTTGGCCGTCTGTATCGAACCCTTTGCCCACCTGTGCTGCTGGCTCTTGAACCCGTTGATCTCAACGGGGATTTCAGAAGGTGTCAACTCGTCTTTAAGGAACACGAATTTCCAGCCATTAAGCTGCGACCTGTAGCTTAAATCGAGGTCTTCGGTAAGGGTATCATTCTGCCATCCGCCAGCCGACGTTATTGCCTTTTTCCGCCAGACGCCCGCTGTGCCGTTAAAATTAAAAAATC
>JACRQA010000209.1 GCA_016222915.1 Nitrospirota bacterium | reverse complement strand
TCTATAATCCTAAAGACGGCAGCTTCTCAACAAAGAAAGGCCCTATCTTTGCCAACATAATCCTGGCGGATGAAATAAACAGGGCCCCTGCCAAGGTCCAGAGCGCTCTGCTGGAGGCCATGCAGGAAAGACAGGTGACGATAGGAGAAAACACCTTTCCCCTTGATGAGCCTTTCATGGTCCTTGCGACCCAGAACCCCATTGAACAGGAAGGCACCTACCCCTTGCCCGAGGCACAGATAGACAGGTTTATGCTCAAAATAAATATCACATACCCGTCTATCGAGGAAGAGCACAGAATCATGAAGAGCATGGCCGTGACAAACAGGAAAATCGAAGTCAACGCGGTAGTCGGTCCCGAGGACATTCAAAGGGCCAGAAGTGTAGTCAATGACATATACATGGACGAGAAGATCGAAAAGTACATCCTCGACCTGGTCTTCGCAACAAGGGAGCCTGGGAAATATAAACTCAATGATCTGACCGGTCTTATCCAGTACGGGGCCTCCACCCGCGCGTCCATCTATTTAAATATAGCTTCAAAGGCGTATGCGTTTATTCAGGGAAGAGGATATGTCACCCCTCAGGACGTCAAATCCATCGGCCCCGATATCCTGCGTCACCGTGTAATCGTGAGTTACGAGGCTGAAGCGGAGGAAAAGACCTCGGACGATATCATTAAGAGAATATTTGAGGAAATAGAGGTGCCGTAAACTTAAAACCACAGAGGTCACAGAGATTAAAAGAAGTTGAGAGGATAAGAAGATATGAAGCTGAGAAAAAGCAAAACTATCATTCCTCATCTTCTATTCTTCTCCGTGTTCTCTGTGGTTAGTTTTAATCTATGATTCCAAAAGAAATACTACAAGCAATTCGCAGGATACAGATAACCACCTCCCGGATGGTCACGGACGTTTTTGCGGGCCATTATCACAGTGTGTTTAAAGGGCAGGGAATGGAGTTTGAAGAGGTCAGGGAATACCAGCCCGGAGACGATATCCGGTCAATTGACTGGAACGTGACCGCCCGCACCGGACGTCCCTTCATAAAGAAATTCATGGAGGAAAGGGAGCTGACAATAATGCTGCTATTCGATATGTCCGGATCAACCTATTTCGGATCGGTAAATAAACTGAAGAGGCAGCTGGCCGCTGAGCTTTGTTCCCTGCTGGCCATGTCCGCCATTAAAAATAATGACAGGGTGGGACTCATCGCATTCACGGACAGGATAGAAAAGTTCGTGCCTCCAAGAAAGGGGCTCAGTCATGTGCTCAGGATAATCAGGGAGGCATTATATTTTGAACCTGAAGGAAAGGCCACGGACATCTCGGGAGCGCTGGAGTACCTGGGCAGGGTCACAAACCGCAGCACGGTCACCTTCATCATTTCTGATTTCTATGACAAGGATTATAAAAAGCCCTTATCCATCGCCGGTAAACGACATGACATAGTCGCAATATCTATTACAGACCCGAGGGAGACGGAACTGCCTGATGTCGGCATCATCAACCTGGAAGACCCTGAGACAGGCCGGGATTTTCTGCTCGATACATCAAGTGCGGCAGTGCGAAAGGATTATTGCGCTAACGCCCTTAAGACGCTTGATGAAAGGCGGCAGCTTTTCCGGTCTACAAATATTGACCATGTAGATATACGCACTGATGTCCCATATGTCCGGGAACTGTATAAATTTTTCAGGATGAGGGAAAGGAGGGTATAACTATCAAGGTCTTATTCGGAATAATGATCTCCATTCTGCTTAGTTTCTCTTCAGCAACCTCAAGTGTAACAGAGGACATTGAAAAGGCCGAAATACGTGACATCAAAGGCCCGGTTGGCGTATACAACCTGACATATCTCTACCTTGTCCTCGCTATAATCGCAGTCATTATTTTAATTGTCCTCATTGTCAGGTTCCTGAAAAAGAGAAAAAAGCTGAAGGAAATATTCATTCCTCCGAGGCCCGCCCATGAGATCGCCTACGAAGCGCTCAGAGAATTAATGAACAGAGATTACCTGAAAGCCGGCAAGGTCCGGGAATATTATTTTGAGCTGTCGGATATAGTTCGGCATTATATAGAGGACAGGTTTCAGTTGAAGGCCCCTGAAATGACCACAGAAGAATTCCTTTCGACCCTGAAATACTCCGGGGTCTTAAACAGTGAACAAAAAGGAGACGTGAGGGATTTTCTGTCTCACTGCGACATGGTGAAGTTTGCGAAATATCTGCCGGAACAGAGGGAGATTGAGTTGAGTTATGATTCCGCAAAAAAATTGATCGACGGAACAAAGGAGATAGTTGTTCAGGACAAGGCGGGGAATGACCTTTCATAACCCATGGATATTAATATTGCTGCCGGTGACCGCTGCGGCCCTCCTTTTCAGTATGAAGGGCACACGTCAGCCCGCGCTCCGGTTTTCAACAGGCGCTCTTCTGAGCGGATTAAAATCAACACTTAAGCTGCGCATGCTCAAGGGAATTATTATTGTAAGGATGTTGTCCCTTTTCCTGGTGATCATCGCGTTAAGCCGCCCCCAGTTAATGCTTCAGGAGTCAAAGATTGAGACTGAAGGCATAGACATCGTGCTGGCTATAGACACTTCGACCAGCATGCTGGCCGAGGATTTTGAGCTCAAGGGAAAGCGTGAGAACAGGCTTGAGGTTGTTAAAGATGTAGTTGATGACTTTATTAAGAACCGCAGCAGCGACCGGATCGGCATAGTTGCGTTTGCTGGAAATGCATACTCAGTAGCTCCTCTTACCCTTGATTACGGATGGTTGACACAGAACCTGGAGAGGGTCAGGATAGGCATGATTGAAGACGGCACAGCAATAGGCTCGGGATTGAGTTCGGCCCTTAACAGGCTGAAAGACTCCGAAGCCAAAGGCAAGGTTGTTGTCCTGCTGACTGACGGAAGAAACAATGCGGGTAATATATCGCCGCTTACTGCTGCCGATGCTGCCAGGGCGCTGAATATAAAAGTCTATACAATCGGCGCGGGCACAAAAGGCCTGGCCCCCTATCCGGCAAAGGACTTCTTCGGCAACACGGTTTACAGGCAAGTCCAGATTGATATAGATGAAGACACACTGAAAAAAATAGCGGAAAAGACAAAGGCCCTATATTACCGTGCCACAGACACAAAATCACTCAGAAACATTTATGGTGAAATAGACAAGATCGAAAAGACGCCCATTGAGGAAAAGGGCTATACGGAATACAAGGAACTGTTCCACTACTTTCTGATACCGGGGCTTGTCTTATTAATAATGGAAGTGGTGTTGAAAAATACTTGGTTGAGGAGGATACCGTAAAAAAAGTTAAAGGGGTCTAAAGAGTTCAAGGGGTTCGAAGGGTTGAGGGTTCACTCTGTTACTTGAAACCCCAGGACCCTTAAAACTCTTTCAACCCTTTTAAATTAAAATTATGACATTCGGGAATTTTCACGCTATACATTATCTATGGCTCCTGCCAGTACTGGTGCTCTTTTACCTATGGTCATATAAAAAGAGAAACCGGGCGATGGAGGCATTTGCAGCCAGGGAACTGCTTGTTCATTTAACACCTTCAACGGACAGGAAGAGACAGAATATTAAGGCGCTGTTTATATTGCTTGCGGTTTCCGCCATAGCACTGTCCCTCATGAGACCTCAATGGGGCTTTGAGTGGAAAGAGGTGACCCGGAGCGGACTTGATATCCTGATTGCCATTGACACTTCCAAGAGCATGCTTGCAGAAGATGTAAAGCCCAACAGGCTGGAGCGTTCAAAGCTGGCAGTCAAGGATTTAATCCAAAAGCTGCAGGGTGACAGGATCGGGCTTATCGCTTTTGCGGGAAGCGCTTTTCTGCAATGCCCCCTGACTGTTGACTACAGCGGCTTCATGATCTCTCTTGATGACCTGAATGTCAACACCCTTCCAAAGGGTGGAACGTCTTTATCAGACGCAATCAGGGTGGCCCTGGACAGCTACGAGGGCGGCAAGAAAAAATATATGGCACTCGTGATTATCACAGACGGTGAAGACCATGAGGGCAATGCAGCGGAATGGGCTGAAAAGGCAAAGGAGCAGGGCATTAAAATATTCACCATTGGCATTGGCACCAGGGAAGGGGAGCTTATCCCTGTGACTGATGAATCCGGCAGTCGTACGTTTTTAAAAGACAGGAACGGGAATGTGGTAAAAACAAGCCTGGATGAAAAGACCCTCCAGGACATAGCCCTGGCTACGGGCGGAAGCTATGTAAAGGCAACCTCAACCGAATTCGGCCTTGACCTGATTTACGAAGAAAAACTATCAAAGATGGAGAAGAGGGAGGTTGAAAATAAAATGATCAGGAAATATTATGAGAGATACCAGATACCTCTCGCTATCGCACTTTTGCTGCTGTGTGTTGAACCATTTATTCGAGAGAGGAAGAATGGATTTTAATGTAGGGGCGTATTCCAATACGCCCTTACCGTGGTAGGAGAAGAAACATGAGAACCATATTGATCATCATATTATTTACCTATTGCCTACTGCTTACTGATAATATCTCTTCAGCATCCTCCTCTGGTGATATCAGGGCAGGGAACAAATTATATAAGCAGGAAAAATACAGTGAAGCGGCGGACAGGTATAATCAGGCGTTAAAGCAATCACCTGATTCGGACATTGCCCATTTCAACCTTGGAGATGCCTTATATAAGAAGGGGCGATATAAGGAAGCAATTGATGCCTTTACAAAGGCGTTGAGCACCGACAAGAGGGACCTTGAGGCAAAGGCGATCTATAACCTCGCAAACAGCAAATATAAACTCGGCAGCCAGGTGGCAAATTCAGACTTGAATTCCGCAATAGACATGTATCGTGCGGCCCTTGATGATTACAAACGGGCCATAGAGCTGAAGGCGGAAGACAAGGACGCAAAATACAATCACGACCTGGTTGAAAAGAAGTTGAAGGTCCTTCTGGACCGGTTAAAGGACCAGCAGCAGGACCAGGACAAGAACAAAGATAACGATCAGGACAAAAAAGATAAACAGGACGGTAAGCAGTCACAAGACAAATCAGACAAGCAAAAAGAAGAAGAAAAGCAGCAGGCTGAGCAGCAGAAGAAGCAGGGCACTGAAGGCAAGGACGCAGGGAATAAGGAGGACAAGGGTAAGTCCGCTTCAAAAGAAGAAGGCAAAGAGGCACAGCCTGTGGGGACCGAAAAAGACAATTCAAAGGGCATGACCCCGGAGGAAGCCAGGATGCTCCTTGATGCTTATGGGCAGGAGGGTACTTTAGATGATAAGCATGAAATCAGGGGACAATCCGGGGAGGTCTTGAAGGATTGGTAATATCATGAATTTCAGGAAGAAATATATAATGGCAGTTATTTATTACCTGGCTTTGGCGTTCGTTCTGATATCATCTGTCGCTTATGCCAAAGAGATTAATTTCCAGGCCGCGCTGGACAGGGATGTAATTTACCTCGGGCAGAGCGCCCAGCTTCAACTTCAGTTCCAGGGTTCCACTGACATCCCTGCCCCGGATATGCCTGCCATAGACGGCTTTCAATTGCATTATGCCGGGCCCTCCACCATGATGTCGATAGTAAACGGCAGGATGTCGTCTTCAGTTACGCACATATACCGGCTTGTACCGTTAAAGACAGGAAAATTCCAGATAGGCCCTTTCTCAGTTCAACACGAAGGTGAT
>JACRQA010000192.1 GCA_016222915.1 Nitrospirota bacterium | reverse complement strand
CGTCCTGGTATCGGTTGTGATCGCGCTGTGTCCGTTTACCGGGTTGTCTCCGGCAGAATATCTTCTCTCGATTAATCCTAATTTTTCTATCGGCAGTATAGCGATTTTATTTATTTTTCTGTGGAAGGAATTCGGGGGGAGTGCGCTTGTATCCGACAGGGACGTGTTGTGGTTTTCCATTTACAATTTGGTTGTTTCTCTATGCCTGTTTGCATCTTCTCTGGGGTTTGTCAGGTTTGACTTATACTACCAGGGTTACGGCTTTTCAATATGGTTTGTGCTGACGGCAATTTTGACTATTATATTGTTTTTAATTCGAAATCCCTTGGCATATATTTTTATTGCATATATAGCTGCCTTTGACCTGAAATTATTGCCTTCAGGAAATTTATTCGATTATATGACGGATGGTTTTCTTTTATTCATCTCTCTGGGATTAGTGGTGTTCCCAAGGTCATTCAGGGTATCAAGACCAGCTTCCCATATGCCTTCGACTCCATGATCTCGTGATGGCTGCGGGCAGCTTCATGCAGAGGAAATTCCCTGCCCACGACCGGAGAGAGCGAGCCGTTTTCAAGGCCCGCCTCAATCGCTGAATGAATGATGAACATCTCGCACTCGGAGGCGTTCATCAGGACCATTCCATATATCGAAGCATCGCGCATCATGGCATGACGCGGGTCGATCTCAACCGTGCCCCGGCTTCCGATTACGACAACCCGGCCGTTCTGCGCCAATATGCCTAGGTCTTTGCCCAGGTTAACATTTGCAAGTATTTCGAGAATTACATCAACGCCTCTTCCTCCGGACAGTTTGAGGATCTGCTCCATGTGGTCTGGGGCATAATGATCAATCACGTGATGAGCGCCCTGTTCCCTGACAAGCGCACGGCCTTTCTCAGTGCCTGCGGTCCCGATGACGTGCAGGCCGGCTGCGCGGGCAAGCTGCACCGCTGCAATGCCCACTCCGCCGCTTGCCCCGTGAACAAGGACGACTTCCCCGGGGACTGACTTTGCCTTCTGGAAAAGCGCGCGGTACGCAGCTCCGTAAGGCACGCCCAAGGACGCGCCTTGCGCAAAGGAAAGCTTTTGCGGAAGGTTGTGGACCTGGGACTCCCTGCAGAGCGCCTTTTCGGCATATGAGCCGCTTATCGTGCCTGCCACATAGACCCTGTCTCCGGGGGCAAAGCGCTTAACGCCCTGGCCGATGGACTCGACAATACCGGCCCCATCCATGCCGGGGGTGAAAGGCAGTATGGGCTTTGATGGATAAAGACCTGAGCGGATATATGTATCCACCGGGTTTACACCCGCTGCATGAAGCCGCACCATCACCTCACCGATTCCCGGCATCGGGTCATGCACATCTTCAATTATCATTACTTCGGGTGCCCCGAAATTATGGACTCGTATCGCTTTCATAATATTTCTCCCTTTATTGTTTCTAACGGGTCTCTGTCATTTTAAGACCATCAATAATATTCATATCAAATTATTTGCCGTTTGCATAGTCAAAATCTTTTACGCAGTAATCCCAGGTGAAAAGCGACATGGTTCGACAGGCTCACCATGACATGCTTGTCACCCTGAGTTTATCGAAGGGTGCCGGGATACTTGTAACTAAGGGATTACTTACGTCACATCCCGATCTCCTCAAAGATGTACTTGAGATTCTCCATACCGAACGAGTCGTCCCCTTTATACCGGGACTTGAGCTGCTTAAAAACATCTTTCAAAGCGGCATTCAGGGCATAGAAAATATCCTGTTCTTTCAGCTCTGAAAAGTCTTTTCCGGGGACAAGGCTCGAGCCTATATGCCTGCAGAAACCCAGTATGTCTTTTGCGGACAACTGGTGTTTGTATCTCAGTCTTAAAATATTCGCCTGATGGCGCGGGAGTCTTTTTACTGCGTCTTTAAGGTGTGAAAAAAACTCCCTGACAATAAGTTTATTATCTATCCCAAGCCCTTCCGCCGCAAGCGGCATGTCCGGGGTATCGGGGTCGTCTGCATGAATGGACACGAAACGGGGGTCCTCTATAAGGTCGAGTTGTCCGGCCCTGATAAGCTCATTGCGGACAGTTTCGATTTTCTCTCTCGCATCGACTACCGGTAAATTAAGCTGCTTTGCTATTTCAGTTTCATTTTTCCGCAGGCGCAGGCAAATAAAAGTCTGCTGACAGGTTTCATCGAGGGCCTTGATGACCGACGGGAACCTCTCTATGACGGATTTGCTAAAAGGCCCTTCCATATTTCCACCTTAACCATTCCAGATATGTAGAGTTGGAATTGATGACAGACCAGACAAAGGTTTTCAGCGTGCAATTGTTAGTGCCTTTGTATGCCTTGACCTTCTTTTTTAAAAAATCAAAAAACCATATATATGAATCCAGGCAGT
Organism: Nitrospirota bacterium; assembly: GCA_016222915.1. Classification (GTDB taxonomy): domain Bacteria; phylum Nitrospirota; class Thermodesulfovibrionia; order UBA6902; family UBA6902; genus UBA6902. The sequence goes on along the minus strand of JACRQA010000192.1, from coordinate 26,960 downwards.
CGTCACACTGGTCATCGACAAAATAATCAGCGCCTTTTCTCTGCTTCTGAAGGATGACAAGTGAACACACCCTTTCCCTGTCGAGATGTCCGCAGTGGGTCTTTGAAAGGTTCCATACCCTGGAAAGCACAAGGTCGGTGTATTCATCGATGAAAAATTCGCATGACTTGCCGACACCTGAACTTACAGCGCCGGCAAGGGCTATGTCTTCTTTTACACGGTCAGACATGATTATGTCTCAATACCTGGTTGATATAAAATGAACAGCAGGACAAAAGTTGACATAAGTATAACAAAACATAATTCTAAAGCGGTAGGGAAATTTCAGAAGATGGGCTTATGGTGGATTATGGAACAGATGAATAACGCGATTTAGAAATTATCGGGGCTGATCCCGATGACTGAAATCCCAGCCTTGTCCGCCTCCCGCAGGAAATTATCCTTATCGATGATGATGCATCTTGAGGCCTCCAGCGCCAGCACCTTTGCCCGGGCCTTCATCATGGAGTGAAGTGTGGCCGCCCCTACAGCGGGGACATCAAACCTCATGTCCTGCTGGGGCTTGCTGACCTTAATGACTACAGCGTCTTTTTGCGCAAGGGCGCCCCCCCGCAAAATAGCTTCATCAGTGCCCTCTATGGCTTCGACGGCCATTACCGCCCTGTTCTTTACGACCACTGTCTGCCCGATATCGAGCTTGCCTATTTTCCTGGCTATGGCCCACCCGAATTCGATGTCCTTCATATCATCCCTGGAAGGTTTCTGGCGGGTCAGCACACCCACAGGGGCGAGGAGGGGCTTCGTGAATGTGGTTGTCTTATGTATCCTGACGCCTTTTTTCTCAAGCTCACCGACCACGGCGTTCATTATGGAATCGTCGGAGAGGTCTTTTAACGAGAAGAGTAATTTCATGGCCTTCAGATCAGGGACAATGTCCTTCTTGTTCTCGTAAAGGAGCTTCTTTGGGACCTTGCCCGCCATCACGGCCTCGGTAATTGAAAGTTTCTTCAGCAAAGATAATAAGCTGCCGAAGCTGCCGAGTCTTATTATATGAAAGGCGTCTGCAACCGGTCTCAGGGATTCATCGGCAGGCGGCTGCAGGGCAATGCCCACAACGTAATACCCCATTTTCTTTGCCTCGGTCGCAATCGAGACCGGCAGTTGGCCCATTCCGGCGATAAGACCTAAGAGACGGGGGTTGGGGGTTGGGGATTGGGGGTTGGTTTCTTTTTCACTAATCCCTAATCCCTGGTCCCCAATCCCAGCTTTTTTTACCGGCATATCCCTCTTTTATTCTTCTCGATGAATTCGATCAGGTTTTTGATTTCCTTAGAGAGTTTACCATCCTGTTTTAACAGGGCCAGGGCTTCCTTCAGTGTAAGTTTGCTCCGGAACAATATCTTGTATGCGTGCTTAAGCTCCTTGATCTGCGTGTCGCTGAAATTCTGGCGTTTAAGCCCGACCGTGTTCAGCCCGTAAAGTTTGGCCCTGTCGCCCGCAGCCGTAGTATACGGAGGGATGTCTTGCGGAATTGCGCTGAACCCGCCGATCATGGCATAGGCGCCTATATTGGTGAATTGGTGCACTGCAACGTGTCCTCCGATAAAGACATAATCCTCGACCGTCACATGACCGGCAAGCGTCGTGGCATTGGCCATGATAACATTGTTTCCTACCCGGCAATCATGGGCAATATGCACATATGCCATCAGGAAATTATTGTCCCCTATCCTTGTTATTCCTTCCCCGCCTACAGAAGCGCGGTGAATAGAGATATATTCCCTTATGATATTGTTGTCGCCGATATGGACTTTTGTCTTTTCCCCTTTGTACTTCAGGTCCTGGGGCTGGAGGCCGATCGAAGTAAACGGATATACCGTGCAGTCATTGCCCATGTCCGTCTCTTCGATATATACATTCGAAATCAGTTTCGTGTTTTTGCCGAGCTGCACGCCATTGCCTACGATACAGTAAGGGCCGATTTCCACTCCCTCTGAAAACTTTGCCTTCGGGTCGACGATTGCTGTTGGATGAATTTTTTGTTTAGCCATTTCCAAGGTCCTGTTCCGTCACCATTGCGGCAAAATCTGCCTCAGCGACAACTTGTTCATCAACAAAGGCCTGCCCGGAAAATTTCCAGACATTGCCCCTGTTTTGAATAATGGTTACCTCGAAACGGAGTTGATCTCCCGGGACCACCGGCTTCCTGAATTTGGCCTTTTCAATACTCATGAAATATACGGAATTCCCCTGAGCGCCTGATTGAAAAGCCAGGATCCCCGCTACCTGCGCCAATGCTTCGACTATTAAAACACCGGGCATAATGGGATAACCGGGGAAGTGTCCCTGGAAAAACTGCTCGTTGGCCGTTACGTTCTTCAGCCCCACCGCTTTTACTTTCGGGCTGATATCTATGATCCTGTCAATCAGGAGAAAGGGGTAGCGGTGCGGCAGGATTTTTTGAATTTCACGGATGTTCATCATCTGAATGTTCCTCCTTCGTATTATCAAAACAAATGTGGACCTATAAGTAATGACACATAAATTAGCCGTCATACCCGAAGTTTTTTAATCGGGTATCCAGTTCATTAATTGTCTGGATTCCCACTCAACAGACTGTGGGAATGACGCTTGATTTTATATCTTGTCTTTTTTTTCATCAAGCTTCTGAGCTATATCCAGTTTTTTTTCAATTGCCCGTATGCGTTTTGCAAATTCCGGCAATTTGGAATATAAATTCTGTGCCCGCAGCGATGTCCCGTGAGGGATGGCCGGGGTCCCGGAATATATTTGTCCTGCCGGAATATTGCCGGTGATGCCGGCCTGTGCGGCCACTATAGCTCCGGCGCCTATCTTCACATGGTCTTTTATGCCGACCTGTCCTGCAATAATGGCCCCGTCACCTATCTCCACGCTCCCGCTGATACCTGCCAGCGCGACTATTATACAGTTCCTGCCGATCTTTACATTATGAGCAACCTGCACAAGATTATCTATTTTGGTCCCGCCGCCTATAATAGTATTTCCGACAGTGGCCCTGTCAATACATGCATTGGCGCCGATCTCAACGTCGTCTTCGACTATTACGCCTCCAACCTGGGGTATTTTATATTGCCTCCCTTTTTCAGGCACATAACCGAACCCGTCAGAACCGATAACGGTCCCTGAATGCACTATCACTCTTTTGCCGATTTTTACCTTCTCCCTTATTGTCACATTCGGATGGATGAATGAATCGTCCCCGACGGTCACCCCTTTCCCCAGGAAAACGCCGGGAGATATGGTGACCCTTTGTCCCAGCTCCACATCATCGCCGATATACGCATTCGGGTAAACAGACACATCGTCTCCTATCCTCACATTGCTGCCGATTACGGCCTTATCACTGATGCCGGAAGGACTGTATGGTTTAACATAAAAAACTTCCAGCGCCCTGGCAAAGGCAAACTGGGGGTTCCCGACAATAAGCAGGCTTGCAGCCAGGCCCTTGATTTCTTCATTGACTATTAAAGCAGAGGCTGCCACCGGGGGGATGTCCCTGACGTTGTGAATAAAGGTTATGTCACCTTCTTTCGCGTTTTCAATACCGGCCACACCGGTTATTTCAACATCGGGACTGCCTTCTATCCTGCCGCCTATGAGCGCGGCCAATTCTCTTAGTTTCATAATCAATAATAAAGAGTCGCCAGCTGTTATTTCCTGGCGCCGGCGGCAGACTCATTAAACATTTTAAGCACCCTGTCAGTCAAGTCGGCCTCAGGGCGGATATAAGCCGCCCCCGCTTCATTAAGAATGACCGCATAGCCTTCTTCTTCTGATATTTTCGCCAGGAGCTTCTTGACATCCAGCACTATCTTCTGAATAAATTCCGATTCATTCTTCTTAAGCTCTTCATCGCGGTCCCTTCTCATCTTCTGATAGTCCATCATCAGTTTTTCGTGGTCCACCTGCTTCTTCTCTTTTGTTTCAGGGTTGAGGATGGCCCCCTGTACGGTCAGCTCCTCTTCCAGTTTTTTGATCTCATTGACCTTTTCATTTATAAGCGCGTTCTTTGCTTTTTCGATGCTGTCCAGGGTCTTCATGGCCTCTTTGCCCTGCTCAGACATTGAAACGATCTTTTGAAAATCAACATACCCGATCTTGAGCTCCGCTGCCTGCGCGCTGAATGCCGCAATTAAAATAATCATGACCAGGAAAATGAATTTTCTCATAAAAGCCTCCTATTTATTAATGTCCCTGGCCGACTTGCTGTCGGCTATAAGTTAAAATAATCCTCCAATTGAAATTTCCACTTTGTCGTTCTCTTCACCTTCTCTCGGGTCCAGGTTAAACCCCCATTCAAGTCTCAAAGGGCCGAGAGGGGACAGCCATCTTACCCCAGCCCCGGCTGTTCGTCTCATGTTATATTCCGACAACACGTAACTGCTGTCAAATGAGCCTCCGTAGTCATAGAACAAAACTCCCTTGAGCTTCATTTCATCCAGGATCGGGAAGATATATTCAGCGTTAAATATCAGCTCCTGGACTCCGCCGATTTTTTCATCCTCCTCATTCACAGGGCCGCCTTCTCCGAAACCGATCCCCCTTACGGTGTTAATGCCGCCGACATAAAATCTCTCATACAAAGGGACCTCATGCTTTTTGTACCCGCTGACATATCCGTACCGGCCATGCAGGCCGAATGTGGTCTTCCACATTGCGGGGAAAAACCATCCTGAATCAACTATGGCCTTCCAGAAATGGTTGTCTCCGCCAAGCCCGGCAAACGTCAGGTAGAGCGCGTTCTTTGATCCGCTTGTCGGGTCGAGAATATTATCCCGCGTGTCCCTCCATATCGACGGGCTTATGCTGCTGGTAAGCTTGGTCCCTGTCTGGTCCTGGATGAAGGTTGAAGCTTTTTCGGATACGTTTGTTATATCCACCTGTTCAATTTCATAGCGGATGCTCCCGCCGACATATTCGGACAATTCCCTGCTGAAGCCGATGTTGCCGCCCGTGGCCTTCTTCTTATAGTCGGTGTAGTCCACCACTTCATTATATATACCGACTGACGCGGAAACCGGCTCGTCCATGAACCAGGGGTCCCTGAGCGAAATATTGTAATTTGATCTTCTTGAGCTCAGTTCCGTTTTCAACTTTAACTGCAGGCCCCGCCCGAACAAGTTGATCTGCGTTATCTCGCCCATGACCATAAATTTGTCCACAGAACTGTATCCTCCGCCGATACTCAGCATCCCCGTCAGTTTTTCTTCCACCTTTACATCAAGGTCTACAAGTTGAGTGTCCACCTTGGGGGTCGGCCGTAAATCCACACTCTCAAAATAGTTGAGATTGTTTATTCTCTGATAGCTTCTCGTAAGGAGTTGCTTGCTGAAGATATCGCCCTCATCCAATCTCATTTCCCGCCTTACGACCTTGTCGCGTGTCTTGATATTTCCCGTAACATCGATCCTGCCGATCCTGTAGATCCCCCCTTCAATTACAGATAAGGTTATATCAGCGGTTTTCCCTTCCTTGTTTACATCAACCAGCGGATCAACATCTGCGCGGGCATAGCCCCTGTTCATATAAAGGTCGATTATTTTATCAATGTCTTTTTTGAGCGCGGTCCTGTCGAATATCTGTCCGGGGACTGTTTTGACCTGCTCATACAATTCAGCGTCCGGGATAACGGTGTTTCCCTTTACCTTAATACTTCCGACCCTGTATTGGTCGCCTTCAGATATCGATATTGTAACTTGAAGGCTTTTCTTGTCCGGGGCCAGGTTGACTTGCGGTTCAGAGACGGCCATGTAAATATACCCCTTGCTCTGATAGAACTCTTTTATTCTTGCCAAATCAACCGTGATCTGCTCTTCATTGTATACCCCCGAGCCCGTCAGAAAAGAAAATATCCACCATTCAGCGGTTTTCATAACACGTTTTATTTCACGGTCGGTAACAGCTTTGTTGCCCTCGATGTTGATCTTGTCTATGCTGACTTTCGGGCCCTCATTTATCTGATAAGTAAGCATGATCCCGTCTTCCGAGACCTTGTTGATTACAGGGACAACCGTAGCGAGCCAGTATCCCTCCGACTGATAATAGAGGATGATCTTTTTCGCGTTATCGGTTATAAGCGTCATATTGGCAATTGCGCCTGTCGTCAGTGTTATTTTTTCCCTGATGCTCTTGGTTTCGAGTTTCTTGTTCCCCTGGAAATCCATGGAGACGATCAACGGTTTTTCCATGAAAACATAGATGAGCTTGACCCCGCCTTCAAAGGCCTCGATCTCGACCTTGATATCATCGAAGTATCCGATCCCGTATAATTTCCTGATATCTTCCTGCACGGTGTTCTTTGAAAAAGGTGCGCCTTCTTTGCTGTTCATCTTTGAGGAAATTGTATCTGTAGAGATCCTTCTGTTTCCCCTGAGCTCGACCATCTTGATAAGGGGAGCGGTTTCTGCAGAGGCAGTTAAAAGGCCGGTAAGAAGAAACGATACTATAAATGCCAAGACCGTGAGAATATGACCGGCCCTGGCAAGCTTTAATTCTGTTGAATCTTTATGTGTCAATATAATAAACCTGGGCTGACCTTTCAGAATGATTACATTAAAGGATATAATTTGTCCGGCATTAATACCCGTTTGAATATGCGAAGATGATCCAAGTCAAATCTTCCCATTAAAAAATTAAGAGGTAGTATAGCACTAAATTAATTTTTAAATCCAACGGGTAATCCCGTGGACCGATTCGTTTTTTAGGTGAAAGATTATGGTAAAATAACTCACTTTTTTAAAGACGGTAGTAGGCCGCAGGCAAGCTGTAAATCAACAGCATGTTGGAATAAACGCAATCACCCAAAGCGGAGGCATTACTTGGAAGAAAGATACAACGCTCAGAAAATAGAAAAGAAATGGCAGGAGTTCTGGGACCGGGAAAAGCTGTTTGCGGTCACGGAAGAAGCCGGCCGTCCCAAGTTTTACTGCCTGGAGATGTTCCCATATCCCTCCGGCAGGATACACATGGGACATGTAAGGAACTATGTAATAGGCGACGTCATTACAAGATACAAAAAGATGCGGGGATTCAATGTGCTGCATCCGATGGGCTGGGACTCATTCGGTATGCCTGCTGAAAACGCCGCCATAAAACACGGCGTGCATCCTTCCAAATGGACCCATGAAAATATCGCCTACATGAAAGACCAGTTGAAGAAGATGGGGCTGGTTTATGACTGGCAGCGCGAAGTCACCACCTGCAGCCCCGAATATTACAAGTGGAACCAGTGGTTTTTTCTTAAAATGCTTGAGCGCGGCCTGGCTTATAAAAAGGCCTCATCCGTGAACTGGTGCCCTTCTTGTGAAACAGTGCTTGCGAACGAACAGGTAGTAAACGACGGGTGCTGGCGCTGTGATACTGCCGTTGTGCAAAAGGACCTTGAGCAGTGGTTTTTCAAGATTACGGCCTATGCGGAGGAACTCCTGAAAGATGCCGATACGCTTTCCGGCTGGCCTGAGAAGGTCGTGACCATGCAGCGCAACTGGATCGGGCGGAGCGAGGGGGTCGAGGTAGATTTCAGGATAACAGGCTCCGAAAGGAAGCTGAGGATTTTTACGACAAGGCAGGACACGCTGTACGGCGCGACGTTCATGAGCGTTGCCGGAAAACATCCTGTCATACAAGAACTCGTAAAAGATGAAGAGATACTCAGGCAGATCAAGGCCCTTTCAGATGACCCTGAAGAGAAGCAGGGTGTTTTTACCGGATGCTACGCGGAAAATCCCCTGACAGGGGACAGCATTCCTGTTTATGCGGCAAACTTCGTCCTAATGGAATACGGGACCGGGGCAATAATGGCCGTCCCTGCCCATGACCAGAGGGACTTTGAATTCGCAAAAAAATATAACATCCCGCTGAAAGTGGTTATAGTGGAGAGGTCAGGAGACGTTTCGGTTGACCCCTCGAACCCTGGAACCCTCGAATCCTCGGACCCTAAAGAAGCCTTTGAAGATTACGGCACCCTCGTGAAATCAGGTCCCTATTCCGGACTTTCGTCTGAAGAAAAAAAAAAAAAGATTGCCGACTTTCTCGAAAGAGAAGGGCTTGGAAAGAAGGTCGTGAATTACAAGCTCAGGGACTGGGGCATATCACGCCAGAGGTACTGGGGCACTCCCATTCCGATAATTTATTGTCCTTCATGCGGTATCATTCCGGTCCCGGAAGACCAGCTGCCTGTTATTCTTCCTGAAGACGTGCATATCTCCGGCAAAGGCGGGTCTCCGCTGGCAGAGACAAAAGGTTTTGTAAATATAAAGTGCCCCCGGTGCGGCGCAGACGCCAGGAGAGAGACGGACACAATGGACACGTTTGTGGATTCATCGTGGTATTTTATCGCTTACTGTCTTGGCGGAAATGAGAAGGTCGATTTCAACTCTGAACTCTCAACTCTGAACTCTCAACTCTCTTATTGGATGCCTGTTGACCAGTATATCGGCGGGATCGAGCATGCGGTGCTGCACCTGCTTTATTCAAGATTTTTCACAAAGGTGCTGAGGGACCTGGGACTGGTCAGGGTAAATGAGCCTTTCAAAAGCCTCCTTACCCAGGGGATGGTCATAAAAGACGGGGCCAAGATGTCCAAGTCAAAAGGCAATGTAGTGGACCCCGATTTCCTGGTGGGAAAGTACGGCACCGACACGGTAAGGATTTTCAGCATGTTCGCCGCGCCCCCTGAAAGGGACCTGGAATGGTCTGACCAGGGCGTAGACGGCGCACTCCGTTTTTTAAACCGCATATGGACTTTTATATACAAGAACCATGACGTCCTGAGCATTAAGGCCGGGAACCAGTTGAAGGACGTGTCTCATTTTTCCGCTTCGGCGTCACAATTACTGAGGAAGACACATCAGACAATAAAAAAAGTAACAAACAGCATTGAGCGCGACTATCATTTCAACACCGCGATCGCCGCATTGATGGAGCTGGTCAATGAGACCCTGGCCTTCAGTCCGTCAGACGAAGACGAGAGGGACCTGCTGAGATATACCGTCAGGCAGGTGATACTGCTGCTGTCCCCATTTGCCCCGCACTTTTCCGAAGAGCTCTGGAGGGAGATCGGGGAAAGCGGAGTACTGTTTAATGAAAACTGGCCGGCCTGGGATGATGACATTGCAAAGGACGAGGAGATAGAGCTTGTCGTCCAGTTAAACGGAAAGGTCCGGGCCAGGATCACAATAGCGGCGGGTCTTGATGATGATACGATCAGGGAGAGGGCCTTCAGCGATGAGAAGATACAGGAGCTCATAAAAGGCAAGTCGCCAAGAAAGGTAATTGTTGTTCAGGGCAGGCTGGTCAATATAGTAATTTAAAATACGTCGGAAATAGGGAAGATAGATAATGGTAGACAAAAAATCCGGAATAAATATGTTTTGTATACTACTCCTTATTCCATGCCTGCTTTTTGTCTCTTGCGGTTACAGGTTTATAGGTTCAAGGTCTCTCCCTTTTAATTCAGTGACGATCAAGCCCGTCAGGAATTTCACATACGAACCGGGGCTTGAAGAGAGGATGCATAAGGCCCTCGCCAATGAGTTCATTAACCAGGGGATGGAGGTCAGGACGGCGGACAGCGATGTGGTCCTCGAAACGGCGATCAGGACATTCTCGCTGGGCGCCGTGGCCGCGGTTGATGAGGCGGTCAAGGAGCAGGAGATTATAATGGAAGTGGACCTCAAATTGACCGGCAGCGGAAAGGTCACCGAATTTAAATCAATGGTATCGCCGATAAAAATCACCTTTCAGTCCACTGGAACAGTCATGGAAAGCGCTGCCCGCAAGGAGGCGGCGACCGACAAGGCATGCAGGGAGATTGCCAAGGAAATTGTAAGCAAGCTCATCATCGGATATGCTAAATAAGACCCTGCAGAAAGATGTTGAAAACGGCGCGGCCTCTCCGGTTTATTTTCTGTGGAGTGAAGAAAGCTGTTTCCTGGAAGAGGCGCTTTCCGGTTTTGTTAAAACAGTCCTTGCCTCAGGCCCGGCGGACTTCAACTATGACGTGTTCGATTCGTCCTCTAAACCCCAGGAAATTGTTGATGCCGCGTTAACGCTTCCGATAATGGCAACGCGGCGTCTGGTAGTGCTGAAGGACTTTCAAGAGCTTCCGGCCTCTGCCGTCCAGGTGCTGACCCCCTATCTGAACGGACCTTCTGATACCACCTGCCTGGTGGTCCTTTCCAAAAAGGCGCCCAAGGCTGCCCTCAAATTCAACTGGAAGGTCTATTCCCTGAACATTAAAGAATGGGACATCCCTGCATGGCTGCGAAATTTTGCCGCCGGAAAAGGGATAAGGCTATCGGCTGACGCGGTGGAACAGCTGATTGAATTTGTGGGACATGACGTCGGGCTATTAATCTCGGAGGTTGAAAAGCTGGCGCTTTCGGGCAGCGGCGCGGTCACCGGCAAGGACATCATTGCCTCGACCAGCACGATGAGAAAATATACGTCCTTTGATCTTGTGGATGCATTGATTGCGGGACAGAAAACAAGGGCCTTCAGGATACTTAAAACCATGCTTTCGGGCAATGCCTTTGATGCGCCGGTCATTCTAGGCACGCTGAACTGGCACTTCAAACAGTTTTATTCTCTCTGGCGGAACAACGGACAGCGGCCGGCCAAGATGAGGGAAAAGACATACCGTACGCTCGTAAAATATCTGACTTCATTTAAGGAAGACGATTTTTTACACATCTTTCGCGGCCTGCATGAAGCGGACATTGGAATTAAGACATCGGGTAGACCGGGGCTCGTCCTTGAGGTCCTGCTGATCAGGCTGCTTCAGAAGGGAGCATGGAATTGACAAGCTTTGTGAGCCGGGAGACTTTTCTCGCTGCCGTATTCTTGTGGATCAATCCTTTTCTGGCTGCCTTGTCAATGGCGGAGACTACATCATTCAGGGCTGTCCCTGCATTGTCCTTATTTTTTTCAGCTACCGCCTTTTCAACCTTTTTCGACAGGGTCTTCAGCATGTTTTTGTCAGACTTGTTTGCCACGGTCAGCCCTATGGCCTGCCGTGCCCTTTTAATGGCCGACTTGCTTTTCTTGGGTGCAGCTTTTGCTGGCAATGTGTTACCTCCGTATGCTTATAGTTTACAGTCCATTTGAATCTAAAACAGGACAGTGATATAAAAACAGTTTATTATTAAACCTTAAAGATGAAATAAAGTCAAGGCGGTTTAGATATTAAATCCCAAATAACAAAGGAGAAAGCGCATGATTCTTGAAAGGCTTATCGTCGGCCCGCTGGAGGAAAACACCTATATCATTGCTGATGAAGCGACAAAACAGGCGGTTGTGATAGACCCCGGAGACGAATCGGACAGGATCATTGAAATAATAAAGGACAAGGACCTGCAGGTACATTCCATAATATGCACACACACACACTTTGATCACGTTGGAGCAGTCGGGGACATCAAAAAAACAACCGGCGCGCGGATATTGATCCACAAAGACGATCAGCAGGTATATGAGACAGCCAAGGACCAGGCCGCCTTCTGGGGATATGACTTTGATGACATTCCTCAGCCTGACGGCTATATTGATGATGGGGACAGTATCCAGGTCGGCAATATTAATTTCAAGGTCATGCATACCCCCGGACATAGCCCCGGCGGGATATGCCTCTATGGCGGCGGGGTATTGATAACCGGAGACACCCTCTTCAAAGGCTCCGTCGGAAGGACAGACTTTCCGGGAGGCAGTATGGAAGAGCTCAAGAAATCATTCAGGCGGCTGCTCGCTCTGCCGGAAAACACGAAAATATATTCAGGCCATGGCCCGGAGAGCACTGTCGGAATAGAAAAAAGGACGAATTATTTTGTAAATGAGTTCTTGTAAAAAGCCGGAAGATGAAAGCTTAGAATCTATCTCAAAATTTAAATACTACAGGCCGTCATTCCCGCATGTAGTAAGCGGGCATCCAGAACATTTTGAAAAGACTGGATTCCCGCCTTCGCGGGAATGACAATAACCGGTTCGTTGAAGATAAAATCTAATTTTGAGATAGGTTCTAGTGACTTTTATATTGAGAGGTTTTGAAAACCTCAACACTTATTAGACCCTCCGGATACGTATATTAATAGGGCAGATGCAAGCTAAACCGCCCCATCCCCCCTCTCACCGGTCCTGATCCTTATAATATCCTGCAGATTATAGATGAATATCTTCCCGTCCCCTATTTCACCTGTCTTTGCCGCAGCTGATATCGCGGTTATGACCTGCTCTGCCTGCGCGTCAGGGACTGCGACCTCTATTTTTATCTTGGGAAGAAATTTCACTTCATACTCAACACCCCTGTAAATCTCCATATGCCCCTTCTGCCTGCCGAAGCCCTTTACCTCTGTAACAGTCATGCCCTGTACCCCGATGTCCGTCAGCGCCTTTCGTACCTCATCAAGCCTGAAGTGTTTAATAACGGCAGATATCATCTTCATGACATTTTCCTCCGGTTCTATTATTCTATTCTACGATGCAGGATGGAGTATCTTATCAAAAATCAAGCAATTATTCAGTATGAAATGGTCATTGGTGACTGGAGCTTAGGATTTGTTTGTTATTTGGTAATTGAGATTTGGATTTTAATATCATATGTCCATCGATAAAGAGATAAAGGCAAAAATTACTTCGGCCTCACTCCATTCCTTTGATCCTAAAAGGGCTGAGACGAATCTTATGAGGTTCGTTGAGTTAAATGGCAGCACCCATATTTCTCCCTATATTTCAATTGCAGCCAGGCTATTTTCAGCCAGCCAGTTTCTCGCAAACTACTGCATGACCAATCCTGATGAATTATATTCAGCTATAAAGGAGAGGAAAAAGGAGATAACGAAGAAGCTGCTCCGTGCAAGGGCGACTAAAGAGCTTGCCGCTCCCCTGCCGGGACAGCCGGACACAGACCGGATGATGACGGTCTTAAGACTCTTTAAGAAACGCTACATGCTGAGGATAACGTTGAGGGACATCTCCGGGGAGACGGATACACGGTCCTCGATGGATGAACTCACAGTACTTTCGGAAACCATCATCTCAACCGCGCTTCAGTGGGCCCTTATGTACAATCAAAACAAATACGGCACGCCTGAGAAAAGCGTCTTCTGCATAATCGCCCTCGGTAAACTGGGAGGGGAAGAGCTGAATTACAGCTCGGACGTCGATCTTCTGGCGGTGTATGACAATGATGACGGTCAGACGTCCGGGACATTGAATCCTGCCGGGGCAATATGCAACAGGATAAGCAACCATGAATTTTATTGCAAGACCGTAGAGCTGATTAATAAGTTATTATCGACCCAGACCGCAGACGGTATTGCGTACAGGGTGGACCTGAGGCTCAGGCCGCAGGGGCAGAAAGGGGACATCGCCCTTCCCCTGAAATCATACCGCACTTATTACGAATCCTGGGGCCGCACCTGGGAAAGGATGATGCTGATAAGGGCAAGGCCTGTGGCCGGAGACGCGGAGCTCGGGCAGAAGTTTATCGAGACCATAAGGCCGTTTGTCTGGAGGGAGTCCATTGATTTCTCCGAGGTAGAGGAGATCCGGGGGCTCAAGAAGAAGATCGATCTGACCTTTTCACGGGACGACATAAAGCGCGGATACGGCGGCATCCGGGAAGCGGAATTTTTCATACAAACGTTCCAGCTTCTCTTCGGCGGGGCCAATGCTTCACTGAGGTCTTACAGGATACTCAATGCCATCCAGGCCCTTAAATGGATGAAGAAAGTCCCGGAAGAAGACCTTACGATACTCTGGGACAATTATCTTTTTCTGCGCCGCGTTGAACACTGTCTGCAAATGAAGGAGGACCTGCAGACTCATTCCCTCCCCGCTGCAGATGAAGAGCTGGAAGTCCTTGCCCGGGAGATGGGCTTCCCGTCAAGGGCCGGCTTCCTTTCAAACCTTCAGGTAAGAAGGCTGCAGATAAAGTCCATGTATAACGGACTGCTCGGCACTCGTGAGGACGTCTATTCAGAGACGTTGAACCTGCTTGAAGGCGGCTTAAAGGATTACGAGCTGACAGGGTACTTATCTTTCCGGAAGGTCAAAGACCCGGACAGGTGCATTGTCAGTCTCCGGAGAATCAGTGAGCATATGCGTGAGTTTCGCACCACACAAGAGCGCGCCATTTCAAGAGAGGTAATCCCTCAGCTTCTCGAAACCGCACTGAGGACTGAAAATCCCGACAGGGCCATTGCGGGCATTGAGCGCCTTTTCTCGCCTTATGGCATCAAGACCGCCCATCTCACGGCCTTCCTCGAACAAAAGGACCTGATGACGGGCGTTGTAAAAATATTCTCCATGAGTCCATACCTGATGAGTATATTTCTCAGCAACCAGCGCTATCTCGATATGCTGATTGAAGAATGGAGAATATCAAAGACCCTCAGGGCCATGGAAGTCAAGCTGGGCCGCATTGCAGGAGGTGAGGAAGATATCAATATGCAGCTTGCAAGCTACAGGAGATTTGAAGAGGTCCGCCTGGGCATGTTTTTCCTGTTGAATATCCTGAAGCTCGACGACCTGTTCAAGGGCCTGTCACAGGTTGCCGAGGCCGTCATAAAATCAGTAGTTGAAAGGGCCGGCTGCAGGGGCTTATCGGTAATGGCCCTCGGCAAGCTCGGGGCCAGGGAAATGACCTTCGGCTCAGACCTCGATATCGTCTTTGTGTCCGAATCGCCCGAGGCCATGACAACGGCTGAAAGGATCATCAAGGCGCTTACATCCTATACGGATATGGGGCCGCTCTACAGCGTTGATACGCGATTAAGACCCGATGGCTCAAAAGGCGTCCTCGTCAACAACCTCAACGGGTTTGAAAATTATTATCTAAAAAAGGCCCATCACTGGGAAATACAGGCCCTCCTCAAGGCGCGGCCCGTTGGAGGCGATCAGGGACTTGCCCGCTCATTCCTTGGCATGGCAAAAGGGGTCATATTACAAAGAGGGCGCGATGTTTCGAGAGATGATATTACTACTATGAGAGATAAGATAATGAAAGAGCTGTCACGCCCTTCCGAAGGTATCGACATCAAGCTCTGTCCCGGCGGGGTGGAAGAAATAGAATTCTTCGTCCAGTATATGCAACTGCATCACGCAAATGACTTCCCTGAAATACTGGTGCAGAATACATCGGCGGCAATAAGCCGCCTGGCAAAAAAGGGACTGCTCAGCCGGGAGCAAAGAGAAACGCTCTTTAATGCATACGGATATTACAGGAAGCTCCAGACCTTTATGAGACTGAATGAAGAGGAACTGATTTACTCCGGACCAGATATCACCGGACAGGCTGCGGCTTTTATGGGGCATGAGTCCGAGAAAGAATTTCTGGAGTATTTGAATGTGACGAGAAGCAAGGTTTTGGAAGTTGTGCGGATGTAGGCGCAGACAATTAGAGAAAGCCATATGAACTTCATTAAGTTATTACCGGTCATATTAAGCATGCTCCTTCTCGGAGCGCACTTCTTCAGATACGGCAATATCGAATTAGTTATACTCTCAGCAGCATTACTGCCGCTCCTGATTGTCCGCAAACCATGGGTCATCCATTTATTTCAAACAGTACTTGTTCTCGGAGGGATCGAGTGGATCAGGACGCTTGTCGTACTTTCTAAAATGCGACAGGCTGCGGGCGCTCCATGGATGCGGATGGCAGTCATCCTTGGAATAGTGGCGGCGCTGACGATCTGCTCGGCGTTTGTTTTCAGGTTTAAGTCGCTGAGGGAACGGTATAGGCTTATACAAAAATGATCAGGACACTTTCCTTCTGAAGGTATATTCATCAAGAAAAGAGCAAGAAGAAAGACTTGATATCAATTCAGCCGTTTCGTCAGCCTTCAGACTCTTATAGTAAAATGGCGAAACACTTCCCCTATTTTCGCAATCAGCTTTCAGCTACTCATGTTCTCTTTTAAAACCTATTTTCTTTTTCTTTGTCTCTGACGGAAGCATGAGCTGACGGATGGCATCGAAAATCAATTTGATTTCGTCATCATGTTTTTCCATCTTTCGCTCAAGCTGTCCCAGCTTGTGAGCCAGTTCTTTATTTGCAGAGAGCATTTCCTTCAATTTAACGAAAGTCCTCATTATGGCAATATTCACCTGAATCGCTTGCTTGCTGTGCAAAACACTGGACAGCATTGCAACGCCCTGCTCTGTAAAAACATACGGAAGATACTTTCGATGCTGTCCACGACCGGGTTTGAATTCCACAGATTGCGATCTTGCCTGTCCCTCTGTCTTTAAGATTCCAATTTGGAATCTTAAAAAATCCGCTTCATCTTTGGTAAGCTGAAACATAAAATCTTCAGGGAACCGATCATTATTTCTCTTTACAGCTTTGTTAAGATTAAATGTCTCTACTCCATAAAGCTCCGCGAGATCACTGTCAAGCATAACCTTCTGACCTCTAATCAGATAGATTTTCCGCTGGATTAACTCAATAGGAATGATTTCGCTCATAATGCCCCCTCACAGTATTAATACATTTTGAAATTCACAGCCTGAGTCCCCGAAAACCAATAGATTATATCACATACGATTATCGTCCGACAAAGCAACGAATTCAATTGAGCCATCTCAATTGATCATGTATAATTAGTCTCATCCGATGAAGCGTTAATACATAAAAAACCTGATTCAGCATATTACGACAAGGAGGTTTAGATGACCGCTCAAAAAGCCAAAACCAAGGAAGACGTTATGAAGCTGATAGAGGAGCATAATGTAAAATTTGTCCGCTTCTGGTTTACGGACATCCTCGGGCAGTTGAAGAGTTTCTCCGTGACAAGCGAGGAGCTGGATTCCGCGTTTGATGAGGGGATGGGATTTGACGGATCATCTATTAAAGGCTACGCACGGATAGACGAAAGCGACATGGTCGCAAAGCCCGACCCGGCCACCTTCCAGCTCATTCCATGGAGGCCTAAAGAAAAGGCGGTTGCCCGCATGTTCTGTGATATTCTGAACCCTGACGGCACACCTTATGAAGGGGACCCGCGATACGCTTTAAAAAGAAACCTCGCCCGGTTGAAGGAACACGGTTATACGTTTCTCCTCGGTCCGGAGCTTGAGTTCTTTTATTTTAAAAACTCCAAGGGCACAGAAGTCCTGGACGAGGGCGGATATTTTGATCTCACCACACTGGACGCTGCCAGCGACCTGAGGAGGGAAACGGTCCTGACACTTGAGGACATGGGCATCAAGGTTGAATATTCCCACCATGAAGTGGCCCCGTCCCAGCATGAGATCGACCTGCGTTACGCAGAGGCCCTGGAAATGGCGGACAATGTAATGACCTATAGGATCGTGGTCAAGGAAGTGGCCACAAAATACGGGTTCTACGCCACATTCATGCCTAAACCGATCTTCGGGCAGAACGGCAGCGGCATGCATACTCACCAGTCGCTTTTTAAAGACGGGAGAAATGCCTTCTACGATGCGAATGATAAATACTATCTCTCCGACATTGCCAAGAAATATATTGCTGGTCTACTGAAGCATGCGCCTGAAATAACCGCGTTCTGCAACCAGTGGGTCAATTCCTACAAGCGGCTTGTTCCTGGGTATGAGGCCCCTGTTTATATTGCGTGGGCCAGGAGAAACCGCTCCTCACTCGTCAGGGTCCCCCTGTACAAACCCGGCAAGGAACAGGCCACAAGGATCGAACTCCGCTCTCCTGATCCTGCCTGCAATCCCTATCTCGCCTTTTCAGTAATGCTTGCCGCAGGGTTGGAGGGCATAGAGAAAAATTATGAACTGCCGGAGCCGATTGAAAAAGACATCTATCATCTTACCGAAGAGGAGAAACTGGAGCTCGGCATAGAATCCCTTCCGGGGAACCTGATCGAGGCCATAGAGACGGTTGAAAAAAGCGAGATCGTGCGCAGGGCACTTGGCGACCACATATTCAATAATTTCATCACGAGCAAAAAGATCGAATGGAACGATTACAGGACGCGTATCCATCCTTATGAGTTGGAAAGGTACCTGCCGATACTGTGATTGCCGTGCCGGTGATGTCAAATTCTCCAATATCCTGTCCGTCTAATACATGTCAGGAGGTAATATATGGAACATATAAGCTTTGAAAAAATATTATCTTATGCCGATGACCGGCTGGAGGACGGGGAGAGTCGTGAAATCGAGGGACATATTGCCACGTGTGAGCGGTGCCATGAGATATTTTTAGGCCTGAAATCAGTCGGAAGTGCGATGGGCAGGTCCTTTAATTCCGAAACGGCTTCGGGTTCCTGCCCGGAAGACTGGGAGATGGCGGCCCTCATCAGGAAGGAGCTTCCTTCCGGGGAATCGGAAAAGATAAAGGCCCATTTAAAGGACTGCAGTTTTTGCGTTGACAGGGCTGCCGGATATTACAAGGCCCTGCATATTGAAAGCCCTGCTTTTAAAACGCCTGAGCCCTGGAGGCGGAAGGCCGTTCAGCGGATGCAAGACAGGCAGGCAGTGAAAGAGACAAAGATATCATTAATACAGCGCATACTGTCTTTCGTCCCCAATTTGACATCACCGCTTCCTGTTGCCGCTGGATTTGCCGCCTTGCTTGCAATTGCCGTAGTAACATGGTTTATCATGCCGGGGAAAAATACCTTGCGGGCTGTTGCGTCAAATGAGTCACTGCTCATAAGGGATTCCGAAGTCCCTTCCTCACTGGGTTTTTCAGGCACAGGCGAAAGAAAAGCGGCCGGCAAGATGGACATCGACCTTAACGGGAAGGAAATAATCTTTATGTGGAAACCCATAGAAGGCGCAGTTGAATATAATTTCACACTTAAGGATGGGAGCAATGCCGTCTATGACATGAAGACAGGAAATGACGCGCTTGTTGCTTTAAACAAAGATATGATAGAGACCCACATAACGTATAAATGGCTCATTACGGGCAAGACGGCCGATGACAGATACTTTGAATACAAAGGCGACTTTATACTGGTTAAATAACTTTTCGATTATGGCTTATAAAATAACATTGACAACGGCGCTGAGAAGAACAGTATTTAATGTATTCATCATTGTGTTTTTTATAGCAACTTCAGTTACTGCAGCCTTTACTGAAGACAGGGGCAGGAAGGAGTTTTGGATAAACAAATACGGGCCGGCCAAAGAGGACAAGTTAAATGCAAGGGCCTATGCAGTGTTTGCCAGGGTCCTGGCAGCATCCGACAGGCGGGCCGGAATCGAGCCTGCTTTGTATATTGTTAATTATGAGGGAACGCCATGGGCCCAGGCACTTGCCGACGGTTCAATCATTCTTTCCAGGAAGGGACTTGAGTTTTGCTACAATAAGCGGGCCGTCAATGACGGCGACTCCAGGATGGCCTTTGTTATCGGGCATGAGCTCGCCCACCAGTTTAACGGCGATTTCTGGCACTACAGGTTCCTGCGTACGGCTGAAGGCAGCAGCGAAAACGTCAAGGCCTTCCAGGACATAAAAGAGCTCGCTAAAAACACTGATATACTCCTGGCAAAAGAGCTGCAGGCGGACCAGTACGGCATTATCTTTTCCACATTGGCGGGTTACGACAGTGATACTATCATCGCCAGGGACAAGAATTTCTTTCTTGAATGGGCGGAGAAAGAGACCCCGTCAGGCAGCCCCGCCGATAATCTCCGTTCCTTATCCGGTAAAAGGGCAAAGGCGGTGTCAATGCGACTGCAAGAGGTGGCAAACAAGGTGGTCCTTTTTGAAATGGGGGTCATCAGCTACCACCTCGGACGTTTTGACGAGTCCCTTATGCTTTTCAAAAGGTTCGCCTCTTTTTTCCCCGGAAGAGAGGTTTATACAAACATCGGCACGATATACCTTCAGATGGCCTACACTAAATTCCGCTCGGCCAGGAGCCCTGGGTCTTTTCCCTTTGCCCTGTCTTTCGGCATTGAAAAAAGGACAAGGGCGGAGTCCATCAATATCGCTTCAACGGGCTTTACAGAAGCCGGATTCCAGGAATATAATGAGTTACTTCACATAGCGACCGACAATCTGAAAAAGGCGATTGAATATGATCCGTTTTATCATGAGGCAAAAAACAATTTAGGATGCGCATACATTATAGAAAATAAATATTATGACGCGGTGTCCGTGCTTGAGGAGGCGTTAAAGTCGGCGCCGGACAGCCCTAAAATTCAAAACAATCTGGGGGTGGCCTATATAATGCTGGGACAGTCGGTTGAGAGTAAAGGCCTCCTGGAAAAAGCCGAGAAGATGTTAATGGATGCCGGAAATCAGGACGTTAAGGCCCGCAGCAACTACATCGCCTATCAGCACATGTACAAAGACATCAGTGACGCGCCTGAAGCATATAGCCCGGCTGATGGACCGGTTGACGATATCAATATAGAGTTCAGGTCATCTTCAAAGTATAAACCTGGGATGACGGTTTCACGAGGGGACAGACTTACCGTTTTGGAAGAGATTTCGGATAGGGGGGCGCCCGGCCTGCGGGTATTGAAGAAGCATGAGGAAAATATATTCATTCTTGCGACGGACGGCAAAATTCGCCTGGTACTCTATAAAGGACCGTCTCGTCTGAAAACAGGTAAAAAAGGAGGTGAGCAGAGAGATATCCATGTGTCCGGCAAGGGGAGGAACGGCATTGTTCTTTCAGGCGATAAGCCGCCGGATTATTTTGAATTTTAATTGATATAATTCTGTCCGTCTAATAACATCATTAAGATACTGCCCCTCACCCAAACCTCTCTGAGAGCATGCGGGTAATTATCAGGGGACAAAAAAGGAGGTTCAGCAATGAAGAAAGCAGTCAGACTCTGTTTCATCTTATTAACAGGACTGGTCCTTATCACGGGATGTGCAAGCTCCAAGAAAGTGACCGAAACGACACCTATCCAGGACCTGAAGGCCCCTGAGTGGGTCATGAAGGGCAGCGGCGCCTTTGGCGGGGAGAAAGGAAAAGTCTTTTACGGCGTGGCGTCTGCCTCCAGGATGCAAAACCTTTCACTTATGCGTACCGCCGCCGATAACCGCGCCAGGAATGAAGTCGCCAAGGTCTTTCAGTTTTACACCGCGTCCCTGATGAAAGATTATGCCGCATCTACCGTTGCAGGAGACCCTAATGCCACTTCCGAGGAGCAGCATGTTGAACAAGCCATCAAGACTGTCACCTCCATGACTCTGTCCGGTGTTGAAGTTGTCGACCACTGGCAGAACCCGGCGACACAGGAGCTGTTTGCCCTTGCAAGACTTGACCTTGACTCATTCAAGGACAACTTCGACAAGATGCAGACCCTGGACAAGAAGGTCAAGGACTATATCAGAGAGAACGCAGACCGCATGCATGAAGAGCTTGAAAAAGAAGAGGCAAAGAGAGGGCCGCAACAATAAGTTGTTTTACGGGCTGCAGTTTATGTCATCCTGCAGCCCGTAATTTCTATAATATGTTACAAGGGTCAATGGAGGTCGATATGAAAAAGATTCTTTTAACAGTAATGGCATTTCTATTCATGACAGGCCTTGTCTGTGCCGGGTCGGAAACAGTAAGTCCGGAAGTGATTACCCTTATTACTGCTTCTGAAGGGGCCATGAAAGATGCCCCTCCCGAACTATATGAAGTAGGAAGGGTGTTAAATACAGGCCCTGATATTAAAATTCTTTCCCCGGAGCTTGCGGATGAATACAAGGCCCCCGTAGATATAAATATTGTTTTTGTACCACCTGATAACGCTGAAGTCGATATGACGAAGTTCAAGGTCGAATACATTAAACTTATGTCTCTGGATATAACAGACAGATTCAGGCAATATACGACTAAAGACGGGATAAGGATACAGAAGGCCGATTTGCCGAAAGGCAAGCACAAGCTGAGAGTGACAATCGGTGATAATAAGGGCGGGATAACAGAGGAGATTTTTATAGTCAAGCTGTTGTAAGTAATCTAAGGAGATTTGCATGTTAATAAGACCGGCCTCTCTTTCCATTCTTGTCCTTCTGATGGTGCTGCTGGCAGGCGCTTCGGCAGGTCAGTCAACCGATAATATATACAAGGAATATCCCAAAGATAAATTCCTTGTCGGGACCGGTGAGACCGCTGCAACCGGAAAGCCGCTCAACGACAAAAGGGTGGCGGAGGTGCTTGCTCGGCTGGAAATCGCCAAGCAGATTAAGGTCAGGCTCAAGGAAGAGACGGTAGATATAATGTGCGAAGGCAGCTCTGCAAGGCTCTTCAAAGACATACTGCAATGCAGGAATGAATTTATAATGGTAGTTGAAGTCACTGTCGACGAGTTCCTTGAAGGCTCAAAAATAGTCAACCACTGGGAGAAAGACGGGACAGTTTACGCGGTGGCGGTAATGCCTAAAGCAGAAGCCGTTAAAGAGCTTGACAGCAAGGTCAAGGAGTCGGCCGATAAGGCAAAGGGAAATATAGAGAAGGCGAAGAAAGGCGATAAGGAAGCAGCCCAGGACGCTCAGGAAGAATATATGAAAGCCGTAACATATGACAAGGAAAAAGAGATGCTTGACGGCGTAAGAAGCAACGCCGCGAATATGTTTGAAGAGTTGGAGAAGGAGCTGGTCAAGCTGGGAGGGGGGCAATGAAAACGTTAGTTGTCTTTATAATATGTTTCATCCTGAGCATGCCGGCATATATTCATTCTGCAGGAGATAAGGAAAATGCTCCTGCAGTCGAAAAACAGACAGACTTCAGGACCCTCGAAGGACATTCGGAAGAAGTCCGGACGATTGCATTGAGCCCGGACGGTAAAATGCTGGCCTCAGGAGGTGAAGATGAAGTTGTAATCCTCTGGGCATTGTCTACCGGAGAGAAACTTCAAACCCTCAAGGGTCATTCGGATGAAATTAATTCCCTGGCCTTCAGCCCTGACGGGAAGACCCTGGCCTCCGGTGACAGCGGCGAGACCATTATTCTCTGGAATACCGCCACAGGCGAGAAGGTCAATACTTTAAAAGGCGAGGACAGCGTCCTGTCTTTGGCCTTCAGCCCTGACGGTAAAACACTTGCTTCAGGCGACGCGGACGAAACCGTCATCTTGTGGGACACTGAATCAGGGAAAGATATAAAAACCCTCAAGGAGCATTCAGGTGAAGTTTACTCCGTCGCCTTCAGCCCTGACGGTAAAACACTGGCCTCGGGCAGCGATGACAAGACCATTATTCTATGGGACATTGCCGGCGGGGAAAAACGCAGCGTTCTCAAAGGCCACAAAGACGCCGTCAACTCTGTGGCTTTCAGGCCTGACAGTCAGATATTGGCCTCAGGCAGCTCTGACAAGACAATTGCACTATGGAACATTGCTTCAGGGGAGAAGATCAATATGCTGGCCGACAACAAAGAGTCCGTGCAGTCGGTGGCATTTAGCCGTGACGGGAAAATGCTTGTATCAGGCAACGAGGACAAAACCATAACTGTCTGGGACGCTCAGACCGGCGGCAAACTTAAAACACTGTCAGGTCATAATGAAGTGGTGACCTCTGTTTTATTCAGCCCGGATGGAGGCTCGATTGTATCAGCCGGGGAAGACAAGAATATAATTGTCTGGGAAACCGGCATTAAGGCGGCATTCGCCGTCCCGCCTGCAGCCGTGACTAAACCATTAATTCCACCCCTTGCCGGGAAACTCCCGGACGTTAAAACACCGGCGTTCGTTGTTAAGCCCCCGGTGCTTGCCGCGCCTGATCTTCATTATGATGTCAGGGTGGAGGACGCGAATGCGAACGGGATATTCGAGGGAGGAGAAACAATTACAGTCCATGCGCTCATTGAAAACAAAGGTAAGGGTCCTGCCCAGGGCGTTGAGATTTTATTGTCCGGGCATAATTCTCTGATTACCTGCCTGGGAAACAGCAGGGTAGTGGGTGATGTTGAAGCAAACGGCAAAAGAGACACTACCTTAGAATGCTCGCTGCCGATGCGCCTTAAAGCGGAGACGGCCCGCCTCTCAATAGAATTGGCGGAGCAGAGGGGCTATTCACCGGCAGAGATAAAGTCCATCACCGTTGCCATGAAGTCCGCTGAAATCAAGGAGACTGAACAGGTCATTTCACGTCATGTAGACGTGGATGTGGTCCCTTCAAAGAACGATAATTTTAAAAGGAACAATTCATATGCGCTGGTGATAGGCATAAGCAGTTATCGGGACAAGGACATCCCCCAGGTCAAATACGCGAAATCGGACGCGGAGACATTCGCGAAATACCTGGAGAACATAGGCGGCGTGCCGGGGAAAAATATAAAACTGGTCACAAATGAGATGGTGACCAAGGGCGATCTTGAGGCGTATATTGAAGACTGGCTGCCGAGGAGAATCAAGAAAGATTCGGAGGTCTTCATTTACTATGCCGGGCACGGCACGCCGGACCCTGAGAGCGGAGAGGCGTATATCGTGCCGTATGACGGCAACCCTGATTACAAATCAAAACTGTATCCCCTTAAAAGGATGTATGCCGCTTTAAACAAGCTGCCGTCAGAGCAGATTGTCGTGATGCTGGACTCCTGTTTTTCAGGCGCCGGTGAACGGGGTGTAATGAGCCAGGGGGCCAGGCCTGTAAGCATCTCTGTTGAGAACCCGGTCCTGGCAGGGGGAAATGTCTTTGTACTTGCCGCGTCTTCAGGAACGCAGATCAGCTCCGATTTCGAAAAGGTCAGGCACGGCTTATTCACCTATTTTCTGCTAAAAGGCATGAAGGGCGACGCGGACGGAGACAAGAACGAAAAGATCGAGCTTCAGGAGCTATATAACTATGTAAAAGAGCATGTCTCGGAAACGGCCTCAGCGGAACTTAACAGGGAACAGATGCCGGTGCTTTTGCCTGATATTGAGCAGAAGAGAACTTCCGCCATTGAAATAACAAGGATGAAATGATTTTTCCCCTCTATCAAGAGCCAACAGTAGGTGCTTTAAGCAGGGACGAAGGGGTGTGTTGAATGAAGTTTCTTGTAACATTAATTTTGCTTCTTTCCTTCTTGTACGCCTGCCAGACAACTGAGGTTAAACACTCAAGCCCTCCCCCTGACTGGGTGGTAAGAACCCCGAACATCAGTGGCAATATCTGCGCGGTCGGAGCAAGCGCGCCCACTTACTACACGGAAGACGCGAAATCAAACGCTGCTGAAAACGCCAGGGCGGAGCTTGCGAGGACGATAAGCGTCAATATAAAAAACATCATGGTCGAGATGTCGACCGCAAAGGGAAGCAGTGTTGATGACGCAACCGTTTCTGAGGTCTCATCATGGGCCACGGCAGCGGCAGTTGAGAATTCCAGCATACTGGAATACTGGTATGACGCAGACGGGCAGGTTTCCAAAAAGAATTTCACCTATGCCCTGGGCTGCATGCCGCGCAAGTTCGACAGGAAATCCCTTGAAGCGGAATTGAGCCATGCTGACCAAGGCAATCATAAAGAGATAAGCCGTGATGCGGATGAGATAATAAGGCAACTTGAGGAGAAGTAAGAAAGTAAGTTGCCGCAGAAGAGATCGATAAATTAAACGACAGATAACAGATAAATGGAGGTGTTATGAAAAAATGTTTATTAACGTCAGCCGTATTATTAATTCTTGCAACCTCAGCCTTTGCCGAGTTCCCCGCTGTGAAGGTCTACGAAAAGACTGCAAAGAACGTAGTGCTGATCATCGCCAAAGGCGAAGAAACAAGCAGTATGATAGGCGCCGGCTCTATTATCTCAGGCTCCGGATTGATCTCTACCAATGCCCACGTGGTGGTTGACAAGGCCACCTCAAAACCATATTCAAAGATCAGGGTATATCTCAAGCCTGACAAGGTGACCGGGAAATTCAAGAAGGACCTCGTCAACAGTCATAAAGCGGACGTAGTGGCCTACGACATTGATCTGGACCTTGCGATCCTTCAGGCCGAAGAGATGCCCTCTGAAACAGGGACCATGGAGCTTGCGGACCCGGATGAGATAAAAGTCGGGGAAGAGGCGGTGGCCATCGGCCACCCTGAGCAGGGAGGTCTATGGACCCTTACCTACGGCAGGATAAGCGGGGAGATCGAGGACCAGAACAGCATAAAGGGCAAGGACGTATTTCAGACAGACGCGAGCGTCAACCGGGGCAATTCCGGCGGCCCCCTCATTGACAAGAGAGGGTATATGATAGGCATAAACTCAAATATGGCGCGCCTCGGTGCAGGCGATGTCCCGATAACCGGCGTTAACTTTGCCGTTAAGTCTTCGGTACTGAAAAGCTGGCTTCAGGCACAGGGCATTACGGTTGCTTACGGGAAAGCGGATTTATACAAGGAAGATTCAGCAACCCCTGCCGGCACAGAGCTTGAGGCGGACAAGAAGGCTGAAGAGTCACAAAAGGAAGTCGCCCCAGTTGAGAAAGCAGCCCCTCCGGTTGAAAAGGTAGAGACCCCTGTTCAGAAATCTGGACCGCCGGTTGAGAAGTCCGCACCCGTTGCCGAAGAAGTAAAGCCTGTCGTTGAAAAGCAGGAGGTCAAGGCTAAAGAAGAGGAAAAGCGGGTCAAACAACCTGAAGCCGAAGCTAAGTCGCCCGTAGAAAAAGCTGAGACCCCAAAAGTAAAAGAAGACAAAGAAGACGCAAAGGACAAAGCCAAAGACAAAAAACCTGAAAGCAAACCTGCGGAGAAATATCAGCCTCATCAAAAGTCATACAGCTACAATGATCTCTTAAAGGCGGTTGAAGCAGACCTCGAAGATATGATGGAAGAGATGAGAGGAAAGATCAGAAGGTAAGATGCAAAAAATGAAAAAAAGTAAGTCGCGTGGCTTCAATTATTATTTAACTGAGGACGCCAAAAGAAATTATCAGGAGAAGCCTTTTGAGCTGAGGTTGAAGTGTCTTTACATGGGAAATCTTCTGCGAAAAGGATTCAACCCGGAGCTAATCGACCTCCAGAATAAATTTCGCGAAGGGAAAATATAAATGGATAAGCGGCGT
>JACRQA010000085.1 GCA_016222915.1 Nitrospirota bacterium | reverse complement strand
GGTTTTTTTCAGCGCCTCAAGACACTTGCTGTTGCAGTCTGTCTGTATTGCGCCAAAGTTCCCGCCTGAAGACCCGCTGGTCAATCCACAGATCTTTTCTGCGGCCTCATTTGCCTGAAGTACGGCCATGTCTTTGTCTACGGTAATTATAGCGTCCTTTACACTCTTGAAGATCGCCTCAAGGTTGGCCCGGTATTTCTCATTTTCGTCCCTGAGGGCCTTGTTCTGCAGGGCCATGCCGGTTATATGAAGTAGTATCTCCTGCTTGACCGGTTTGAAAATATAATCGAAAGCCCCTAACCGGAGGGCTGCGGACGCTGTCTCGACATTGGGGTATCCGGTGATCATTACAACGTGACAGTGAAGGCCCATTTTTTTGACTTCCTTCAGAAGGTCGATCCCGGTCTTGCCGCCTAAAACGATGTCCATGAATATGAGATCAAACTCATCCCGGGAAATAATATCGAGGGCCTCATTGTATTCTCCCGCGGTGGTCACTTCATGCCCCTCGTCCGACAGGAAGCTGTCAAAGGTGAAACGTATACTTTCTTCGTCGTCGACTATAAGGATCTTTGCCATAATAATATTAATGCCTGACCGGCAGCTCTACTGTTACTTTAGCGAACTTGCCCTCAACGCTATCAATTAAAAGTCTGCCTCCATGATCACTTATTATACCGTGACTGATGCTTAATCCAAGGCCTGTGCCGATACCGCCGGGCTTGGTGGAAAAAAACGGGTTCATTATTTTATCAAGGATGTCCGGACGAATGCCCGGACCCCGGTCATGAAATACGACCTGGATGCACGGGCGCGGTCCGTTCTTTGACTCCTGACCGAAGATCCCAAGTATTTTATCATCATGCGTCCCGTCGTACTTACTGTTCAGCGCATAACGGGCATTGCTTATTATATTTAAAAATACCTGCTCTATCTGCTGGGGCTGAACAAAAACCGCAGGCAGTGTCCGGGGCATATCGAGGACGAGCCTGATCCCGTCTTTTTTCAATTGGATTTCGATAAGTCCCAGGGTCTCTGAAATTATGTCCGCAATATTTGCCGGGACCCTGTCCCCTGTGTTGTCCCGCGCAAAAGAAAGGAGGCTTCTTACAATATTAGCTATCCGGTCGCCTTCTTTTATGATTCTCCTGGCGATATCATGTTCCCTGTTCCCCTCTGTGCCGCTGTTCAGCAATATCTGTGTGTAGTTGATAATGCCGTTTATGGGGTTGTTGATTTCATGCGCCACCCCGGCAGCCAGCTCGCCGAGCGCTGCCAGGTGGCTGGCTCGAACGGCCTCTGCTTCGGCCCGCTTGCGGTCGGTGATATCTTCAACTATTTCCATAAAGCGGTGGATATTGCCCTTTTCATTCAGTTCAGGGATAGTGGTGACCCTGATAAATTTGTCTTTTATGGGCCGCTCCATTGTCACGGGTTTTTTACTTCCGGCACACTCAGCCTTCCTGCAAAAAGAGCAGATTTTGTCTGTTCCCTTTCTTGCCGGATCATCAGCATATTCACCCACTGCTTCGTAACATATTTTCCCGTTCAACTCTCCCTCACGGAATCCTGCAAAATCATCAAAAAATTTATTTGAGCTGATGATCCTGAATTTATCATCGAGATAGACAATGCCGACAGGAAAGTTCTCGAATATGGTTTTAAGCTGCCGGAGAAGGGCTGATTCCCTTTCTGCCGAGATTACCTGGTCCGTGATATCGTTATAAACCGATATCAGCTCGCCGGTTGACAACCTGTAGATGTGATTGTCCCTCCAGCCGCTTATCCTCTTGTCATCGTAATACCAGATGGCATGATGCTCGGTTTCCCCGGTCCTCCAAACTCTCTTAAATACTTCAAAGAGACCGGATTCTTTGACTCCGGGAAATACCTTGGTCAACCTTTCCCCGATTATATCCTGTTTTCTGATTTTATCAATGGCCTCACCTGCATGGTTGAAGTCCTTGATGATAAAATCATCCCCGTTTTCAAGGGACTCATACACTGTTATGCCGCTGCTCATATAATTGAATAGCTCTCTGTACCGTCTTTCGCTTTCCCGCAGGGCGTCTTCAGTCTTCCGGCGTTCCATAATTTCATTCTTGAGAAGATCGACGGCTGAAGTAAGCTCAGAGGTCCTGTCTTCCACCAGGAGGGTAAGTTTCTCCCTGTGTTTCAGCAGTTCCTCCTCTATCAGCTTACGCTCGGTGATGTCCCTGAGGACCTTGACCGCTGCTATGATTTTCCCTGCCGTATCTCTGATGGGAGATGAGGTCAGCTCGTAATGCCTGGTCCCTTTTGAGGTGGCCAAGCTTCTTTCTCCCTTGTGAATTTGCCCGTCGCTGAAGGACATTTCAACAGGACAACTTTCGCAAATGGTATTTCTGCCCGTATACGCCTTGTAGCAGTAGTCGCCGAGATGGGAGCCGGACAAGTCTTTTTGGATCTGATTTTCATAGATTATTTTATAATCGGTATCCTGCAGGATGATCCCGTCGCCTATACCCGCAATAATCGCTTTTGTCTTGGCTTCTTCTTCCTGCGCCTTTGAAACGGCGGAGCGTAGCTGCTTTTCTGTCCTGTGTTTGATAAGGGCGATCTCGATAGCGGTATGAAGTTCTTTGTCCCCGACCGGTTTTATCAGATATCCGTATGGTTCTGTCTGTGTCGCCTGCTTCAGTGTCTCTTCATTTGAATGTGCCGTGAGATAAATGACCGGGATATTGCGGCTAGTCCGGATCTGCCTGGCTGCCTCAATACCGCTTATCTTTCCTGACAATGTGATGTCCATCAGCACTAAATCCGGGTTCTCCTCCCGTGCCATCAGAACAGCATCTTCCCCTGAAGCCGCTTTTGAGGTGACTCTGTATCCCATGCTCTCCAGATGCTTTTGCAATTCTATAGCTATAATCGCTTCGTCTTCAACTATCAGTACATTTGCCTTGAAGAAACTGTTTTCGTCCTCGCGGGAAGACAGTTGGCTGGATGATTTCATGAGGTTTATTTCGTCCATAGCGCGTCTATTAGTTATCTTTTAATATGGTCCTTCCGTCATTTCTTTGGATGTAATATTCGCAAAGGTGTAGTCCGTAATCCACGAAATAATTAGCGGGACCCTACGCCGGTCCTGCTTTGCCCGGCAGAAACAATCCGGGCGCTACTCTAATTATATCATCAGTGTCCCGGTCCCGTTATCATAAAAAGTAATATGTACATAAGTCCTTGGCCGGGGGAGGGCAAGGACGGAATCGACTCGTGCTGGGGGGGGTGGTTTAAAGACAGTGCGTCGGCATTAATAAACAGGGGGAAAATTTACTGGTTATAACGATAAAAAATTTCTTTCCTGGCGGGGCACTTGCAGATATGGGAATATCCAAACGACATGTAGTAGTTGCATAATATTTTAGGGGTCTTGATAAATAGTATATTTTTATCGAAGTGTGATTCAACTTCGCAAAGACATTTACCTTCGCCTGTCAAACACGAATAGTTGTCCCTGCACCGATCGGTCTTGTTTAAGGTGTCTGAATTAATATCGAATTTCATCGCCGTTTTCATGCATGCCTGATAAAACAGTAAAAAAAATTCAACACAAACCGGTGAGCCCTAGTCAGCCATGTCCCTTAACAAGATTAAAAAGGTCTTTGGTTCCTGCCAACAGCCTTAAAGTAATCCCGGCATTCCGGTGTTGATTATGGATTTGTATCTATGTTTTAACAGATATTACCACTCATGGTCACCTGTAAGAAATTATAGGTACCCTTAACTGACCTGTTTTTTGACATAAATTATAATGCGGGAAAGACTTGAAAAGCTGACTCAGGATGGTCCATCAGAATTGATGAGCCCCTGCTCGATGGCAACAGCTACGGCCTGGGTCCTGCTTACGGCATTCAGCTTTTGCATGATGTTGGTAATGTGGAAATTTACCGTACTCTCACCAATATTGAGTATCGATGAAATTTCCCAGGAGCTCTTGCCCTTTTTTAACCAGTTGAGCACCTCTTTTTCCCTGAGCGAAAGAGCGGCTGATTGAGAACTGCCGGTGTGAGGCCTGGCCTGCAGGGCCTTTTTGATGGCTGCTATTATTTCATCGTTGTTAAAAGGCTTGGTTATATAATCGAAGGCCCCTAGCTTAATGGCTTTTACAGCATCTTTGATATCTCCATGACCGGTCAGCATGATAATGATTATGCTCCTGTCTATTCCCTTGATCCTCTCCAGGAGGGTCATCCCGTCTATGCCGGGCAGCCTGATGTCCAAAAGGATCAAATCCGGAGAATGGATGCTGACCTCTTTCAGTGCGATTTTTCCGTTGCCTGCCGAAAAAACCTCGTATCCTCCAGACCTGACAAGATCGGAAAGCACGGACCTCATGTCTTTGTCATCGTCGATGATCAGGATTTTATGCATTTCATTAACGGTCTACCAGTTATCGTTAGTTTTTTTATTATTAGGAAAGCAGGGGATTAATTCAAGGGATTATTTTTTGCGATGTGAACTGAGAGATTGATTTATGAATTTTTCGGTTTCCCTGCATAGATGATGTCCTGCCTGATCATTGTTTCGAGGGAGGCTTCAAGGTAGGGTCTCCTGCAGTCAATTTTATCAACGCATCCGTCCCTCACATATGTCATGTACTGACATCCTCCGAAGCAGAGTGGAAGGTAGACGCAGTCCATGCATTCGCTGTTCTTCCACATACATGTCTTATGAGATAGGGTCCAGTCGGACGGCTGCTTCCGAAGGTGTCCTATCTGGAACGCCTTGTTGCCTATGAATGAGTGGCATTTGTAGATGCCCCCATCATGATTCACCACATAATAATCATCGATATCTATCTGACACGGCGAAGGTGAAATCTTTGATGAAAAGTAACCCCTTTTCAATATTTCTTCTCTTAACAGAGAGCCCGCATGAACCACCCATGGCTCATTTATTGACATCATACCGTCTGAAAAATCTGCCGGAGAATTGAGACCTCCCGACGTTTGTATGACCGGCGTGAACCTCACCTCATGTATCCTGTCCGGAGTGAGACCTTCATGTGAGAGATAATCAAAGAGCAGGGGAAATCTATGGTAATTTTCTCTCGTGTAATTTCCTCCGATTATTGTCGTTACTAGGTCCCAGGTCTGTTTGAGGTTTTCAATGATGTTGTTAAAACTGCCCGCGCCTGATTTGAAGGGCCTGGTGATATTATGAGTCTCAGGAGGTCCGTCAATGGTCGTCTTGATGCCTGTCAGCCCTAATGTTGTGAGTTCTTCTGCATAACGCCTTTTGAAAAGCGAGCCGTTTGTAATGAGGGTAAACGTATATATAACACCCCTCTCTTCGGCAAAAGATTTCAATTCTCCGGAGATGGTTTTGATCATGTCAATGCTTAGCATAGGTTCTCCGCCGAAGAAATCAATATTGATGGTCTGTTTCTTTGGGGTCATCCTGTCCCGGATGAAGTCAACCAGCAGTCCTGCAGTTTCATCTGTCATGTAATGAGCGCCCTTTAGCTCTCCCTCGTAACAGTAAACACATTTGAAATTGCAGTCGAGGTTGAGCACAGCGATAATGTTAATGGTCTCATTCTTTTTGTTTAATACATCGAGAAAACCGAGCATTTCATTTTTTTCAGCATCAGGGTCGGTGACGATCATGCCAAGATTTGAAAGGGAGGCCGCATGTTCAGCAGGAAGGGAGCCCTTGAGTATTGACTTGACTGTCTCTTCTTTCACCAGAATTTTAGATGATTGTTTTGTGGAGTAAAGGAGGAGGTAACCGGGTCTTTCGTTATATGGATAAATTTTTACATACTTGGAGAGTTTCATTTCTTATTTATAGAAATGCAAAAAATCAGGGGAGGGCCGATGCCCCCCCCTTAATCAATCGTTATTTCAGCGCCTGCGGCATTGGTCTACAGCAAGGCATTTCGTCAGCCAGTTCATCGAGGCTGACCCCCTTATCCAGCACAATGATTTCTTCTCTTTCCATGTCTTCCCTCCTTTTATTGCTTTATAAATACCTGCCAATGACAGGATACAGCATAATATTCAGGAGAAACAAACTAGAATTCCAATCTCACCCCTGCCTCGACCCACCTGCGCGGGTTCTTGCTTATGTCCCATGTGTAGTAAGAGCCGTTAAATAAGTTGTGGGCCGTGAGGAAAATCTTGGAACTGAATCTGTCCGTTGAGAATATTTTTTGGACGAGGTCCAAGTCCCATATCATTGTTTTATAGGCTGGGTCGTAAAATTCAGCATCTTCAGTAACGTCCCACCACGTATAATTACCTGAAAGCTGTGCGGAAAGGGATTTCATGTCATCGTATTTAACTGCAATGTTATAGTCATAAATTGTATTGACAGGGTTGTCGCTATCATCAGAGAGAAGCTTTCTCTGTAAATAGGAGAAGCCGGCTTTCAGGGATAAATTGTAAAAAGGAATAGTCTCCATATCAAGCTCCATGCCCGTGCGCCTGGTTTTTCCCGTATTGACATGGTGACTTATCTGCGTAGTTTCGTCCGTCTCCAATTGCATCTCGTCCTTCACGTTGTGCTGGAAAAATACGATCCTGGAATTTAAATAATCTCCTATCAAAGACTCTGCTCCTGTCTGATATGACCACACAGTCTCCGGCTTGAGTGACGGATTCGGCTCATAACCTAAACTTGCGCCGGATGTATAGGAGAGCGGCGGTATATTGAAGCCCTTTGCCACAGAGGCCCTGAGAATTGTTTTTTTACCGAGTTTATAAGTCGCGCCGAGGCTTGGGCTTGTAAAGTCGCCGCTGATATTGTTCTCGTCATATCTCAGCCCCGGGGTAACGGCTAACTTGCCGATGGACAATGTGTCATTGACAAACAACGCCCATTTACTGATACCCGGCTGGCTTTTGAAAGTCCCCAGGCCGGGATAATCATCTGTCTGATCGAGTTCGCCGTGGCTTACGTCCCATCCCAGGACTGCATTATGCATGTGATTAATATATACAAGCTTGACGCTGCCTCCCTTTTTATTTTCGGTCAGGTTTGCCTCGTAAAGTAATTCCCCGGTTGATAGTGTCTCAAGGTCCAAAACGAATTTCTGTCTGAATTCATACAATGACGCTTCAATTGCGAGATTATCAGTAATAGAGGCGAATAGAGTCCCGGTCGTAAAAGAGGCACGATCTGTTGTTGGACCGTGAGTGTCATCGTCACTGCTGTCTCCCTCGTTATGGCGTTCGTCGTTGTAACCGGCAGTCAACATGAATCTTACATCCTGATGAAATTGTACATCGATCTTTCCATAAAGGCTGTCTCTCTCAAAAAACCTGTTATACCTTAAGCCGTCGGAGTCCTGTCTTCCTGCGTAAAGATAGTACCCGACAATCCCTGCCTTACCCGATAACTCAGCGTTGTAATCCTGCGATTGCCTTTCCCCATATGACGCGCTTACCATCCCGGACGGCGTGAGAGTGTCCCCTATGTCCTTTGTCACGATATTGATCACGCCCCCGAGGGAAGATCCCCATGCTGATGAAGCCGGCTGGATGAAGAGAGAGCCGTTTTTGAAAAAATCATTTGCCGCATAATTGATATATATGCCTGGCACATGTTCAAGCACTTCCAGGAGCGTATGCGCGTTCATCGCCTGTATTTCATCAGCGGTGACAATGCTCATGTTTTCTGCAACCTGGGAAATGGGCTTCAGTGACCTGGTGGGGGCCACAACGAGTTCATCCTCCTTGAAATACATCCGGAGCATCTTCATCTCATCTTCTGTCTGCGCAGAGGCAACGGCCGGGAAAAACAGGATGGCGCTTAAAAAAAATAATTTTTTTAAGAATGAAAGATGAAGTGGATATTTTAATCCTTTAAGGTTATTTCTTCGCATTAAGTTATTCTCCTTTTGTAGCTATAAGTTCTTACAGGTGTTTTATAGCGCTGCATTATTTAAAATGAATGTACAATTATAATTGACAAGTGTATAAATTGCAATTTAATTATAAAATTCCAAGGGTTATTGATCGGGGACACTTGCCTGTCAGCATATCGTCAAAATGTTAGAATAGACGGTCTCCCGATATTTTAATCAAGGGGACGGACTGTACCACAAGAGAAGAATGAAATCCGGATTAGGGTATTTATGCTATGCTTTTTTTATCGTGTTGTCTTGCCTTGCCCCCACTCCTGTGTACTCCGCCAGTGTCATTTCTGTCCAGAGCATTAGTATCATGCCGTATAATGAAGCCTTCAAAGGGCTGAAAGGTGCCTGCAACTGTGACCTGAAGCAATTTCTCCTTTCCGAAATGCAGAGATACGATGTTGTAAAAGAATTGCAAAGAGAAAGACCTCAGGTAATTGTCGCCATCGGCAGCGGGGCGGTTGAAAAAATCAAGGCAATTAAGAACATACCGATTGTTTATTTGATGGTCCCCGACACTCAATCCGATATTACCGGTAAATCTAATATGACGGGGGTCAATATGGATATCCCCCCGGACATGCAACTGGATATTGTCCGGCAGGCCCTTCCTGAAGTCGGTGATATCGGGCTCCTTTACAATCCAGTGCAGCAGGGCGGTTTTATTGAAAAGGCAAAGGCCGCCGCGGCATCAGCGGGTATCGGGCTGACAGCGAATGCAGTCGGAAATCCAAGGAAGGTCTCTGATCAGTTGAATCTGATGACAGGGAAGATAAAGGCCTTCTGGATGCTGCCGGATGTAAGTGTCATCACGCCTGAAACCGTTGAGATCCTTTTTCTTTACACTCTGAAAAACAAGCTGCCGGTAATCACTTTTTCCAGCAAGTTTCTTGAGATGGGCGCACTTATGTCTTTTGAAGTGGACCCTAATGACATGGGGGTGCAGGCGGCTGAAATTATCTCCAGGATTCTCTCCGGCGCGGATGTAAACCAAATTCCTGATACCAACGCGAGAAAGATAAATATAACGATCAATGACAGGACAGCCAAGAAATTAGGGCTTACGATCAGTAATGAAATACTAAACAAGGCAAGGGTAATTAACAGAGATTAACATATGCGATTAACGGACTTTCTGAAAGCAAAACGCGAGAGCTTAGGTGCAAAGATACTGCTTATCACCACCCTTTTCATTATGGTCATGTATGTGTCATTTTCCTTCTTTATTGTCTATTATCAAAACCGGGTGCTGAAAGAGCATTTACTGTACGAAGGCAGGCAGCTTGCCGGCCTTACAGCTCACAGTTTAAGACTTGGCGTATTTGCCGAGAATAAGGAACTACTGAAAGGCCCGATTGAGAGCATCCTTCAGTATAAAGAGACAATTTATGTACAGGTCTATGCACCTGACGGTAAACTTCTTCAGGCCCTGGCAAAGCCTGGAAGGGAGCATCTTATTGACTTGATAAATGAACATCCGGACGTGCGTATGAAGGCGATGACGGAAGTGAAAGGCTCAGGGTCCATTATTAGTATTGAACAAAGTGAAAATATTGATTTCTGGGCACCGGTTGTTTCCGGTGACAAGTATACGGAAGAGTCCCTCTTTTATGATCAAGGGCCCGGTACCGGGGGGGACATCATCGGGTATGTGCGGATTGTCCTGACCAAGGAAGAAATGCAGAAAATGATGAGGGAAGTTGTGAAGCAGAGTATCATTGTCCCAGTGCTATTCCTGATAGCCGGCTGGATAATTTCATATTTTATCATCAGGGGAATAATAAGCCCGCTCAAAAAGCTTATGACAGGGGTAAAGTCCCTTGAAGCGACAGGGGCGTTTGAAAAGGTGCCGCTTGAGACCAATGATGAAATCGGCAAGCTCGCGTCCGCCTTCAATGATATGGCCGATACACTTAAACAGAGAGAAGAGGAAAAACAGCAGCTTGAAGAACAACTCAGGCATTCACAGAAGATGGAGGCAGTGGGGACGTTAGCAGGAGGTATCGCCCATGACTTCAATAACATACTGACGGTAATAAAGAGCTATGGACAAATGCTTCAGAAGACAGGCCTGAAGAAAGAGGATGAAAGGCGTTTTCTGGACCAGATATTGTCATCTACCCATAAGGCATCGGCCCTGACAAGGGGGCTTCTGACCTTCAGCAGGAAACAGACCATAAATCCCCATCCGGTAAACCTTAATCTTCTCATTGCGGACATTGAAGACATGCTGAGAAGGATTATCGATGAAAGCATAGAACTTGAAGTTGATACCACAAAAGAGGATTTAATCGTGCTCGCCGATAAACTCCAGATGGAACATGTTCTGATCAATCTTGTCACAAATGCCAGAGATGCAATGCCTGAAGGAGGGCGACTCGTGATATCTACGGGGACAATTGATGTGAATGCCCGGTATTCCGGAGCAGTCGATGCGCGCACCCCCGGCAGGTATGCACTATTGTCCATCTCAGATACAGGCACCGGTATGGACCTGCAGACAAAAGAGAGGATATTTGATCCCTTCTTTACTACTAAAGACGTCGGGAAAGGGACGGGACTCGGGATGTCCATTGTATACGGAATTATAAATCAGCATAAGGGATATATAGATGTCAGGAGCGAGCCGGGCAAGGGAACGGCATTTGACATACTCCTGCCCCTGGACGAGTCGGCGCCTGAGGAAGAAAGAACTGAAGGCATGCATGAAGTGAAGGGTGGGACGGAAACAATCCTCCTGGCCGAAGACGACAGTGATGTGAGAACGCTTATTACCGATATTCTTACACTTGCCGGTTACACCGTCATTGCGGCCGGAGACGGTGATGAAGCAGTGGAGAAATTTATTCAAAATAAGGACCGCATCGACTTACTTTTATTAGACGTAAAAATGCCCAAAAAGAACGGCAAAGTCGTATATAAAGAAATCAGCAGAATGGCCCCCGGGACCAAAGTCCTTTTTATGAGTGGCTATGCCGCTGAGGATACGGAAAAGCGGGAGGGGATATCTGATAAACCGCTGCTGCCGGAAGAGGGGACGGAACTGTTGTTTAAGCCCCTGGTTCCGGATGAGATTCTCGGAAGGATAAGAGAAATGTTGGACAAGCACTCCGAATGACGTCAGCAGACCCATCGACAAGCTCAGGGTAACAAGAGACAGCTTGGCGGGCCTGCCAAACCAAACCATGTACAACCTATGGTTGTAACCCATAGCTAACGCGGCAGAGGATAATCAATCCGTATTGATAAGCCCCCTTTCGATCGCAACTGCAACAGCCTGGGTCCTGCTTACAGTATTGAGTTTCTGCATGACATTGTTTACATGAAAATTTACTGTTCTCTCGCTTATATTAAGTATGGCTGATATTTCCCAGGAGCTTTTTCCTCTTTTTGACCATGTAAGCACTTCTATTTCTCTCTTTGATAAATTCGGTGTTGAATCAAGTTCTTTGTTCATGTTGTCCCCCGTATGTTTTATATAGTGCAATGATTCGGATAATATGATCAGTCGTCATCCCGGCTTGGATAAAACAAGCCGGAATGACGTTATGATCAGGGAAGAAGCGATTATGACTTCTTCACTTCAACCATGTCCCCTGAACCCAGCGTCTCCATATCGGCATGAATTGAGTCGCTGACTGTTCTATCATGGTCCTCAAGTATTAACTACAAGTGGCCGCTCAGCTTGCTAAGTCCTTTGATAAGCTCCTCGGTCGTATAGTTGTCACTTTCAGGCAGGTATGTGCAATTACCTGTGTCTGATAATTTCCATCCGCTGGGCATAA
This sequence comes from Nitrospirota bacterium, assembly GCA_016222915.1. Taxonomy (GTDB): domain Bacteria; phylum Nitrospirota; class Thermodesulfovibrionia; order UBA6902; family UBA6902; genus UBA6902. Next base: position 44,555 of record JACRQA010000085.1, on the reverse strand, counting down.
AAGGGAACATCCTGCTTTCCCTCACAGCCGTCCATTCGATTTTCAGCGGACATTTTTTTAGCTCATCACAATGTCCCTTGCACTGACTGCACTGCATAGCTATTTCATTCTCTGAAAACATCGATAAACCTCGTCTTGATGAGAGATATATTTAGAACCCGATTTATTTTAAACAATTATTCATGGCTTGTCAAGTGGGTTGCTATTAATTACCAAGTTGTTTGCCAAGCTTCCCATAAAAGTGCTATTATATGAGTCATGAAGAAAAAAATAATGTACCCGGACAATACGCTCACAAGGAAAATGAATCAGCAGGGATGGGAGACGGTTGAACAATTCTACAATAATTCTTCTGTAAACCAGGTGGTGTCGCGTGAGACATGCAGGCAGCTTATCCTCCATCAGAAAAAAGTTGTAGAGCCGATCTTCATAAAAATTGCGGAGGCCCTTGGCTTCACGCCGAACGAGATTAAAGACGTCCTGCAAGAATACGGGTATGCGGATTTTGTCCATCTCATTGGAGACCATCACGGAATACAGCTGACCAGTGAAGAGGAGGCATTCCTTTCCCTTTTCAGGAAATTACATCGCAGCAGGCCTGCCGTGGTTGCATCACTGATAAATATATTTGAGGCCCTGTGCAATTGTGCAGAAATCGACTGTGCGGAAGAACTCGGCAAGTTAAACAAAAGACAGTAACCTCCCCCTGATCACGATATCAACTATCTCAGGATCAAACTGCAGGCCGGCGTTTGACAGAAGCTCTCTTTCAACCCTCCCGACCTCACAAGGGCTTTGCCGGACAGGTGAATTCATCATTGAGTCCACTGCATCGGCAACAGACAGTATCCTTGCCATATACGGTATCTCTTTGCCCTTAAGGCCGGAGGGGTATCCTTCTCCATCGTACCGTTCATGGTGGTGCTTTATTGCGGGGACGGCATTTTTAAGAAAGGGGAGGGGGTGGATGATTTTTACTCCTTCCTCAGGATGCTTTTTCATGACCTCATATTCTTTGTCTGATAATTTGCTTTCTTTCCTGAGGATAGTCGTATCTATATTTAATTTTCCTATGTCATGGAGCGAGGCTGAACATTTCAACCACTGCTTTTGTTCATCGGACACCCGCATTTTTTCTGCGATCAACAACGATAATTTTGTCACCCGTTTTACATGCGACCAAGTGTAGCCGTCTTTTGAGTCAATATTCAGAAGCATGGCAGTCAGATTATTTTCGCTGCTGTTCATTAAGGTGTCTTTCGCGTTTCTTATAAGGTGCTCCAGGTATAGTGTCGATTCTTTGAGCATATCAAGTTCATTCTTTATCCCTAATTTATTTTCTCTTTGCATTAAAGCATTGTGTACTACCGAGATCAGTTCATTTTTATCGAATGGCTTGATGAGATAATCGCAGGCCCCGAAGCGGATGGCCTTTCTTATGGTTTCCAGGCTTGCAAAGGCTGTAACCATGATGATCTCGATGTACGGGAACCGCTGCTTGATGTCGGCAAGTAATTTCAGTCCGTCTGTTCCCCGTAATCTTATATCCAGTAGAACAATATCGATATGGTGAGAAGAGAGATGAAACTGACCTTCCAGTGCGCCCGGAGCTAATAAAACGTTATATTTGTCCCTGAGAATAAATTGTAATGATTGTCTAACGCAAAAAGCGTCATCAATAACAAGTATATTTGGTCTTTTATTAATCACCGCTGCCTTGTCCCCCCAATAGAGCCAGTGTAATGCAATTAGACATTTAATGCCAGGAGTGTAAGACGGAATGACATTATAATATCATATTCCGATTTAAATATGGACTATTTTTTCCGGGCAAGCTGAGAAATCGTACTTGTGAGTACCTTTGTATTTTAATAAAATTATCGACACTCTCTGATGACTTCATCAGCAATCCTATCCAGAGGTAGAATTTTGTCTACGCAACCTTTCTTGATTGCTTCGTTCGGCATACCAAAAACGACGGAGGTCGCTTCATCCTGCGCGATATTTGAAGCTCCTGCCTCTTTCATTTCAAGCATGCCCCTCGCCCCGTCATCTCCCATCCCGGTCATGATGACGCCGACTGCGTTTTTACCAGCGTAACGCGCTGCCGAACGGAACAATACATCTACGGAAGGACGATGACGGCTTACCAACGGGCCGTCTTTGATCTCGACGTAGTATCTCGATCCGCTCCGTTTAAGCAGCGTGTGCCGGTTGCCCGGAGCTATCAGCGCCTGGCCCCTGATCACCGTATCATTGTCCGATGCCTCTTTGACCGTTATCTTGCACAAACCGTTCAGCCTGTTTGCGAAGGCCTTTGTGAAGTTTTCAGGCATGTGCTGCACTATTACGATCCCCGGAGCGTCCGGAGGCAGGGTCTCAAGAAATGTCCTCAGCGCCTCTGTCCCGCCGGTTGATGCCCCGACAACTACGACCTTCTCCGTTGTCCGGACCATCGCCTTTGAAGTCGGCTTTGCAATGACCGCATCCGCGGTCAGTTTCGGCTCTACCTTACGGCCGGCTAAAGAAATACGTTTTACATGCGTCAATGCAGCGGCCTTTATCGCGTCGCATATTCTCACCCTGGATTCCTCAAGGAACTGCTTTGTTCCCAGGCGCGGCTTAGTTATAATTTCCACTGCCCCGTATTCCAGCGCCTTAAGTGTGGTTTCTGCGCCATCGCCGGTCAGGCTGGAGCAGATCACTACAGGTATCGGGTGCTGGCTCATAATTTTATGAAGGAATGTAACACCGTCCATCCGGGGCATTTCCACATCCAGGGTGATAACGTCGGGCACCTTTTCCCTGATCTTGTCTGCTGCAATAAACGGATCACCGGCAGTAGCCAATACTTCAAGAGCCGGATCAGAAGAGATTATCTCTTCCATCGTCTGCCTGACTACGGCGGAATCATCAACGATCAGGACTTTAATTTTCTTATTCATTTAATGGCTGCACCGTCTTTTTAAGCCGTTTCAAGAGGACCTCACCGGTATTAGTGTTGAAAATAATCTTGCGGCCATCTGTCCCGCCGACATCAGAGGCGACCAGGCTGAGCCGCTCTGTCTTAATAATCTTTAACACTGTCTCAATATTCTGTTTTCCTATGGCCATGCTATTTGAACTATCGCCCTTTGCATTGAACATGTCATAATGGTTTCCTGTAGACCATCGGGCCGGCGCATACCAGTGGGACAGCCAGACCATTCAATGTCTCCGAGTGTCCCATAAAGAGGTATCCCCCCGGGATTAAATGACGGGCAAACCTGTTCAGCAGTTTTTCCTGAGTAGGCCTGTCGAAATAGATAATGACGTTTCTGCAGAATATTATGTCCACCGGTCCGCTCATGCCGAAGTCGCCTGCCATGAAATTAAGCCTCCTGAATGTTATCAGAGACCTGAGCTGGGGGCCGACCCTGACCAGTCCTTTATTATTGTCTTTGCCTTTCAATAAATATTTCATTTTCATCGCCATAGGCACAGGCTCTGTGACTTCTTCCTTGTAGATGCCGCGTCTGGCATGCTCAAGCACTTTTGTAGAAATATCCGTTGCAAGGATTGAAAAATAAAATCCGTGCTGCCGCTGCGCAAACTCACTTAATACCATTGCAAGGGTATGAGGCTCTTCCCCGGTGGAACAGCCTGCGCTCCAGAGGGTATACGTCCTCCTGATATTTGCCCCATAAAGCCTGATCAGTTCGGGTAAGGCTGTTTGCACCAGATAATCGAAGTGCCCCGCCTCGCGGAAGAAATCGGTCTTGTTGGTCGTGACCACGTCGATCATGTGTATGAGCTCATCTCGGGTGCCTTCAGGGCTGAACAGATAGTCACAGTATTCAGTATATGAATGCATTCCCAGGGCGCGGAGCCTCTTCCTGAGCCTGGCCTCAAGGAGCACTTTCTTGACCTCCGGCATTTTGATGCCGCACTCTTTATGAATAAACTCGCTTAAGCGGCGGAAATCTTTTTCGGAAAGGGACGCCTTAAATGCTGTTGCTTGAATGCTGTCATGAATAGCAGTTGTCATATTTCATTATCTAATGTTGTTCGGCTGCCTCCAGTGCCCTGCACCAGCGCCAGTTCGTCTGCGGAAAACACTTTATCGATATCCAGTATCATGATGAACTTATTGTCGTGCTTTCCCATGCCTTTGATGAAATCCGTATTTAACCTTGTGCCTATCTTGGGAGCAGGCTCTATCTGGTCGGGTTCAAGGTCCATGACCTCCTGCACGGAATCGGCAAGCGCCCCAAGTACGGTTGTCTCTCCGTCTATCGTCACCTCCACTATAATGATGCAGGTGTTTACCGTCTTCTCTGCGTCCTTCATCCCGAACTTGAGACGCATGTTGACTACCGGCACGACCCCGCCCCTGAGGTTTATGACCCCGCACATGAAGTCAGGCGTCCTCGGCACCTTTGTGACAGTCGTGAACTCAAGAACTTCCCGCACCTTTGCTATATCAAGAGCAAATACCTCGTCCTCAAGCTTAAAGGTCAGGCACTGCGTTGTCTCTATAATTTCAGCTATGCTCATTGTTCTCTCCTTTCTTTTTTATGTAGGGGCATGGCGCGCCATGCCCCTACTGCTGATCGCTTTTTTAAAACTTCTCAAACTCATCATCCAGTTTGTCGTGACCGCCGTTACCCATGTCTATTGCAATCCCTGCAGGACCCGCTGCAACAGCTGCCTTGACAGGTTTGGCAATGGGCTTCTGCATGTGAGCTATAGCTGCTTTGATTACAGGCTTGTGCGCAACAGACATTCCTGCCTGTGTCCTGTTGAGGCCCGTGCCTTTATCGTCCACTTTAAAGAATGCAATGGCGCTCTGCAGTTGTTCTGCCTGCGACGACAGTTCTTCCGAAGTCGAAGCCATCTCTTCGGATGCCCCTGCATTCTGCTGTATGACCTGATCAAGCTGCTGTATCGCCTTGTTTATCTGTTCAGCCCCGGTATTCTGCTCATTACTGGCGACACTTATCTCCTGCACAAGCTCTGCTGTTTTCTGAATGTCGGGTACAAGCTTGGCAAGCATCTCGCCCGCTTTCTCTGCCACTTCTACGCTGGATGATGAAAGCTGGCTGATCTCGCCTGCGGCGGCCTGGCTTCTTTCTGCAAGTTTCCTGACCTCTGATGCAACTACTGCAAAGCCCTTGCCGTGTTCTCCTGCGCGTGCCGCTTCAATGGCGGCGTTTAATGCCAGCAAATTCGTCTGTCTTGCAATCTCTTCGATTATCGATATCTTGCCTGCTATTTCCTTCATGGCGGAGACTGTCTCGGTAACGGATTTGCCGCTTTCCTTTGCATCAGTGGCAGACTTAAGTGCGATCTTCTCTGTCTGCTGCGCGTTATCCGCGTTCTGCCTGATGTTGGAGACCATCTGCTCCATGGAGGATGACACTTCTTCAACCGAGCTTGCCTGCTCTGTGGCGCCCTGCGACATCTGCTCTGAGCTGGCGTTCAACTCCTGGCTGCCTGAAGCCACATTGTCCGCTGAAGATTTGACCTCCGTTACGATCATCTGGAGCTTTTCAACCATGCCCTTCATTGCTGCTAGCAACTGGCCTGTCTCGTCCTTGCCGGTTGCTTCAATATTAACCTTCAGGTCGCCCTCCGCTAATTTATTCGCAACATTAACGCCAACGTTTAATGGATTGATAATGCTGCGGGCGATGAAAATCGTGATACCTATGCCCATTGCTATTGCTATCCCTGCAAAAACCATCATGATAGTAACAATGCGGCCTTCAAAGCTCTCCATAGCCGGCAATTGCTCCTCCATTTCCTTGGAGCCCCTGTCAGCCATTTCTTTTGAAATAGCTTCAACCTTGTGGACCTCGTCTTTTACATCCTTCATTGCGACGTTGGCCTCATCACCTGCATTGATTTTTCCGGCCTGTATCATTCCATATACTTTGTTAAAGCCGCTTGCATAAGCAGCGACGTTTTCCTTCATATTTTTAACATCCTGCTTATCATCATCCATAACTGCAATTTTTTCGAGAGCTACCAATCTTTCATTGAACCTCTCATATTGGTCTTTCCATTTAGTCATGTATTCCGCCTGCTTTTCGGATGAGCCCATATTCAGGAATACATCCTTTTCGTATTTGCGCATACCCTGAGCATTAGCACGCGCCCGGCCGGCATACTCCTGGATCTTTGCCTCCCCCTCCAATATAGTCATTGCTTTATCGTGGAGCGTGCTGACTCCCCAGTATCCGGATCCTGCTATTATGAGCAGCAGCGCCAGTACGATTCCGAATCCCAGCATCAGACGCGTTCCTATCTTCATGTTCTTTAACATTTAGTTTCCCTCCTTGAAAATCATTTAATTTGTTTTGATACTCTCACCAATAAGTAAACCTGTAATTGCCCCTGCTATCCCCTCACCTCCTCACGTTCAGCAGTCTGGACCAGTTTTTGTATATCAAGAATAAGCGCAACTGTCCCGTCACCTAAAATGGTCGCGCCTGATATTCCTTCAATGTCTTTATAAACACGGCCAAGTGTCTTTATTACCGTCTGGTGTTCTCCGACAACATTATCCACGACAAAACCGACCCTGCGGCCTTCGATGCCGACAATTACAATCTGCTCTATGTCGGGCGGTCTCCCATCCATTACAAACTGCCCGCGCAGGCGTATATACGGCACGATCTGTCCCCGCACATTCGCCAGATGCCTGCCGTGCGCATTAGCAATATCCTGACGGGTAAGCTCGACACACTCCTCTACGGCTGAAAGAGGCAGTACAAAATACTCAATCCCGATTTGCACAAGCAGACCCTCTATGATCGCAAGTGTCAGCGGCAGCTTTAATGTGATCGTCGTACCTATCCCTTTCTGACTGGTTATGCCTATTGAACCCCTAAGGTTGTCAATCGCCCTCTTTACCACATCCATTCCTACCCCACGGCCGGACACATTCGTGACCGTTTTTGCCGTTGAGAACCCCGGGGCAAGGACCAATGAATATATTTCTTTTTCTGTCAGTTCAGCATCGAGTGAGATCATCCCCTTCTCAACTGCCTTGGCGCGTATTGCGTCAGCATCGAGCCCTGCTCCATCATCCATGATCTCGATTAACACATAAGCCCCCGAATGTTTGGCTGAGAGACGGACCATCCCCTGTGCAGGCTTCCCAATATCGCTTCTTACATCAGGGGTCTCAATCCCGTGGTCTATGCAGTTTCTTATAAGGTGCACCATAGGATCGTTTAACTTCTCAATTACTGTCTTGTCCAGTTCTGTTTCAGCGCCCTCGGTTGTCAGCTCAATCCGCTTGCCAAGTTCTTTTGAAAGGTCGCGTACAAGGCGTTTGAATTTGCTGAATGTCGTCCCAATCGGCAGCATGCGTATGCTCATTGTCTGATCTCTCAGCTCTCCGGTGAGACGCTCCACTTCCTCTGCAACGGCTAGGAGATCAGGGTCATTCCTGAAAGAAGACAACTGGCTCAGGCGCGCCTGCACCGTGACCATCTCACCAACGAGATTTACGAGGCTGTCGAGTTTATCAGAGGCCACCCTGATGCTTGAAGCCGTATCCGCGGGCTGCTCTTTCTGCTGTTCTCTCTGTTTTATTTCTTTAACATGCTTTTGTTCGGCAAGAGCGGACTCTATTTTCCCGGCATCAACCATCCGGTCGTTGATAAGGAATTCACCGAGAGGCTTTTGTTTACGAAGCGCCTTCTGGATGTCCTTTTCAGTCAGGTCTCCACGTTCTACAAGTATCTCCCCGATCTTTTTGTGTCCGGCCTCTGCCTCGGAAGTGCTGCTGTCATTCAGGACAGTAATGTTTATTTCACTATCGTCTTCAATGAAAATAAATACGTCCCTTATCGCATTGGTCCCCAGGTCGGTTGTCAGGACAATGTCCCAATATGTGTAGCAGGACTCGGGATCAATATCGACTATCTGTGGTATTGCGTCTGTCTGGGCTGTAATGCTGCATTCACCGAGGCCGTATAATTCATTTATTAAAAGAACGGGGTTTATTCCCCTCATGAATATGTCGACAGGGGGGCGGAACCTGATCCTGTAAGTGACACTTTTTTCTGATTCATTCCCTTTAGGAGAGGGGGGGGCCGGGGAGTTTTTTACGTCATCGGGCATAATTGTTTTCGGGGACAATTTCTTGAGGGAGTATATTATTTCCCCGGCTCTTTGCTTATCTGATGATTCAGGCTCATCCAGCAATGTCTTGATGTAATCGCGGGATGAGAGAGTCAGGTCTATAAGTTTTTTAGTGACCGGAAGCAAACCGTTTCGCACCATATCAAAAGATGTCTCAACTTCATGGGTAAACGCGGCTATATCATCAAACCCGAACATGGCCCCGGAACCTTTAATCGTGTGCAGCGCCCGGAATATGCGTCCGATAAGCTCCGCGTCACCGGCATTTTCTTCCAGCTCAAGCAGGGAGGTTTCAAGTTCTGCGAGAAGTTCGGAAGCTTCTTCCATATATACGGCCTTATGCTGTTCCGCGTTTGACATCAGTTTATCTCCTTCTCTGCGGCCTTATTCATCTCTGCCCAGAGACAATTTTTCTTGCAGTCAAATTTGCAGCCGGTGCGCCTTAAAAATCCGGCGCTCTTAACAGCATCCCTGAATATTTCGGGACAGGGACCTGAGAGGGTCAGATTCATCTTCAGGTCTGTTGATGTCCTGTGGAGAGAGCAGAGCAACTGCAGGAATGAAAGATCGAGGTCTGTAACGTCTTTAAGATCAATAGTCAGATTAGAGGAGCTTTCCAGCGACCTGATAAATATGCCCTGCAGGGCAGAAGCGTTTTGTATGGTCAATTCACCGCTGATTGTAAGGGTCGTATTATTGCCAGCTTATTCCGCCTTGAAGTCGATCATTGTAGTCCTCCGGTTGTCTGTCATTCCCGAGGTTTTAATCGGGAATCTATCCTTGTGTTTATTAGATTCCCGCTCAACAGACTGCGGGAATGACATTATTAATAAAGGGCAGGATGACCATGCCCCTACACAGTCATTTCACAAATTTTTTTATAACGTCGATCAGTTTATCAGGCGTAAAGGGTTTGACTATCCAGCCGCTTGCCCCGGCTGCCCTGCCTTCCTGTTTCTTTGAGTCCTGGGATTCGGTTGTGAGCATCACAACGGGTGTAAATCTTGTTGCAGCGGCAGAACGCAGATTTTTTATCAGGGTTATGCCGTCCATGTTCGGCATATTAAGATCAGTCACCACCATGTCGACTTTCGTTCCATTCACTTTACCCAATGCGTCCTTGCCGTCTACTGCGGCTATAACATCATATCCCGCGTCTTTTAAGGCAAAGCTCACAAGCTGCCTCATGGAGGCTGAATCATCTACGATTAAGATGGTCCGTCCCATATCTCACACTCCTGACCTTTGTTTGACGTATCATTTATCGACAATGTTTCTTTTAGTACCTTCCTTTCCGATTCCATTGTGTACAGGCCTTCAAGCCATTTGCCGCTTCCGCTGCCTTCTGCTTCGTGTAGCTTTTTGTCCATGTTCTCTGTGTTTCTTGCCATATTTTCAAGCTCTGATTTAAATGCCTGAAGGGGGCCGATGACATGTTCAATCCGCTGTCTGGTGATGTCCTGGAACTGCATTGAGATGACGACGCTGCTGATATCTTTTGCAAGAGACCCTGTTTCATCAGTGAGAAAATTGAGCTGCCCCCTGATAGAGCTGACCGTACCGTCTATCTTGAGCATCGTATCATCAACTACTGTAGCGGCCTCCATTGATATGGTCATGTTTGCTGTAACATTTTCTTCTGATCGGGTGTATATCTCCCTGCTGTCAAGCTCGATCTTTGATACGAGCTTCCTGATTCCCTCTGCTGCCTTATTGGACCTGTCGGAGAGCTTTCTGACCTCCTCGGCGACAATCGCAAACCCCCTGCCGTGTTCTCCGGCGCGCGCGGCCTCAATCGCCGCATTGAGCGCGAGCAGGTTTGTCTGCCCGGCGATAAACTCAATTTCATCAACTACTTTTTTGATGTTCCCTGTGTCTTCAATGATTGTCTTCAATTCTTCCATGGTCTGGCTTGCGAAGATTATCCCGTTCTGGAGGCTCTGGACAACGTCTGTGAGGGCCCTTTTGCTCATCTCAATTGTATTAAGGCCGCTGTCCTGTCCCTCGCCGGCAAGTTGTTTCAGAACAACAGAGGCATCTTCGGTATTTTTTCTCGCCCTTTCCACAATGCTCATGAAACGATCTCCGATGTCCAGGGCAGCTGATTCAGTCTGCTGCGTCACTTCTTGGAGCTGATTGACGAGAACGGGAATGAGCTGGGACTTTTCATTCAGCGGCGATTTGATCGTCTTTATCAGCGTTTCAATATCTGATATATGCGTCTTTCTGTCCTCGTCCTTGCTGCGCTCCATAAGGCTTGAGTATCTTTTCAATAATATAAAACAGACAGCGATGACGATTGAAGAAACTGTAAAGCTAACAATAGTCCGGATAAAGTCATTATCTATGAATGAAGGGACTGAAAGCAGGAGGATGATGGCGATTATTTTCAAAGATGTCATCCATATCTTTCTCATTTTATCTTCTCGCAGTTCAATAAGCGTGCTGTGTTCGTGACAATTTTTATTGTCAGCCACACCTTTGCCCCGGTAAATTCTGCTGCGTAGATTTCTAGTCGGATTCTGATAAATTCTCTGTAGAGGGAGACCTATGTTTTTTTAATAGGAGAAATTACTATACGGCATAGTGGAAACCCCGATGCGTTACGTCGAAAATATTTTAGAGAATTGGTTTTGCAGAATGGCTATAAGGATTACTTGAGGGGACCAGCCGGATCGCTTTCATTTATGCGCCACTGGACCGCGTGCAAAAATAAATCCCTGGAATCCTTGAAGTGCATCTTCTTTTTAATATGATCAATATACGTTTCGATTGTCTTTATGCTCAGGTTTAACTGTTCAGCGATTTTGCCTGTTTTAACTCCCTGGCCTATAAGCCGGAATACCTCAAGCTCACGATTACTGAGAACGTCAAGGTCCGAACTCAGCGCCCCTGATTTATTAGCTACAAGTTTATGAAGGAGCCTGGAGCCAAGGTTGTCACTGACGTATATTTCTCCATTGAGTACATCTTTTATCGCTTTTATGACCTCTTCAGGCGGTTCTTTTTTCATGATATAGCCCTTTGCCCCTGCCCTTAGACAACGCTCGGCATACAGTGCCTCGTCATGCATGGAGAGTGCGAGGATTGTCAGGTCGGGATATTGCCGGGAGAGCTCCTCTATCAGGCTGAGCCCGCTGCTCTGACCAAGGGAAATATCAACGACCGCAATGTCCGGCAGGCACTCTTTCACAGACTGCAACGCTGAAGGAATGTCACTGGCCTCGCCGCATACCCCGAGCTCATTGTCCTGGTTAATTAACTGCGCAAGTCCCTGGCGTACGATGGGGTGGTCATCGACTATGGTCACTTTATGTTTCATTTTATTGGTCCCGGTCCCGTCACTGTTCAATTTGTTTTTATCGAAGTCGTTACCCGTCCGCTATATGATACCAACTCGTTTATTTCTGAAGCGCAGGCATGGGCGCATGTGATTATTGTCCCCCCGTCAGTATCATGTCGTATATCAAGCGAAGCATTGATAAGGCCGGCCCGGTAGTTCATGATTTTCAGCCCCATTCCGCCTTTCCTGGCGGCATGTTCCGGGATGCCGATACCGTTATCTTTTATTGTCATAATAATTCTATCGTGATTTTTCCTGAGACTGATTTCGATATGATCGCATTGCGCATATTTCAAGGCATTGGTCACTGCCTCCTGTGCAATGCGATAAAGCTGTGTTAATGCCGTCTCATTATGTATCGTTACAGGTCCCTCGCAGGTGAAGGCGCATGGGATGTTAAACATTTTACTTGTATTAGAGGAAAGCGCCTTTAAGGCGGTCATGAGGCCTTCCTCATTCATTTCAATCGGAGAAAGCCCTCTTGATAAATAACTCGCCTGCTCTTTTGCTTCATCAATAAGTACCGAAAGTTCAGCCGCCTCTTCCGCTCCCTCGAAATGGCCTATTTCCAGTTTGCGGCCCAGCCCGCGTATTTTAAAGGCAAGGCCGGTAAGGAGCTGACCCAGGCCGTCATGCAGGTCATGTCCGATGAGGCGGCGTTCCCGGTCTTCTATGTCGATAAGAGATTTTTCCAGGGCCTGGCGGTCTTTGATTTCTTCGATCAGAAGCTCATTTGAGGCCTGTAGTTCAGAAGTGCGTTCTTCAACGAGTTCCCCTAGGTGTGCCTGATAATTAATTAATTCTTTCTCGACCCTTCTTGATCTGTAAAACGAATGGGCATAAGCTGATAATAAAAAGACAGATGAAACAACAAGTAACCGCATCCAGAGTTCATGTTTGTCCGGTGAGAATACATAGTCAATAAATCTATGGTCATTATACAAGCTGTTTCCATGAAACATTGTCGCATGTAAGGCGGATTCGAAAAGCCAGAAGAGGGCCGATAACAGAGCAGCGACCAGAAAAAAATAACCCGCTCTGATGTGAGTTGTTTCCGGACCAATTTTCATAAAGCCGTCTTATCTCATAATGAAACTGCGTTATATACAACCGGATTAATGTCTCAGGCCGATAGAATTTAAGTGTTCAACTTTCGGCCCTGTATTATGACAGTGATTATAGTAGTCAATAATCTTATTTAATAATCGGCATATTGAAAATATACTTAAGGAAATTTCTGGGATGGGTGGTCTGTGCAGCCTATTTTATATCTAGTGGGATTAGCTCGATTCTCGTAGCCAGCCGGATTAAATGCACTGCTCAGGGAAGTCTGTGAAGACCCCGTCAGCGCCCATGGATTTTAGCTGTTTGATATTTGCAATGCCGTTGACTGTAAATACGAATACCTTTAAATCATTAGCATGAGCCGCACGTATCAGCTCCGGTCCGGTGATTCCCAGCGACGCTCCGATGGACCGCGCCCTGACACGAGCGGTAAGTTGGACAAAATCGATATCCTTGCGGTCGATCAATAAGCCAAGAGTTATATCGGGACGTACTGAACGGGCAATCTCCAGTTCCCGGATATCGAATGACGATAAGGCAAAGTGGTCTTCCGGCCAATCCTTCTCTTCTATATATCTACTGATCAGATCACATACCGGTCTTGCGGTCCCCTTGCCTTTCAATTCCAGGTTGACATAGACGCTTGCATTTACAACGTTAAGGACCTCCTCCAGTGTGGGGATTGTCAATCCCTTCCCGACGTCTATGGCCCTTGTCCGTTCCATAGAACATTTGGTGATATCAATTGTCCCTTGCAAAGGATCGCATATGAGCGTGTCATGCGTGACCAGCAGTTCATCCCCGATTTTATGAATATCTATCTCTATCGCCTTCGCCCCCAGCTCCAGGGCCTTCTTTATGGCCGCAATCGTATTCCCCGGCTTGTGCCCGCTAGCCACCCGATGGGCAACGCAAATGAAATCAGATTGAGCATCAAACATTTGAGTTATTGTAACCTGCAATAAGGCGCATGGCAATGATAAAGCAGGGAAGCGGGTCTATTGAATTTACCGGCAGGTATTCTTTATAATGGATAGTCCTAACGGATAAAATCATTATCAGGTTTCCCGGGTAGCTCAGCCGGCAGAGCGGGTGGCTGTTAACCACCATGTCGGGGGTTCGAATCCCTCCCCGGGAGCCAGTCATTACTCTCGGCAGAACCATCTGCTGAGTTGATTTTTTATGGATCTGTGGGAGGCAACTCCATGGGTCCATTTTAATTTTGCCGGAGACCATTTTCTAATAACACTATTCAATTAATTGCCGGGGGCGGGCAGAAGATTTGATATAATGCAATTATGGCAGCTAAGTGTTGCAAAGCATTGTTGCATCGACAAGTGGCAACAGCAAGATCAAAAAATCTGTTTATAATGGAACATCTCTTCTTAATATGATATGATGGAAGGGTTTTTTAAGATTGCAATATCAATTGAAGGAGTAAGGAAGAAATTTTGTGACGCTAATTGAGTTGCTGAGAAATGAATATATTAATGATAACGGCTGAAAAAGAATTGGAGGACGGAAGTGGTTTCATTAAAAAAATATAAAAAAGACCTGGAAAAACTGAGCCTTGATTATCTTATCTTCAATATCAAATATGTCCCGGACATTATGGAGTGGGCGGTTGAAAATAATCAGATGCTTGGGGAGCCCCATTTGCCGATGAAGCTTGTCGTTGAGTCTGATGATGATCTTACAATGGTTTTACAATCCGAGGTAAAGGAATCGATGATCTCGGACGTGATCAAAAACCTCAGCGTCAGGTGGTCCGTGAGGGACAATACCGTTGACATGGAAAAGAAACTTGATACCACCAGGAAGCGTTTGGCATATTGTTTTCTCAAGGAATATGCCAGGGCCTTGCAGAAGGTCGACGGCGGGGAGATATCGGAAGACGAATGGGTGCTTGAGGAGCTGGATTATCTTGGTTATCTTGCCCCGGAAAATGCGGCCTCCTGATCGCTGGCCGGCTAAAGGGACTTTTTCCAGTAGGGATTTGAAATATCTTCAAACACGGTCAGCGCCGCTGCCGCGCCCTGGGACACGGCAGTGACTATCTGTTTTATACCGCCTGTTATGTCCCCCGCCGCGTAAACAAAGGGCATGGAGGTCCTCATTTGCGAGTCTACTTTGATGTACCCCTCTTCATCCATTTCCAGCCCCAGCTTTTTTGCGATGCCGTTGTTCGGTTCATATCCTATTGCAATAAAAACGCCCTGTGCCGCGAGGGTCTTTTTCTTTCCCGTCTTCGTGTTTTTGACTGATACCTTTTCGACCCTTTTATCACCCGTAATTTCCTCTATCACACTGTCCCATTCGACAGGGACATTCCGCTGGAACACGCTCTGCTGGAGCCTTTCTTCAGCCCTGAAGGCGTCTCGTCTGTGCACAATCGTGACATGCGCCCCGAGGCTGTCCAGATAGAGGGCGTCCGTCAGCGCGCTGTTGCCCCCTCCGACGACCAGGACGTTTTTACCGTCCTTAAAGAGATACCCGTCGCATGTTGCGCAGTAACTGACGCCTCTTCCCGCAAGCTTGTCCTCACCCGGCGTGTTCAGCTTCCGGTTGTATGCGCCCGTTGCGATGATGACCGCCTTTGCATTGTAAGTCCCCCTGCCTGTGCTTATTTCGAGTTTACCGTTTTTCTTTTTCAAGTCGTTAACTCCCACACCCTGAAGCAACGCGGAGTATTCCAGTGTCTGCTTTGCCATCATATCGACCAGTGTTTTACCGGCTATCTGTACAAAGCCGGGATAGTTCTCAACGACAGGGGTTATGGATATCTGTCCCCCTACATTGGCCTTTTCCAGCACTATGCACTTTAATCCGCTTCTCTCTCCGTATATTGCGGCCGTAAGACCGGCGGGGCCTCCGCCGACTACGACTATATCGTAATCCCTCATCTCCTCCCGTCCTATGGGCATTACAAATTCAACCGGCTTCCCCTCGACAATGGATTCAATAAAAGGGTCCTCCGGCTGGAGACCGGCGGACAGGAGGTTTTCTCCTATATAGGTTGTAGGCACGGACATGGCGCCGTATTTTTCCGCAAGGTCGGGGTTCTCATAAATCTCTATGACCTCCACAGAGATGAACTCGTTTTTCTCGACTGCTGCGGAGACGGCATATATGACCTGCTGCGGGCAATATGGACATGTAGGGCTTACAAAGACGCGCACGTGCCTTTTCTCCTTCAGTCTTTCCAGCCTTTTGCGCGAGTCTCCGGAAAGGTAAGTCTTGCCGGTGGAGGCCATGATAACAGCGAGTATGAATGACGCCGCCTCTTCACCGGCCGGCGAGCCTGTGTAACGGATATTGTATTTGTCCGGCCCTATCAGGATTGTCGGAGACCGCTTTACGCCGCGTCTTTTTGCCTGTTCGTCTTTCAGACTGAAAAAACCGACCTTGATTTTGTCCGTAAGCTCCGGCAGCGCCTTCATGAAACTTACCGTCGTGTCATTGAACAGATCGTTTATGCCGGTCTGTGTATAGACCTCGATGGCAACGGTCCCGCCCAGTTGTTTAAAGGCCTTTCTCAGCGAGTTTCGCACATCTTCCGAAATGATTTGTTCCTTCATAGTAAATATTCTATCAGATAATTTGTTGCATGAAGATCAGGCGGGAATTGCCGCAGGGGCGTATTGCAGTACACCCCTACTTGTAAACGTCCGCAAGTTTTACTCTCAGCTTTTTCAGATGTTCGACATGTTTCACTTCCTGCTCCATCATTTCCCTGAACACAATCTGAGCGTTTGCATCAGAGGCGCTTTGCGAAAGCTTGCGGTATAAATTATATGCTTTTCCCTCTATTTCCATCGCCAGGGTCAGCGCCCCCATTTCATCGGTGAAACAGTAACTGTCTATCTTCCCTTCGAGTTCTTTCAACGGGACGCCGGCTTCCGTAGAATGGGTCACGGCCTTGTGTTTAAATTCTTCAAAAGTCACAATGCCCCAGTCCTCCGTTATCCCCTTATAGAGGGCCAGGATATAATCCATGTGCTGTCCTTCCCATTCCGATAGATAATCGAATGTCTTCCTGGCGTCTGCGTTTGCCGCCTTCCCGGCAGCCTCGGCATAAAATATCTTCGTCCCCTTTTCCATCAGAAATGCTTCTCCGAGTGCGGTAAGTAAGTCTTCCTTTCCTGTCATCATCTTGTTTATGGTCTCCTTAATAAAATACTTATTGCTCCCTGTATGCAAATTATATCAGGTCAACCTCTGATGTCAACCATACTTGCATAGTCAGGCTAAACTGATATAATGGGGCTATAAAGATGCGGTCCTGTTTTGACCGGATGCATATGAAAAGGAAATTTCCCATACGGGATTTTATGAAGGCAGCCTTACAAAAGGAAAGATATGACTATTCTTCCTGAAGGTGAGCAACTGAGAAGGGCCGTCAAATGGATATCGGATGCGCGTATGGAAAATACCGGGACCGGTCTTTCAAAATTAATAGCTGATGCCTGTCTGAAATTTGATCTGCCCCCCAAGGACGCGGAAACTCTCATGCGCATGCTGACTGATAAAGGCCAGGCTGAAGCTTCACGCATTGACCCTGAAGAACAACCGTAAGCGCCCTCACAAGGTGCTTAAAAAGGCGATCACATCATCCATCTCTTCTTTGGTAAGATAATCAAAAGACGGCATCCTGCCGAAAGGCTTTACCAGTTGGTTTCTTAAGTTGTCGGGTGTCGCCGGTTTTCTGCTGAACGGCAGCTCCCGGTTTTTCAAAATACCTTTCAGTCCCGGACCGACAATGGTCTCTGTGCTTTTAGTGTCGTGGCAAAAACTGCATTTTGACTTAAAAATAACTTCCCCCCTGCTTATGCTTTCAGGCCCTGCGGCAAACGCGCTTTCTTCAGGCGCTCCCCCCCTTTTTTGCGTAGAGGCCCAGTGTTTGTATTGCGCGATCTTATCGAACGAGATGTCCGTACCCAACCTTGAGACAATGAGGTAGTAGCCGGCAGATGAACCGACCATCCCGAATGTAATCAAGGCTATCAGGAGACCGTAGATATTAACGTAATTGTGGAACTGCTTATACACTCTCGTAATCAACAGTTTCATCCCGAAAAGCACCAGTATGCTCAGGGACAAAATGCTGTGCAGATTGCTTCTCGGTGTTAGTTCCGCCCTTGATATATAGATATAATACAGGCAGAAATATGAGGCGATCATGAAGATGCCGATATAAAGAAAACCTGCGGCTTTATGGATTTTCTTATATTTTCTCACATCAACTTTTACCTGGCTTCTACCTAGCATTTCAAGCATTGTATACATGGAAATAATAGTCAATAAAATTATGACAACGGACAGTATTGACTTAAATAAGTATATTGACATTCAGTTTTAATCACTCTTCACTTATCGATACCGTTGATTTGAGCGACAGTAATATCATGCCCATATGGAAAGATTAACATGTCTTTGCCAAATGTCAAGCAAGGACCATGACAGGCCCGGGTCTGCTCCTTGACTCAATGGAAGTTCACTGATAGCATTTGGGTAATGAAAAAGCTATTCAGACCTGCCATTGTCCTTATGGACCGTCTCATGATCCCGCAGAAGATGGTCCTTATGGCCATTGTATTTTCATCAGCGCTCCTTGCCCTTCTTTATCTGCTGGTAAGGGAGATAAACATGGACATTGCGTTTACGGAGAAGGAAAGATCAGGCGTTGATTACAGCCAATCCGTTATGGGACTTTTTATTCATGTTCAGCAGCACCGGGGAATGGCGAACGCCCTGCTTAAAGGTGATGAAGCCTTCAGGTCGCCGCTTCTGGAAAAACAGGCGCAGGTCGAATCAGACATCAAGATGCTGGACAAGGCCGGAGAAATTTTCAGGAAATCACTTCGGAACATTCAGAAAGAGGGCCCTGGGAACGGGCTGCTTGTCGACATATATTCTGTAGGGACGATCAATACGGCAGATAAATGGACTTCCATAAAAGAAGGCTGGCGCGCCGTCAGTGAAGGGGTATTATATATGACCCCGTTTGAAAGCTACGAAGCCCATACGTCCCTTACTAAAGACATCCTTTCCCTGCTGGTCCTTGTCGCGGACACCTCCAACCTGACGCTCGATCCGGAGATCGACAGTTTTTACATGATGGATACGATAATAAACAAGCTCCCGATGGCGGCGGAATACGCGGGTCAGTTAAGAGGGATCGGGGCGGGGGTAGCTGCGCAGCAGAGCATCGGTGAACAGGAAAGGGCATACCTTATCCTGCTGTCGGGAATAAACAGGTCAACGATTGCCGTCGTAAAAGAAAATATGCTTAAGGTCTTCAGAAAAAATCCTTCCCTCAGGCCTCGGCTTGCCCCGCGAATAGATGACTTCGATAAGTTCCTTTCAGAAGCGATCGGGGTGCTGAAAAGCGGCATACTAAACACTTCCGCGGTCTCTGTATCCACAGAGGAATATTTCAGTGTATTCACAAAGGCCATTGGTTCATCTTTACGGCTTCACAGCGAAATAACATCATCGCTTAAAGAGGTCCTGGACGGGCGGAAAAGCAGGCTGAAAAAAGCAAAATATATGATCGTCGGGTTTGCCATATTTGCCATTGCAGCGCTTTCCTGGCTTTTTGCAGGGTATTATTTTTCCATGACGAATTCACTGAGGCGGCTCATGTATGCCTCGGATAGCATAAGGAAAGGCAATCTGGACATACAGGTGTCACTGGAGACCAGGGATGAAATGGGGATTGTGGCGCAGAGTTTCAATGAGATGTCAAAGAGCCTCAACAATGCAATGAAGGACCTCAGACATTCAAATGAGGAGTTCCAGAACTTTGCCTTTATTGCCTCACACGATCTGAAGTCCCCGCTTATTTCCGCAGCCAGCGCGTTGAAGCTTATCAACCGCCGGTTGAAAAGCGGACAACTGGACGAGGTGGACGGCCTAATATCGGACGCTTCGAACAAACTGGCGCGAATGCAGGACCTCGTAAATGACCTGTTGATATTTTCACGCGCCGGCACGCATGAGGTACGGTTTGAAGATACGGACAGCGCCCAGGCGCTCAAGCATGCCCTGGATGACCTTGGAGGCCCCATCAGGGAAAGCGGGGCGGTCGTCACTCATGGAGAGCTCCCCAGGGTGACTGCGGACCCCGTGCAGTTAGGACAGCTTTTTCAGAACCTGATTTCAAATGCCATCAAATTCCGCGGCAGCGGAGAAATCCTGGTCCACGTCGAGGCCCGCAGAGGGGCGGGAGGGTATATCTTTTCCGTCAGAGATAACGGCATCGGCATACCCGCGGAGGAATCGGAAAAAGTATTTGAAATGTTTTACCGCCTCGAAAAAGACAAATACCCCGGGACCGGTATCGGGCTGGCCACCTGCAAAAAAATCGTCGAACGCCTTGGAGGAAGGATATGGGTCGAGTCAGTGCCGGGGAGGGGTTCAACCTTTTTCTTTTCGGTCCCTGCCCGAGGCAAAATAAATTCTCATACCGCCTGACTGTTTGTCCACTTCCGGCCTTTAAAACACGTATTGACAATCGGGGGAAAAGTGATATGCTTCTTCTTAAACAGCATTCAATTTTCAATGAGAAAGGAGATAATAACATGACATTACCGGAGAACAGAAAAAAATTCGATGATCTGGTCAACAGGTGGATAGTCCTTGAGGAGAGCACTATCAATGAAGCGAAAAATTTGACGGGGAACAGCAGGAATCCCATGGTCAGGGCAATTATCGATCTGCTGAGAATGGACTCGGAAAAACATAAACATATTCTTCAGACCATCCAGAAGAGCATGCATTCCACGGTCACGTTCAGCACTGATGATTTGAAGGTCGTTGATACGTTTGTCGAGAAACACATGACGCTGGAGAAGAACGCCATAGAAACAGCCGAGCAGGCCCTTGAAATGAGCAGCCTGCCCATACCGAGACTGCTGCTGTCACATTTACTGGAGGACGAAAAGAGCCATGACGCATATATGTCGGAGCTGAATGATATCAAAGGTTATATGGCGAAGGACACCGATTAAAGGAAAGAGGGCGCTTTATGGCTGTTGACGTGCTTCCCAAAAAAGAGCATGTGAGGAGGGTCATGACCAGGATAGATGAGTGGGTATCCAGGCTTGCCCTCCTCCACACGGAGGCCAGGGAGGCCGGTGAGGCCGCCAGGATCGGAAGTGAAATGCGCATAGCGGATTTCCGGGAGGCGCTTGAGGACTTTCAGGCGAAGATGAGGAAGATAGAAGAAGCCGATGACCGGAAATGGGAGGCACAGCGCACAGATGCCTATAATGCGTTCTACTCTCTGGAAGACACTTTCAGGAAAGTGTCCGGAGACATAAGAAAAATGATACGGGGTGCTTCTTCGGAGGATGATGCTAGTGTGCCCGGAGATGAGGATGAATGGGACCATTGAATATGAGATGCCGGCCGTAAGAAAGGGGTGGTCATATGGCGCAAAAGACTTTTTCCGCAAAGATCAGTTTCCTCAGGGCGGGGTGGTGGTTGGTCCATCTCCTGGGGATCGCTGCGGTATATACCGCCGGGCATCTGCTGTGGTAATGAAATGCTTAAACATTTTATGAGATACAAAACAGGCTGGTGGATACTTCATGCGATAGTGATAAGCCTGACATTTTATCTGGGACATATCGCGGAGTTCCCTTTTTAAATACGCTATGACAAGAAAGGCATTATTAACAGCGCTCTTTCTGCTGGCAGTGTCCAATCTGCTGCTTCATTACAGGATACATAATTTCATGGTGAAGGACGCATTGGACCCGGGCATTATGCATTTCAATGCCACGAAGTTCCTTGCATTTCTGTTTCCACTGATAGATGTGGTAGTTGTTACACTGCTCTTTATGTCGGGAAAGACCTCGGTATACGGGTACCTTTTGAACGGGCTGATTGTAATTTACGGGACTGTGTTTATGTCTCACTTCAGCATTGCCGAATTGACCGCCAGGTCCGCGCCGGCCGCAGACTGGATAATAAAATCGACCTTGCCGGACATAGGCATCGCGTGGGGGGATTTTTTTATAGGCAAGGCGCTCTATGATATCAGCATGAATGGACCTTAACGGTACATAAACAGGACGGGGAGGCAGTATGGGTTACACAAATGTGGCATTGAAAGACAAAATTGCGATGATGTACCCGGAGATTATGCAGCACAATATCTCTGTCAGCCTGGATTTCAGCGAAGACAAGAATGCTTATGTAATTCAATTCGGGAAGAACTCGCACGAGCTGCAAACGTATCTTGATAAAAGTGACGCGGATGAGTGTATGAACGATGTTAAATGTGTCCATCTTGGTGTAAAGATCGGAGAATTTATCAAGAATTTTGAAGGGGGAGAGTGAAATGGCACATATTACAAAAGAGAAGCTGGTTGAGCTGTTAAACAAGGACCTCGGCCTTGAATATACGGCGATGGTCCAATACACCCAGCATCAGGGAGTATTGAAGGGCGCCATGTATCAGAGCATGCAAAAGGAGCTGATAATTCACGCGCAGGAAGAGCTTCAGCATGCGACTATCCTGGCGGGGCAGATCAGTTATCTGGGCGGCGTGCCGACAGTGGACATGCCTCATGCCAAAATATCCGGGGACAATGTGACCATGCTCCAGCAGGACCTGGACGGCGAGAACGATGCCATTACCCGTTATATCGCCAGGATAAGACAGGCTGAAGAACTGGACCTGTATCACCTGGCCCAGCAGTTGAGGAATATACTCGCCGTAGAGCAGGAGCACGCGATGGACCTTGAACAGGCCTTGGGCAAATGACCGGCAAGTGAGGAATGTTAAACCGTATGTTGCATAAACAGCAGGGGCATGGCGCGCCATGCCCCTACGATACGAAAAGGAATAAACAATGATTGTAGTCCTTGGCGCATCAGGTAATGTAGGCAGCAAAGTGACTGAAATTCTTCTGTCGGAAGGGGAAAAAGTAAGGGTCGCCGGAAGGAAGGCCGAAAAGCTGCAGGGGTTTGTGAAGAAAGGCGCTGAGGCCGCCGCGGGGGACATAAAAGACACGGCATTTTTGACCAGGGCCTTTTCAGGATCGTCTGCGGTATTTGCATTGGTCCCCCCTCATTATACTGCCGCAGATTTCCGGGCGTACCAGAATGAGGCCGGTGCGAGTATAGCAATGGCGCTTCAAAACGCAGGGGTAAGATATGTTGTCAACCTGAGCAGCCAGGGGGCGGACCTGCCTGACGGCACAGGCCCTATCAAGGGTCTGCATGACCAGGAAGTGAGATTGAATAAACTCCAGGACATCAATGTCCTTCACGTGCGCGCCACTTACTTTATGGAAAACCTCCTTATGAACATCCCTATGATAAAAGGCAGTAACATGGCGGGCTCTGCTATCAGTGGAGACAGGAAATTCGCCATGATAGCCACCCGGGACATTGCAGCATTTGTCGCCGAGCGTCTGATAAAGAAAGATTTTACAGGGAAGTCCGTCAGGGACCTCCTGGGTCAGAGGGACGTCTCCATGAACGAGGCCTTTGCGCTCATCGGCCGCAAGATCGGCAAGCCTGACCTGAAATACGTTCAGTTCTCCTATGAAGATGCGGAGAAAGGTATGGTGCAGGCCGGTTTGAGTCCGGATGTCAGCAGGTTATTCATCGAGATGAGCAGGGCATTGAACAACAGCGTCTTTGCATCCAATGTCCCCCGGACGAAGGAAAATTCCACTGCTACGTCAATTGAGGAATTTGCAGACACGTTTGCAAAAATCTATCAGTCCCAATAGATGCAGGGGCATGGCGCGCCATGCCCCTGCTCACATTCACACACAATATTTCATGCATTTATCAGCCGGTACGGATACGCTCTTTTGGTCCAGTAGTTTGCGGGATAATTTGCGCTGAGTTTGTCATAGGCCTCTCTGAGAGGCTTCGGATCATGGGTGCTTTTATACCTGCTGACGCCCTGGAGATAAATAACCTGGGGCACGAAATCGCTCTTCGGATACTCGGTAAGCAGATTGTCAAAATATACGAGGGCCTTGTCGACATTCTCGGAATCGAACGAGGCCTTCCCAATGGCGATATAAAGCGATGGAATAAAATCATCCGGGGCCAGAAAGCCCATTGTCCGGTGGTGCTCGTTCCGCTTTTTGTCCAGTACAAGTATGCTCGGCGTCCAGTGAATGTTGAACTCCTGGGCATATGGTTTCGCATCATGCGGCAGCCTTAGCGGAATGAAATGCTGATTTATGAAACTGACGACCTTAGGATCAGGATACGTAACTGCATCCATCTGTTGACAGCCTATTCAGCCGGGGTTATAGAAGTCGAGCAATATGAATTTGTCTTCCCGTTCCGCCCTTCCCAGGGCATTGTTCATCACAGTTTCCCAAACTATTTTGTCTTTCATGACTGTTCCTCCATTGGTTTCTATTGTTGGCGCCGTACCTCAAAATTTAAGGGTCCGGGCGATTGCTGATATTAAACTGTAACCCGTCTTCTTCTCACGGTATATGATTTGGATCATATACCGAGAAGGTCATCGTGTTGCTCATTGACAACCCGTCTGCTATGTGTTATTAAAATTATATAGAGAGTGAAAGGAGGGTCAACATGAGCGATTACACCACAGAAAAAAAAGTAGCAGGTGCCTTTATCATTGGAGGACTCGTAGGCGCCGGGATCTCTTTGCTTTATGCGCCACAGTCCGGCAGAAGGACCAGGAGAGACATAGTCAGGTTCGCAAGAAATACGGCTGATGAGGCAAAGGACGCTATAGAAGACGCGACAAAGTCCATACATGATTTAATGGACAATGTGAGCGATAAGCTGACGCACCTGGCGTCATCACGAACTGACATAGCAGAAGGCGCAAAGAAGAAGATTGTCTATGCCCTGGATAATGTACAGAAAGTAGTCGAAAAGCAGAAAGCAAGATTCGGCTGATCGGATTACCCGGAAAACACGGCAGGTTCCCGGCTGTGTTTTCCGGTAAGCAGTCCTGCATCAAAACAGACTGACGGACGTCTGTCAGTGTCCCCTTGTGTTTAACTCCATAATATTGTCCTTAATTTTTTCGACGTCTTCATCCGTGCAGAGAATTACAATAGAAATAATCTTTCTCCTGTGAGGATAAGCATTGATAAGAGCATGTACATGTTGATCCTGTTGAAGGCCGTCCTGAAGGGAATGCGTGTTGAATGCCGGCTTATACAAGTGAATCCCCCTATGAAAAGAAACAGGCAGGCCGCAAAAAGCCCGGAGTTGAAAATATGATAAGAAGAGATAATATATAGCTGCAGGGCCAGGCCGGCCACTGCCATGGACAGTATCCAGACAGAATTAATCCTTGCAATCTGCCCGTTACTGAATATCCCGCTGATCGTCGGCAGCCCCGCCTTTTTATAGTCTTTAGCATTAGAGAGGGACAGAAACAGGAAATGGGGGACCTGCCAGATAAAGAAGAACACACAGAGGGCCGGGAGCATGGGATCAAGAAGATCTCCGCCTGCGGAGGACCATCCTATCGCAGGGGGTATTGCGCCTACGAGGGCCCCAGGGACGGGCGCAAAGGCCGATAGGCGTTTAAGGTCCGTATAAACGCCGTTATACCAGACCACTGCGAATACACCAAGCGCAGCGGCAGTGAAGTACGATCTCGCAAGCAGCAGTAGCGTGCCTGACAAAATAAGCGCTGCCGACAAATAAAGCGCCTCCCTGGGACTTATGTTACCTGAGGGCAGCGGCCTTGATTTTGTTCTTTCCATCAGTGCATCAATCTCCCGCTCCTGATACTGGTTCAGTGCGGACGCCCCTGATGCAAGGAGAAAGACCCCTGTGACCATGATGGTAAAATTAACATCTAATCCCGCGCCTGAGAGTATGGCCCCTGTAGCTGCCGAGAAAGCCGATAAGAGCGATATCTTTATCTTGCAGAGTCCGGGCCAATATTTAACTGATGTCACTTCAGCTCCTTTAAATAATTAATGATGGCCGCCAGCTCTTTTTCTGAAAGCTCATCCTTAAATGAGGGCATAATGTCCTCATACCCTTTTACAATGTCCTTGTCAGGATAAAGGACCGAGCTGAGGAGATACGCGTCATCTACAGTCAACGCCCTCTCTTTCCCTCTGGAAATTACCACGATCTTTCTCCCGTAGATGCCCTTGAAAGACGGCCCGGTCAGTTCGGAGCCGTCAGTGGTGTGGCAATCGAGGCAGCCGTGTTCATCGAGGAGCTTTGGCACATCAGGGACGGCCTTTCCCACCGCCTCCTTATCTCCGTGTGTTTGATACCATGTTGAGAAATCCTTTTCCGTCATAGCTACGACCTTCGAGATCATCGAAGAATGGCCCTGGCCGCAGTATTCCGAGCAGAAGATAGTATATTCACCGGGCGCCGGGGCGGTAAACCAGAGCCGGGTATGCATGCCCGGTACAGCGTCCTCTTTTATTTTGAAAGCTGGAATGAACAGGCTGTGCAGTACGTCTTCGGAAATAATATCCAGATTTACCGGCCTGCCTGCCGGGACCATAAGGGTAGTGGTCTTAAATCCGTCCGGATATTCGAAGCTCCAGGACCACATGCGCGCAGTGACATTTACATTGAAAGCTTTTTCCGGCACGGTCCGCATGGCCTTGAAATTTACCCACCCGTACCAGAACATGATGAAGACAAGTATGGCCGGCACCACTGTCCAAGTGATCTCCAGCGGAAGAGACCCGGATATGTCTTCCGGGTTGGGGTTTTTTCCCCTTCTGTAGCGTACCGCCAGAAATATCATGAAGAAGGTCACAAGACCGAGGAGTGCCAGGCAGATGACCATGATTACCAGGAACGCTTCATTGACCTTGTCTGTCATAATTTATAAACCGTTATCTCGGCGGCGTAGCGCATACGCCCTACCTGTATAAAACATCAAGAAACGTGAGCGCCATAATGGCGGTCAGCGTGATCACTATTAACAAAAGGATGAGCCTGAAAAAGAGCGACTCATATTTCAGTCTCATAAATACGAACAAAACCAGGCCAGCCTTCACGGACGCGATAATGATATTAACTGCTACACCGTGCCGGTCGGTGTTCACACCTGCTATCCACACCGTCAATCCCGTCAGGAGCAGCAGGGCAATCCAGGTGAAAATAAGTGTCCCATTACCGGTTGAGCGGGTGTCTTCTTTCTGTTTCATCGATAACATAAACAGGCCCTCATCGCAGCAGATACAAAAGCGGGAAAAGGTATATCCACGCGATGTCCACAAAGTGCCAGTAAAGAGCGGCGTTTTCAAGTTTGATAGAGTTGTTTTCACGGACTGTCCCGTTACGGAGCATAAACAGGATGACTATGAATACGGCGATCCCGATAAGGACATGGAACGCGTGTATCCCGGTCATCACGAAATAAAGGCTGTAGAAGAGCACCTTCCCATGGGCCATTTCATTTAAATAAGCGCTGCCCGGATATATCCCGTGCCCGATCTTGGCGCTCCATTCAATATATTTCATTATCAAAAATACTATACCGATCAACGCCGTAATGCCGAGGCATATACTTGCTGACTGAAGCGCACCCTTTTTTATTTCCGACAAAGACAGGGCCGCGGTAAAGCTGCTTGTTATAAGTATCAGTGTATTGAATGTGCCGATCACCCTGTTTAACTCAGAGGACGAGCCGGAAAAGTCGGCTGAGTATTTCGTGCTGTAAACCGCGTAGAGGAGAAACATCCCGCCGAAGAACAGCATTTCCGTGAAGAGGAAAAGCCACATTCCCATCTTTGCGTCGACGTCATCAGTATACTTTACCAATGCCTGCATTATTCTTATTCAATATCCTTATTCATAAAATATTTTTCTCTCTTGAGTACGGCCCCCTGGTTATGTGCGGAATTTTCTCAAAATTTTCCTGGGGTGGTGGAGAAGACACCTGCCATTCGAGTGTTGTCCCGTCCCACGGATTGTTGCCGGCCTTCTCTCCTTTAAAGAGCGACCTGGCGAGATTAATGAACATGATCAGGAGACCCGCGGCGAGTATCCAGGAACCGATGGTTGATATAAAGTTGTTTCCGTGAAACTCAGGGGGATAATCGTAGTAGCGCCTCGGCATGCCCTGCCAGCCAAGCAAAAACATCGGGAAGTACAGGATATTGAATCCTATGAACAGGACAATGCAGGCGACGGTCGAGGCCCTGAAGTTATACATCCTGCCCGTCATCTTTGGTAACCTGTAATGGAGTCCGGTGAAAAATGCGAAGCCTGCGCCACCGAACATTGTGTAATGGAAATGGGCCACAATAAAAAAGGTCCCGTGGATATGGACGTTCGTTGCCACCGCAGAATTCACAAGGCCTGTCAACCCGCCTATGGAAAAGAGGAAGATGAAGGCAAAGGCGTAGAGCAGCGGCGGTTTTATTTCTACGGACCCCTTATACATCGTTGCGATCCAGTTAAATACCTTGATCCCGCTCGGCACGGCAACAGCGAACGTAATAAATGAAAAGACCATGCTCGACACATCGCTCATGCCGCTTGTAAACATGTGGTGTCCCCAGACGACATAGCCCAGGGTCGCTATGCTGAGGCCGGAAAAAACGATAGCCTTGTAACCGAATACCGTCTTGCGCGAGAAGGTGGGGACGATCTCGCTTATGATTCCCATGGCCGGGAGTATCATTACATACACGGCCGGGTGCGAGTAAATCCAGAAGAGGTGTTCAAACATCAGGGGATCTCCGCCCTTAGCAGGGTCAAAGAACCCGGTGCCGAAGGCCCTTTCAAGGATGAGCAGAAGCAGGGTGATTGCGAGCACCGGCGTAGCCAGTACCTGGACCCACGCAGTTGAGTAGAGTGTCCATGTAAATAGCGGCATCCGGAACCATGTCATTCCCGGCGCCCTGAGCCTGTGGATCGTGGTAATAAAATTAAGCCCGGTCAGAATGGATGAGAAGCCGACGATAAACGCGGCAAGGGCCGTACCCGACACGTTGGTCGGTGTCTTAATGCTGTACGGAGGATATAGCGTCCATCCCGTGTCAGGCGGTCCGCCCGGGAGGAATATGGTCGAAATGGCGGTCAGGCCTGCAATGACATAGAGCCACCATGAAAGCAGATTGAGCCGGGGGAAGGCCACATCCCTGGCCCCGATCTGCAGAGGGAGAAAGAAATTGCCGAGTGAGGAAGGGACCCCCGGGATGATGAAGAAAAAAATCATGATGATGCCGTGCAGCGTAAACAGGGAATCGTATGCCCTCGCGTTTACAATTGTCCTGCCGGGCGCCATGAGCTCAAGCCTCATCAGTAATCCGATTATAACGCCGATCAGGAAGAACCCGAGGACCGCGTACAGGTATAGAAGGCCGATCCTTTTATGGTCCGTTGACAATATCCAGGACAGAACCCCTTTGCGCCCTTCCGTATTCATATAAAAATCTGTTCCCATAGTTGAAATACCGGAAATGAAAAATGGACTCCCAATTAAAAAGATTCTATCAGATGAATGGTACTGTGACAAATTCAGTTATCTGTTGGGGCATGGCGTGCCATGCCCCTGCGCACGGTTGACGAGCGGCCTGATTTGTGATAAAGATTCTATATAAACATAAAGCGAAACAAGAGGTGCAACATGAAAACAATCGAGTATGGACAACTGAAAATCAGCACGGACGATGACGGCTTTCTCCTTAATTATGATGATTGGAACGACCGCGTGGCCTGCGCACTTGCTGAGAGCGAAGGTCTGGAGGAGCTGACGCAGGACAGGATCGATATTCTTAAGTTCATCAGGGATTACTACAAGAAATATAAATTTTTCCCGATCCTCCGGGCCGTATGTAAAAATGTACACCAGCCCAGCAATTGTATGACCGAGAAATTCCTTGACCCGGTACAGGCGTGGAAAATCGCCGGGCTCCCCAATCCAGGGGAGGAAGTCATAATGTTTAAATCGTGGGAGCCTCTCGGGGTCTGAGATATTTTTCGGTTGTCCCGAAGAATATTCCCCTGGGCCGCATTTAAGCAGGATGCTTATAGGTTAATTAAATAAATTTACTTGTATTGCAAGACGGTTGATGATAAAACGGAGGTATAGAATATTTGACCGGATAAAGCCGTGCCCTTTGAATTAAGGGGGTAAAGTGACATGACTGACCTATGTGTAATGGCCGGACTGCCGAAGAACACACCTTCGGTCGGTCCGGTTTTAATGTTAGTGGCAAAACGGGGCTTTTGCAAACGTCAGGGATGACATAACAGGAGAAACCTCTGAGAGACAGGATCTCATTCAACAGCATCGGGATGCGCCTCACCGCCTGGTTTTTCATTATAGCCATGCTGCCGCTGATTATGGTCAATGTGGCGATTTATTTTCATATGGTGAGCTCAATAAAGTCCTCAATCTTCAACCGGCTTGAGGCAGTCCGGGATATGAAGGTCGCTGAATTGGACCACTGGCTTGAAGAAAGGACCGTGGACATCCGCACCATAGCCGACGACAGCGGGATGCGGGCGTTGGAGGGGACCAGTCAACGGGATGAAGGTGACATCGGTCGTAAAGCGGCCATTGCTTCAGAGGCGCGGAGCTTTCTCACAAAATACCTGGAGCATTATGACGACTTTTATGAAATATTTATTGTCGATCCCGACACTAAAACGATCATGATCTCGACCATTAAAGACCGTGAGGGGCACCGGCCCGTGCATGCCTTTCACTTTGAAGGGGCCTTGAAAAGCGGGGACCTGTTCATTGAGGACATACATTATTCGTCTACGGTGAACAGGCCCTGCATGGCCATTTCCATCCCCATATTCAGCAGGGAGGACCGCGGCCGCCCCATCGGCGTGCTTGTGGCCAGGTTCAACCTTGAGGCCTCTCTCTATAAGCATTTGTCAAATCGCACAGGGATGGGTGAGACCGGTGAGACCTTTATTGTCAATAAGGACGCCGTTGTTGTAAGCAATCTGCGCGGTCACGGGAATTCCCCGCTCAAGGTGAAGATCGAGGGGCAGGCCGCAGAGGCGTCCAGGGGAGAACCCGGGATTGCGGAGACTTCGGATTACAGGGGTGAAAAGGTATTGGCGGCCTATACGTACATCCCGCAGACCCGCTGGGGCTTTATTGCAAAGCAGGACCTGAAAGAAGTCTACGCGCCCATCGACAGGCTCAGGATATGGATGATAGCTATCTTTGTAGCGACTGTATTGGGAGTGGTAATAGTCGCCTTTCGTGTTGCAAAGACGATCTCCAATCCGATCAAGGCGCTGCATAAAGGGAGTGAAATAATCGGGCAGGGTAACCTTGATTATAGAGTAGGCACTGACGCAAAAGATGAAATCGGCCAGTTGTCCAGGATATTTGATCAGATGATCGAGAACCTGAGGAGTTATACCGCTTCCTGGGAAGACCTGAACAGGGAGATGACCGAACGCAAGCACCTGGAAAAGATGCTGCTTGAAATAAGGGAGCATGAACAGCGGCGTATCGGGCATGACCTGCACGATAACCTGGGACAGCAGCTTACCGCCATCTCCTTTATGACCCAGGGGCTTGAGAATCTATTGAGGAAGAAAGCGCTTCCGGAGGCTGAGGACGCGGCCAGGATCACGCATCTTGTTGAGATGTCGAAGTCGCAGGTCAGGACCCTTTCATCGGGCCTCTCTCCCATATTGGAGAAGGGCGAATACAGTCTGATGACGGCCCTGGTGGAGCTTGCGTCCAATTCCGAAAGACTGTTCGGGATACCGTGTGATCTGAGATGCAAGCCGTTCGTAATGCTGTATGATGAGACTGCGTTGACGCATTTATACCGCATTGCTCAGGAGGCCATTACAAACGCAGCGAGACACTCAAAGGCCAAACATATTGAACTCCGGCTCACAAAGGAAAATAATAAAATTACCATGACAATAAAAGATGACGGCCGGGGTTTTATCATGCCGAAGCAGATGAGCAGCATGGGCCTGGAAATTATGAAATTCCGGGCGAGCATAATCAACGCCTCGCTTGACATCAGGTCGGTAATCGGGGAAGGCACACTTGTCACCTGTATCTTCTTTGATAAAAGAGAAAGTGAGATCAATATGGCCGGAGAAGGCAAATCACCGGCCGGTTCTATCAGACACATATGAGACAAAGGAGATGAAAAATGAAAACTGTTAAGTCCGGGAATAAAATACAAAAGAAAAATGTATTTATTGTCGATGACCATGCCATATTACGCGAGGGGCTTTCGCGTCTCATCAACAGCGAGGAAGACCTAACGGTTTGCGGGGAGGCCGACAATGCCTCAGACGCCATGCATGCAGTTGCAAACAGTAAACCTGATATCATATTGGTAGACATTACCCTCGGGGACGGCAGCGGCATCAGGCTGATAGAAAACCTTGCTTACGCGCGCCCGGATTTGCCGGCCCTCGTCCTTTCCATGCACGATGAATCCGCGTACGCCGAGCGCTGTCTCAAGGCAGGGGCCAGAGGTTATATAATGAAGCAGGAGCCCTCTAAGGAATTACTGTCGGCCATAAGGAAGGTCCTTGGCGGAGAGATCTATGTCAGTGATAAATTAAATGTAAAGCTCCTGCACCGGTTCGTTAAAGACAAATTCGATGACTCCGGTTCCCCGACAAAGGCCCTCAGCAACCGAGAACTGGAGGTCTATCAGCTTCTCGGCCAGGGGCTGAAGAAACACGAGATAGCCGAAAAACTAAACCTCAGCGTCAAGACGGTCGAGACCTACATAGAGCATATCAAGATCAAGCTGCAGTTAAAGGGCACTCATGAGGTCCTCATGCACGCGGTAAAGTCCGTTAATCAATAGTCAGATTGCCCTGCGATAAAATCTATTGACATATTTCAGTTCGAAAATTATACTTTCCGGTAGGTAAATTAACCCGCACCGAAAAGGAGTTTTATTATGACGGAAAAAAAACGCTCTATAAAGCCTGATGAGCAGGCGGTACGGGAGCGTCTTCTGCAGTCAGCCCTTGATATTTTCAATGAAAAGGGATATGCAACAACGTCTGTTCGGGAGATCGTCGAGGCCGCGGGAGTAACAAAGCCGTCCCTCTATTACTATTTCGGGAGCAAGGAAGGCATCTACACCGAGCTGATGACAAAGCCCTTCGGGATACTTGAAAAGATGTTAGTGGAGACCGCGCACGAAAAATTAAGCTCGCGTCAACGCGTGCTGCGGCTGTATGAAGGGATATTTCTCCTATTCATGAAGAACCTCAAGGCAGCGAGACTTATGTATTCAATCTATTACGGCCCCCCGCAGGGCGCGCCTTTCATTGACTTCGAGGGCTACCACCTTAAGATAAGAGAGGTAACGGAATTCATTGTGAAGGACGGGACCAGGAGCGGCGAAATCCGGAAGGTGAATGCGGACACGCTGACCTGCGTTTTGATTGGGGCGCTGAACTTCGTGCTTGAGGAGCAGCTCTGCCACCGCGCGCCTATGGTGGATAAAAAAGGACTGGCCTCCATGATCGCTTTTATCTTTGACGGGGTGGCTCCTTCAAAATCAAAAAGGAAAAGGTAACTGCCATGAACAGGAACATACTATTAAGTGTCATTTTACTTTCTATACTCTGGACCTCAGGCTGTTCTTCAAAAAACGCCGACGGCAAAAAAGACGACGGCAGCGGCCGTCCGCCGGTTGCGGTGGAAACAATGACCGTCTCTCCCTCGGAACTTACGGAAGGGGTCGATGTGGTCGGTACCCTCGCGCCGGAATTCGAGGCGGAGGTGAAGGCCCAGGTTTCCGGCCTCGTAAGCGAAGTGTTTGTTACCGAGTGGGTGAGGGTCAAGAAGAATGGGCCGCTTGCCAGAATAGACCTGAGTGAGACTGAGGCGCTAGTGAAAAAGGCGGCGGCCTCGGTTGAGTCCGCAAGGGCGGGACATCTCCAGGCGCAGGTAAATGCACAGCGCGCGGAGCGTGAAAAGGCGCGGATGCAGAAGCTCAGGGAATTCGGCCTTGCAACACAGCAGAATTATGAAGATACGGAATCAGAGGCAGAGGCTGCAAAGGCCGGAGTCGAGGCGGCGATGGCCCAGATCGGCGCTGCAGAGGAAGAACTGCGCTCGCTTCAGGCGCGTCTTTCCAAGGGCATGGTCCTTTCGCCTATGGATGGCATCGTTTCGATGCGCGATGTCAATGTGGGAGATCTTGCCGGCGAAACCGGGGCCAACAAGACGCTTTTTAAGATAGTGGACAACAGGACCCTCAAACTCACCGCCTCGGTCCCATCCGTAGATATGGCCTCCATAAAGGTGGGGGATTCGCTCACATTTACTGTTGACGCGATTCCGGGCAGGACCTTTTCAGGAAAGGTGATGTATATAAACCCGTCTGTGGACGAAGCCGACAGGTCGGTAAAGGTCATTGCCGAGGTAATCAATACCTCTGGTGAATTAAAAGGTGGACTCTTTGCAAAGGGGAGGATCGAGACAGGGACCAGGAGAAATATCATTCAGGTCCCGCGTTCATCCCTGATTGGTTTAAATGTGGCGGAAAAGAAGGCGGGCCTGTATACGGTGGAAGCCGACCAGGCGCATTACAGGGAAGTGGCCACAGGGGCAGTCGCAGGGGACCAGGTGGAGATTGTTTCAGGAATAAATTCCGGGGAGCTGCTGGTAGTGCGCGGCGGCTTTAATCTGAAGGACAACGACAAGGTCGTTATGTCCGGCGGCAAGGAGAAGTAGGGATGCTTCTTTCCGACCTTTCCATAAAAAGACCTGTGCTTGCAGCGGTCATGATGCTGACCCTTGTTGTACTGGGCATATTCTCGTACCGCCGCCTTTCTGTTGAAATGTATCCCAACGTCGAGATCCCCGTGGTATCGATTGTGACGAAATTCCCGGGCGCATCTCCTGAGAGCGTTGAGAGGGAATTGACAAAGAAGATCGAGGAGGCGGTAAACCCTGTTGCCGGGGTTAAGCGCGTCATCTCATATTCACGCGAAGGCGTCTCCACTGTTGTGGTGGAATATCGTCTTGAAGAAAAGATCAATGAAGTGGCGCAGGAGACACGTGCCAAGATCAACGCTGTCCGGGGCGAGCTGCCCCTCGGAATCGAAGACCCCATTATACAGAAGCTCGATTTCAACGCCCTGCCGGTCATATCGGTTGCCGTGCGCTCATCGTCCTTATCAAGCCGGGACCTTACTCTTCTGGTTGAAAAGAAGATAAAGCGCCGGCTTGAAACCGTTGCCGGGGTGGGTAAGGTCGATCTTGTCGGCTCTGCAAAGAGGGAGGTCAATGTTGTCATAGACCCGGTCCGTGTCGAGTCCCTCGGCATTGGTGTTGACACTGTGATAAACGGATTGAGGTCGGAAAATGTGAATACCCCGCTTGGAAGGCTGAACCGGGGCAATACGGAATACCCGCTTCGCGTGGCTGGAAAGCCTGACCGGGTTGACCAGTTCCGCTCTATGGTAATTGCTGAACGTGACGGCAGGCCTATCAGGCTTTCAGAAGTCGCGGAGGTGGTTGACGGGATTGAAGAGGAGCGCTCACTTGCTCTTGTAAACGGCATCCCGGCGGTGGCGCTTGACATTCAAAAGCAGTCCGGTGCGAACATGGTTGATGTAGTAAACGCGATCAAAAAGCGCGTGGACCAATTGCAGTCCGAACTTCCGGAGACCGTCACGCTGGAGATAGTCCGCGATGCATCGATCATGACGCTTGATTCTCTTAAGGATGTGCAGGAGACTATGATCATCGGCGGCTTTCTCACAGTCCTCATAGTCTTCTGCTTTATAAACTCGTGGCGCTCTACGGTCATAACCGGGATCACGCTGCCTATATCCGTCATCTCATCATTTATCATCATGAACGCGCTCGGCATGACGCTCAACATCATGACGCTTATGGCGCTCTCGCTTGCAATAGGTCTCCTGATAGACGACGCCATTGTCGTGCGGGAAAATATAGTCCGTCATCTCGAAAAAGGAGAAGACCATTTCGCAGCAGCGCGCAGCGGCACGAGCGAGATAGGGCTTGCGGTCTTTGCCACGACCATGTCCATACTTGCCGTATTTGTTCCGGTGGCTTTTATGAAAGGCATCGTCGGCAGGTTCTTCTTCTCCTTCGGCATCACTGTGGCTTTTGCAGTCTCCGTATCTCTTCTTGTGTCCTTTACGCTTGACCCCATGCTGTCTTCGCGCTGGCATGATCCGGCCATTCACAGGGGAGGGCGGCGTGGCTTCATCTCACGTATGCTCGACAGATTCAATGACATGTTTGAACGAATGGCTGAACGTTATCGTGGCCTGATCGCCTGGGCGCTGGGACATCGCAAGACAATCCTGTTCTCCGCGTTGGCGGCCTTTGTCGGAGGGATCATGATATTCGGAATGCTTGAATCCGCCTTCATGACCAATTTTGACAAGGGTGAATTCCAGGTGACTTTCAAGACAGCCCCGGACGCATCTATCAGCGAAAGCCGAGGCCGCCTTAACGCGATGCTCGCAGCGCTTAAAGATATTCCCGAGATCGATCACACCTATTCTACAGTAGGCGCAGGCGACAGCGGGACAGTGCAAAGCGGCGTGCTCTATGTAAAGCTCAAGGAAAGATCTGAGAGGGAAAGGATACAGGACGATATTCAGCGTGACGTCCGCAGCAGACTTCAGCGCATACCGGGGATAAAGATTTCCATTGAGGAAGCAGGCGGTGTGGGAAGCAGCATTAAACCCCTTGTTGTAAATGTGAGGGGAGAAGATATTGCATTGTTGAAAAAGTATTCTGCTGAGCTGAAGGACAAAATGTATGCAATCCCCGGTATTGTCGATATTGAAGCTACACTGGAGAATGACATCCCGGAATATCAGCTTACGGTTGACAGGGAAAAGGCGGTGAATGCCGGGATCATGACCGACCGCATTGTACGTACTGTGGGCGCGCTTGTAGGCGGAGAAGCGGTCACAACCTATGAAGATGAAGACGGAGATTCAGTAGATGTGCGGGTCCGGCTACCCGAACACCTGCGCCAGGACCCTGCTCAGGTGCAGAACCTGAGGCTTACTGTACAGAGGGGAAACGGGCCGTCCGTCCTTATGCCCCTTTCCAATATTGCATCTTATGAGGTCAGCAATTCTCCCTCGGAGATCAACCGGCAGGCCCTCACCCGTGAGGTCGTGATAACCGCTAACCTTGATGGGGTGCCTATCGGCACTGCGGTGAGCAAGGTGCAGAAGGCCGTGGAGGGGATCACGATGGAGCCTGGGTATAAGATAGTTTTTTCAGGAGAGGCAGAGGACATGGCAGAGTCCTTCGGATACATGGGAGAGTCTCTTCTCCTTGCGATAGTACTCGTTTATCTCATACTTGCGGCGCAGTTTGAATCGTTTCTCGAACCCATGGCCATTATGCTTTCTTTGCCGCTTTCCATTGTAGGCATGGCGGCGATGTTGTTCCTCACAGGCGACACGATAAACATCATGTCGCTCATCGGCCTGATAATGCTCATGGGCTTAGTCACAAAAAATGCCATCCTCCTTGTGGACTACGCAAAGGTGCTGCAGGGACGCGGCATGGAGAGGAACGAGGCGGTCATAACAGCCGGAAGGACGAGGCTGAGGCCCATATTAATGACAACACTTGCAATGATCTTCGGCATGATGCCCCTTGCCTTTGCCCTCGGCTCCGGCGCTGAGATGCGCGCGCCTATGGCCCGCGCCGTAATCGGCGGACTCCTGACATCGACTGTACTTACACTGCTTGTCGTCCCGGTGGTGTACACGCTGTTGGATGATTTCAGCGTCCGGGCAAGGAAACGCTTTGGAGTTAAAAAGGCGGTGACGACGTGAAGAGGTCAGCATCATTATTTTATTTCACACTTGCATTATTGCTCATGGCCCTTTTGCTGCCCCTTCCCGCAACAGCCGGGGAAGTACAGGTCTTGACCATGCAGCAGGCCCTTGATATAGCCGCAGAAAAAAACCGCGATATCCAAAAGGCCAGGGAATACTTCCGCTGGGTGCAGGGGAAATATGTTGAAGAGAGGGCTGCGGCATTTCCACAACTTTCCCTGAACGGCTCTGCGATCACCAGCAGGGACGAGACCAGTCTGCTCCCTGACAGGCAGGAGATATATTCCGGGGAGATCGGCCTTACCCAGACGTTGTTTACATGGGGCAAGGTCGGCGCCGCGATAAGGGCGGCAGAGGAGGGGCTTAAAACCGCGGAGGAGCGGCTCAGGTTTTACCGGCAGGCGGCTTACCGGGACGTCTCCATTGCCTTTTATAATGTGCTTCTCTCAAGGGAATTACATGCGATTGCCCTTCAGGACCTCGGCCAGAAGGAACGGCACCTTGATGAGGCCCGTCGCAAATACAGTGCGGGTATTGCTACAGACTATGAGATACTGGCCGCTGAGGTGGCTGTCAAGAATGCGCGGCCTGAGGTCATACGCACGGAAAACCGGATACGCGATTCCCTTGACAGGCTGCGTTTTCTGCTTGCTATTGATGACAGCATTGAGGTGACCGGCAGTCTGGAAGCGGGTGATTTCGCGGCGGTCCAGGATTATGCCCTGATATATAAGACCGCCCTTGAGAAGAGACCTGAGGTGCGGGACCTTCGTTACCGAATCAATATTGCGGGCGAGCTGGTCACAATAGCAAACGCCGATGACAAGCCGCGTCTTGAGTTCAGGGGTGGATACGGATGGAAAGATGTCGATAGCATAGACATGGACCTGGACGGCAGGGCATGGAGCGCCGGGATGTACCTGTCGTTTCCCTTCTTTGACGGGATGCGCACCAGGGGAAGGGTGGCCCAGGCCAGGAGCGACCTCAGCAGTATTAAGATAGACGAGGAAAAGCTCTCAGATTCCATTGCACTGCAGGCCCGTGAAGCGCTGAATGACGTGCAGGAATCAAAGCAGATAGTGGACGCGCTTTCAGGCACGGTGGAACAGGCTGAGAAACTGTTGTCCCTGTCTGAGAAGGGATATGAACTGGGAGTGAAGATCAGGCTTGAGGTCGAAGACGCGGAGCTAAACCTCCAGCAGGCAAAAGGCAATCTTACCCGCGCCTGGCGGGATTATTTGACTGCAAAGGTAAACCTCCTGTGGGTGATGGGCGTACTGGGAGAGAGCGCATATCAGTAACGTTCCCCTTTCCAGTTCCATCGCAACTTTATCTATGCCTGATCCGCATGGTATTATTTCTAAAGAAATTATTTTCTCTTCCGAAAATATAAAAAATAACATGGAGGAGAAAAATATTAATGTTAATTGACAACAAAGGGTCGATATGATTCTCAATAAAGTAGTGGCCAGGTTTAAAGACGGTACCTTAATGAAAGGGACAACCGCTGATTTTTTCCCCACCAAGAAGGAGTTCCATCTTACGCTTATGAGTGGAGAAATAGTGCAGATCGATGTTGAAAGGTTGAAGGCGCTGTTTTTCGTTAAGGACCTGGAGGGCAATAAGGACCACAAGGAAGAATATTCCGACGTTGTTCCCGGAGGCGGGCGTAAGGTCCGGATAGAGTTTAATGACGGGGAGACGGTCATCGGGTTTTCACAGGGATACTCCCCGAACCGCCAGGGCTTCTTTGTAATACCTGCAGACAGAAAAAGCAATAATGAGCGCTTTTTTGTAGTGGTTACCGCAACCAATAAGGTAACATTTATATAGTTAAATGCCGGACCTCCGAAGATAGGGAATATTACTTAATCCGGCATAAGAAAATTCTTATATCAATCCTACCATCTTCTATCGATTTACAAGGCAACGGATTTGTCTCACAATTTTACTATGGAAAGCGCCCATCAGATATGCATGAGTGAAAGGGAACGCAAGGGGAATAAAACATGATAACGATGGAGATCGAAAATAAGGTCCAAAAGAAGAATGTCTTTATTGTTGATGACCACGCCATTTTGCGCGAAGGGCTTTCACGCCTTCTTGAAAGTGAAGAAGACCTTGTCATATGCGGAGAGGCGGACAATGTTACAGACGCATTTCACGCTATTTCAGACAGTAAGCCTGATATCGCGATAGTGGATATCAGCCTTGGAGACGGCAGCGGCATCAGGCTTATAGAGAACCTTACTTATTCCAATCCCGGGATATTGGTCCTGGTGCTCTCCATGCATGACGAAGCCACATATGCCGAGCGCTGCCTGAAGGCGGGGGCCAGGGGCTATATAATGAAGCAGGAGTCTTCCAGGGAATTGATATCGGCAATAAGGACGGTCCTGAACGGAGATATTTATGTAAGCGATAAATTAAATGTTCAGCTCCTGCACAAATTTGCCAAAAACAGGTTTGAAGGCCTTGACGCCCCTGCAAAGCCGCTCAGCAACCGCGAGCTGGAGGTGTACCAGCTAATCGGCCAGGGGATGAAGAAGCATGAAATAGCGGAGCGGCTGAACCTCAGTGTCAAGACCGTTGAGACTTACATAGAGCACATCAAGATCAAGCTGCAGTTAAAGGACACGCGCGATGTCTTCATTCACGCGGTCAAGGCCATTTACTGATGTAGGGGCGGGGTCCCCCCCCGCCCACATGATTCACGGGTTAAGATTCAAAAAGGCAAATTCCCACCATAAGTAAATTCCCGATACCTTCCATAAGAAAATCAACTTAAGCCGCTATAAGAAATCTCTTCATCAAAACCTTCATTTATCCTTCGATTTACAGGACTGAGTAATTATCTGACAATCAAGCTAAGGAATGTATCCAGGAGAGATGTTAATAATGTGGGCGAATTTAAGCGAGAGAGGAGGCATAAGGGAATGTATAAAATCTTGAAGAAGGAGGACCTTTCGGAGCAGATAACCCTGTTCGATATCGAGGCAGGGGACATTGCGCGAAAGGCGAGGGCGGGAAATTTTTTCATACTCAGGACCCATGAACAGGGGGAGAGGATACCGCTGACTATCGCCGACTTCGACAGCGGCAGAGGGACCATAACCACTGTCTTTCAGAAGGTCGGCAAGACGACCAATCACCTTGGCACTTTTAATGAGGGCGATTTTCTGACCGATGTTATCGGCCCTCTCGGCAATCATTCGCATATTGAAAATTTCGGCAGGGTCGTGTGCGTGGGTGGCGGGGTGGGAATAGCCCCTGTTTATCCGATAGCAAGGGCGCTCAAGGAGGCGGGTAATAAGGTCACGTCGATTATCGGCGCGCGTTCAAAATCAATACTGTTCTGGGAAGAAAAGATGCGCGGCGTATCGGATGATCTGATCGTCACCACGGATGACGGCTCTTACGGCACAAAGGCATTGGTGACTGTTCCCCTCGAAGAGATCATGATGAATGAGAAGGTCGATCTTGTGGTGGCCATAGGTCCGGCGATCATGATGAAGTTCGTTTGCAAGACAACGGAAAAATACAATGTGAAGACTGTCGTAAGCCTGAATTCGATCATGATTGATGCAACAGGGATGTGCGGCGGGTGCAGGGTGGAAATCGGTGGAGAGACAAAATACACCTGCGTGGACGGTCCTGAATTTGACGGTCATCAGGTCGATTTTGATCTGCTTATGAAAAGGCTCCAGGCGTATATCCCCGAGGAGCAT
This sequence comes from Nitrospirota bacterium, assembly GCA_016222915.1. Classification (GTDB taxonomy): domain Bacteria; phylum Nitrospirota; class Thermodesulfovibrionia; order UBA6902; family UBA6902; genus UBA6902. The sequence continues at coordinate 3,512 of JACRQA010000085.1, read as the reverse complement.
ACGGCCAGGTGCGGCGGGAAAGGGAATGGGGGTAAATGACATGGAGATGAAGATAGAGGAGAAAAAAGCAAAACTCAGAGTTGAGATGAGGGAGCAGCCGCCACTCGTGAGGGCGAGGAATTTCCTGGAAGTCCCTTATGGGTATTCGCCTGAAGAAGCGGTTGAGGAAGCAGGCAGATGCTTGACGTGCAAGAACGGACCTTGCAGGCAGGGCTGCCCGGTAGAGGTGGACATCCCCGCATTCATCAGCCTGATAAAAGAGAAAAGGTTCATAGACGCCTGTTACAAGGTCAAGGAAAGAAACGCCCTGCCCGCTGTCTGTGGAAGGGTCTGTCCCCAGGAGGTCCAGTGTGAATCACGCTGCCTTGCAGGGAAGAAGGGCATGCCCGTTGCAATCGGGAACCTCGAAAAATTCGTCGCCGATTATGAGGCCGCAAACGGTGATATGAAGGTCCCGGATATGCCGAAGTCTACGGGGAGAAAAGTAGCTGTTATAGGCTCAGGCCCTGGAGGGCTGACCTGCGCGGTAGACCTTGCAAAGGCCGGGCACCAGGTCACATTGTTTGAGGCCCTGCACAAAGCCGGCGGCGTCCTTAGCTACGGGATACCGGAGTTCAGGCTCCCCAAGGCAATTGTGGAACGGGAGGTCGCGTATATCACGAAGCTCGGTGTTGAATTCGTGCCGAACGCGGTGATCGGGAAGCTCTTCACAATTGATGAGCTGATGAACGGGCGGGGATATGACGCGTGTTTTATCTGCATAGGCGCGGGCCTGCCCATGTTCCTGGGGATTCCGGGTGAAAATCTCAACGGTGTCTGCTCCGCGAATGAATATCTTACAAGGGCCAACCTGATGAAGGCGTATCTCTTCCCCGAATATGACACACCTATAAAGGTAGGCAAAAGGGTGGCGGTATTGGGCGGCGGAAACGTGGCAATGGATTCTGCACGGGTGGCGTTAAGGCTCGGCGCTGAAAAGGTCTATCGCATATACAGGCGTTCCCTGGAAGAGATGCCTGCAAGGAAGGCGGAAGTCCACCACGCGCATGAGGAAGGAATAGAATTCACACTGCTGACCAACCCGACGAGATTCATTGATGACGGCAAGGGGAACGTCTGCGCGGTTGAATGCATAAAGATGGAACTCGGAGAGCCTGATCAATCAGGCAGGAGAAGGCCGGTCCCGATAAAGGGCAGCGAATTCCAGATTGAAATCGACGTGGCAATCCCCGCGCTTGGGACCAGGGCCAACCCGATCTTAACAAAGACCGTTCCGGACTTGATGGTCAACAGGAGCGGCTATATCGTTGCTGAAGAAGGCACAGGCATGACGTCGAAGCCAGGTGTCTTTGCCGGCGGAGACATTGTCACAGGTTCCGCAACGGTCATTCTCGCCATGGGGGCAGGAAGGAGGGCAGCGAATGCAGTCAACGAGTACCTCAAATGGAAGCACTGGGAGTTTAAATGATTTGTAGGGGCGGGTTCTAAACCCGCCCCCTGCGTAAAGGAGGAACGGCAATGAAAGACCATATCAACATTTTAGTCGTAGACGACGACCCTATCATCATCAAGAGCGCATGGAGGTCTCTTGAGCCCGAAGGGTATAACGTTGAAGGAGTGCTCAGCGGCAGAGAGGCGATGGACAAAATAGAACACAATAATTATGACCTTGTTGTCACGGACCTCATGATGCCGGGGATAGACGGCATAACTTTTATAAGGTGGTTGAGACAATTCCGTCCCGCTGTAGGGATTGTGGTCGTCACAGGCCACCTGATCCAGGAGATGGAGACCATAAAGGAGGCACACAAACTTGGCATCATCACCCACATGAGGAAGCCTTTTACCCCCGCAATGCTGAAAGACGTTGTTAAGGAGACCCTCGCATGGTTAAAAGAATGCGCCCTTGAGCCTGTTACGAATGAGGAATTCCCGGCGGAAATGCTTGAGACGGTGGACAAGGTGATCAGCCAGTACAAGGGAAATTCCAGTCAGACGATAAGGGCATTGCTGCACGCCCAGGACATTTTGGGATATCTCCCTGCTGCGATACAGAAACGCATTGCGCGCGGCCTGGACATGTATCCATCTGAAATTCACAGCATCGTTTCATTCTACCCCTACTTCAGGACAAAGGCCGATGACGAGCGTGTTCCTTTGCAAATAATGGGGAGCCAGAAGGTCTGGAGGGGCATGCCTTTAAAGAGAGGCAAAAAGGTAGAGACCGCGGTCAATGAGTTTATCAGGATGAGACAGATGGAGGAGGCGGGAGGAGGTGCGTGATGACTAAGCTGACCATAGCCGAGCTTCAGACAATCCGGGACCAAAACAAGGCAACGTTCACCCTCAGAAAAGGCGAGTGCAAGGCGAAAGTCACTGTGCACATGGGGACCTGCGGCATCGCGGCGGGCGCAAGGAATGTCATGACGGCCCTGATGAATGAGATCGCCCTTGCCGGGAGGGAAGACATCCTGGTGAAGACCACGGGTTGCGGCGGGCTCTGTTCCCGCGAGCCCATGGCAGTCATTGAATTGGAGGGGCAGCCCCCTGTCATATACGGCGACCTCAACGAAGAGAAGATAAAGGAGATATTCAGAGAGCACATTTTAAGCGGCAATCCCGCGGGGAAATATGCGATAGCTCTCGGAGGCGAAACAATATTCTAAAAACAGGGTTTAGGGGTCAGGGATTGGAGATTGGTTTTTTACTAACCCCTACCCCCCCAATCCCTAATCCCTTAGAAGGAGGAAGACATGGAAACCGCGGTCCGTTCACATGCAATGCTTTGCGGAGGCACAGGTTGTATGGCAAGCGGCACTATGAAGGTCAAGGCCGCTATGGAAGAGGAATTTAAGAAGAAGGGTATCCAGGGCGAGGCGAAGGTGGTCCTTTCGGGCTGCAACGGCTTTTGCGCTAAAGGGCCTGTTATGGCCGTATATCCGGATGAGACATTTTATCAGGACATAAAGGCTGAAGACGTCCCTGCCCTGGTTGAAGAGCATTTTATTAAAGGGAGACCTTACCAGAAATTAGCGTTCAAAGAGCAGGACAAAAAAATCGCGATACCTTCAATACACGATATCCCTTTTTTCAAACATCAGGTCTTGGTGGTGCTCAAAAACAAGGGACTTATTGACCCGGAGAGGGTCGAAGACTACATCATGATGGATGGTTACAAGGCGCTCTCAAAGGCCCTGACCCTGATGAAGCCGGAAGAGATAGTGAAGGTGGTTTCAGACTCCGGCCTGAGAGGAAGAGGAGGCGCGGGTTTCCCCACGGGAAAAAAATGGGAACTCGGACTGAAGATCAAGGCTGATGAGAAATTCGTCGTATGCAACGGCGATGAAGGAGACCCCGGGGCATTCATGGACAGGTCTGTGATGGAAGCGGACCCCCACGCTGTAATCGAAGGGATGATCATCTGCGGCGTTGCGACTGAATCACATAAGGGCTACATCTACGTGCGGGCCGAATATCCACTGGCGGTAAAGCGTCTCCAGATAGCCATCGAC
>JACRQA010000204.1 GCA_016222915.1 Nitrospirota bacterium | reverse complement strand
GGGGTATATCTCCGCTGGTATGATGTTTGACCCCGGTAGCCCTCAGGACCAATAAATAACATTAGTGTGAATAGGAGGAGAGGGATTTGGAATTTATAAAAATTTTAACTAGAAAAACTTTATTCCTTGCTATATTCCTTTTGTTCTCTTTTATGACTCCCGGCGTCGATGCAGCAGACAAAGAGAATTGCCTGATGTGTCATAAGTATCGCCAGATCGGGCGAATTGATGAGAAGGGACGCAAAAGAAGTTATTTTGTCAGCGAAAATATTTACGCTAACACTGTTCACAGAAATGTCCCCTGCAGAGATTGCCACACATACATAGACAAACTTCCTCATGATCCTGTGACACAGGAGGTCAATTGTGCCAACGAATGTCACGTCAAGCCCCCTTTCTCAAATGAAAATTTTTCTCATAAAAAAATAATAGACGTATATAACCGGAGTGTTCACGGGGCCAAAGAAGACGATTCTGCAGAATTAAAGGCGGCAAAACCCTATTGCAAGTATTGCCATCTCAATCCAATATATACAAGAGTTGAGGAACAAAGGATCGCCTTTGAAGAGACCTTAGGCCGTTGTTTGAATTGTCATGAAAGAAAAGGCGTAACACAAGCTTATAAACACATAACGCATCGACTGCGGTCCAAGACATCCCGCGGCCCTCAGGAAATTGTCCAGTTGTGCGCAAAGAATTGCCATGCTGATCTTGTGTTAATGAAAAAGCTGAAGGTCTCCAGAGAAAGCATGGAGGCAGTTAAAACTTATAATGAGTCAATCCATGGCAAAGCAGTAGGGCTGGGGTCGCAAACGGCTGCCGACTGTGTGAGCTGTCATGCCACTAGTTCAATACATGATATTTACAAAAAAGATGAACCACACGCCACAGTCAATAAGGCAAACCTAGTCAAAACATGCAAACAGTGTCATGAAAATGTAACTGAAAGGTTTGCTCAAATTGATGTGCATTCAGAAATCGGGCCGCATGAGAAACCGTTTTTATATTCTGTGAATGTTATTTTGGGATTTGTATTTTATGGATCGGTTTTCAGCTTGATAGGCCTTGCAATGCTCGAATCCTACGGCAGAAGAAAAGACGGGATCAGCATGCAGATCGTGCATGGAACATCCTGGCGCGGAGAATCGAAGCGGAAGAAATCCAAATAATATCAAGAGATGAAATACAGCAATATCTCTATATATAAGGAGGGATGATGTCAACATCTAGTGACAATATCGCAGCCTCTTCCAAAGAGAAGGGGGCTGATGAATACTATACATACGTTGAGGGTGTGGGGAATATCCCGAGAGACATATATAAATATGTTAAATCAGATCCGCTGGGTGACCTTCCCCGCTACTCCATCCATATAGTTATACAGCATTTTTTGACATTCATAACATTCCTCGTTCTTGCGGCCACCGGGCTGACTTTGCACTTCGCCAGCTTATGGTGGGCTCCTCTCGTGATGAATCTTTTTGGCGGACCGGACACGGCACGACTTATTCACAGAATAGCAGCGGCATTGATGGTTATTGCAAGCGTATACCACCTTATTACAATTCTCGGTGGGACTCTCCACAAAGTCATGACAAAAAGATTTGATATTAACAGGACACAGATTCCCCTCATAAAGGATGCTCATGATATAGTCCATGATATTAAATATTTCCTCGGGAAAGAAGAGCAGCGTCCCAGGATGCATAAATTCATGTACAAGCAGAAACTTCACTACATTGCGATTTTATGGGGGACCTTTGTATTGGTCGCTGCTGGAACATCGTTATTGTTCCCCGAGACGATGGCAACTATCTGGCCGAATGCCAGATTCGGGCAGGACCTGGCCAGGTTGATGCATGCTGATGAGGCAATCATGGCAATTACCGTTATTGTCTTTTGGCACTGGTCAAATGTACATCTGGTCCCCGGTAGATTCCCCCTTCAGTGGTCTTTTTTGACAGGAAGGATTACCAGGGAGCACCAAATAGAGGAGCACTTTCTGGAATACATTTACAATCTCAAAGAGTTTCCGGAAGAAAGAGAATATATGAAAAAAATCTTAAGAGAAAACGGCTACGACACGAATTAAAGGAGGTGACTTTCAAGTGCCAGGCGAACCAAAACGATTAGAACATCCCAAGTCAGTTTATGTAATCGGGTTCATTTTTAAGATTATTACGCTTTCAGTATTGATAGCAGTTATATACCAAATTACTTTTTCCCCTCATGGCCCCGCTGTTTTAGTGCCGATAAAGGAAAAGATAGAGGAATCTCAAAAATCAGCGATCCTTGAGGAAGTAAGGCAGCAGGAGGAATATGAGAAGCACAGGCATTTTCATCATGTTGTCGCATATCCCCAGCTCCCTGAAAATATGCGCCCGGTCTGCTACATATGCCATTCCGATTACCCTCACAGCAAGAACAAGAAGGTAAGGGCAATGTTGAATATGCATACACAATTTTTCGTATGTGAAACATGCCATATCGAAGAACAGGCCGGAGTGAGTGTAGCTTATAAGTGGTATAATCCTTTGAATGAAAATCCAAAGGGGCCATTTTTCGGAACGTCATATGATACTGAAACGGGAAACCTGGTGGAGGTTGAAGACCAGTTTTCCAAGATATCTCCCTTTTACAGGAGCGGAGATAAATATAAGTCCGCCATTCAGATCCAGGATTCGGCGTTAGCGCAGGATTATGTTAAGGTCAGGGACAAACTGACCCCTGAGCAACGTGATAACGTTAAAAAGAAATTCCATGTGCACATTAAAGCCAAAGGGCATGAGTGCAAAGTGTGCCACTCAAGAAACGGCATTCTGGATTTCAGGACGCTTGGATTTTCAGCAAACAGAATTATTGACCTTGAACAGTTAAACATTAAGGGAATGGTAACTAAATACGAAGAGTTCTACATCCCTAACCTGTTTTCGGAATAGTCTTATTGCATTCTCTTTCCACAGAGATTTCCAGGAATTTCGGAAATCTCTGTGGGAGTGTTAATATAAATCAAAAACATTATTTAAGATAATCGCCTTGCAACACTTTCTTGTTCATTTAATAACTGTCATTGTAGTTCTTATCCTGCCGGCCGGTTCTTTTGCAATAGAATGCATCAATACCAGGTTTCTTTTCGACATCAAGCCGGGAGCTAATCAACCGAGTGATATCGCCCTGGATTCAAAAGGGAACATATACCTGGTGGATGGGGTCAACGGCCGGATTATTGTTGTTGACGGTAACGGAGGATGGAAATTCTCTTTTGGCAGCGAAGGCGAAGAAAAAGGGCAGTTCAAGCTGCCTCTCGGAATAGATATATCCGACTCCGGGAAAGTGTTTATTGCCGACACCGGAAATAGAAGGATCCAGGTTTTTGATTCTGAAGGTAATTTTTTGTATATGTTCACAGTCAAGGCCGGCCCCGGTGAGGCCCCCCCTGAGCCAGTCGATGTCGCTGCTTCTAAATTAAGTAATTACCTCTATATCTCTGATAATAATAACCACAATATAAAGGTGTACAAACAAAACGGCATTTATGATTTCGAGTGGGGCGGATTCGGAGAGGCCTCCGGAGAATTCAGATACCCTGGGATCATGGCCTTAAATGAATACAATGAAGTCTTTATCGTAGATGTACTTAATACAAGGGTGCAGAAATTTGATCCTTTCGGGAAACATATTGCTACGATAGGTTCATGGGGAGTGCTGCAGGGTCATTTATTTAGACCAAAAGGGGTAGCCCTGGGCAAGAAAAACAGGGTGTTTGTAAGCGACAGTTATATGGGAGTCATTCAAGCATTTACAGACCTGGGACGGTTCATCGGGGTCCTTTGCGAAAATAATAAGATGAAAAAGTTTAAATCTCCGGTAGGCATTCTTGCTGATAAAAATGATAGACTACTCGTAGTGGAAATGAGAGGGAACACAATAAGCGTATTGAAGCTACTAGAGTGAAACATACGATATACAAATCCCAAATAACAAATAAATGTCATTGTCCCAATTTTCAAGTATTGCCGATTATCAGCATGTTGTGGTTTCGCATTTAATTGTGATGTGGCGCTTGAGATTTGGAATTTACAACTAATGCTTCCCAACGTCAGATTCAGTAAGTACTTATTGTGCATTTATATCATTGCGTTCTCCGTCCTTGTTTTTGATCATACTGCCTTCGCCCTTGAAATGTCTTCAAAAAGAGACTGTGTTGTATGCCATATCGAGTGGATGGACGACTTCAGGACCGACCAGGAAACTCTCGTAGAATTCCCCTCGGGCAACGTCTTGATGAAGGACACACAGGGCGTTGTCAGCTCGGAAGAAATCTGTTACAGCTGCCATGACGGATATGTAATGGAATCACGCCATATTACGTGGACATATAACCGGCACCCGACTTTTGTAAAGCCCTCAAAAAATGTAACGGTCCCGCTGGATCTGCCTCTGAGTGTAAAAGACGAAATATACTGCGGGACATGCCATTCAGCCCACGGAAAAGGCGCTGCTGCGCAGCACGGTGACCCCACCGGGAGGACCGCTGTTTTCAGGGAAGTCAATATTGATTCGAGCCTGTGCGAGAGGTGCCATCGGAATGAAGCTTCCTTTAAATTTTCAAACGGACATCCTGTTCATACCAAAGCCCTCGAATTACCCGGAAAGCTATACGAGCTGGGCGCAAAGGCAGCAACAGAAAAAAATAAAGTTATATGCCAGTCCTGCCACAAAGTGCACGGGGCCAAAGGGAACAAGATTCTGATCGTCGACAACAAGAACTCGGAGCTATGCACTATCTGCCATGAAAAACAGAAATCCCTGGTCGATACAAAACATGATTTACGTATTACCCTGCCGGATGAAAAGAACATTAAAAAACAGCATCTGTCCGAATCAGGCCCGTGCAGCGCTTGTCACACGCCTCATAATGCAGCCGGCAACAGACTTTGGGCCAGACCGATCAAAGAAGGGAACCCCGCTTCCCAGTTATGCCTGACATGCCACGGAGAAGACACAGATTACAAGACAAAACGCATTGGCGAATTTTCACACCCAATTAACGCAAAGCTGGCCTCGGATGTAAAACTGTCCGATGAGCTTCCTTTATTTTCTGAAGACGGCGCTAAAAATCCAAAAGGCAACGTTCAATGTTTCACATGTCATGATATTCACAGATGGGACCCGAATTCCCTCATAAATAAAGGCGGCAAGGATGTGGAGGGGGATTCTTCGAACAGTTTTCTAAGGACCCCCAATGACTCTTCCATCTTGTGTCTGAAGTGCCATACGGATAAAAAACAATTGGCCTCATCCGACCACAACCTTGCGGTGACTGCTCCTGAAGAAAAAAATGTTCAGGGTTTTACCCCTCTAGTTTCCGGCCCTTGCGGCATATGTCATATCCCGCATAATGCAGTTTCAAAACGTTTGTGGGCAAAGGAACTCACCGGCGCTAAAGATATCGCGTCACAGCTTTGTACAGGCTGCCATAACAAAAACGGCCCGGCAAAGGCGAAACTTATCGGGGACAACTATCATGCAATAGATGTATCTCTGGAGAAGTTCAATATTACGACGACGCTGCCGTTGTATGACAGTGAAGGGACTAAAACAGCCGACGGGAAAATTGCATGCCTGACTTGCCATGACCCTCACACATGGGACCCAAATGCTCCTGTGCTGAATTATCCATCAAAAAATATTGAAGGAGACGCCAGAAACAGTTTTCTCAGAAAATCCAATTCTCCGTCATC
>JACRQA010000203.1 GCA_016222915.1 Nitrospirota bacterium | reverse complement strand
CCCATTCCACCCTTCTCCCGTCATCATTATTTAAAGCCGAAGACATATCGGCGATTGTCGGCTCATTCATGAAAAAGCTGGTGGTCCTTTTTCCGATGTCGTCCAGGTAATGCGCGTCCGACGAGGAAATCCACGGACATGAATTATAAATAGCGAACGACTCTTCCGCGCGTTTTCTGTCTATATGGATGGACATTTCCAGGGCATTAAACTTTAAGTTCTCCGGGATGAAGCCAAGCTGCGAGATTATGCTGAATACTTCTTTGTCCACGTGGGACGCGACTGCGAGGCCGCCGAGGGAATGAATAATATTTACTATTGAATAAGCTGATAATTCCGTTGCCGCAATAAGAAGGCGCTTGTTAAACTCCAGCACTTCGTCTTTTTCATTCACGACGATCTGGTCGCCGAACCGTTTTTCGTCATTTACTCCCGGCATTAAATTATCGTAAACAATGTCCTGCAGTTTCATAATGCTTTCCATATCATCAAAGAGGGCGAGGATGTGGGCTTCTTCGGATGTCGTTATCTCCATTCCGGCCAGGACTGTCAAGGCGGTGTTCTTTGCGGCCTTTCTTGCCGCGATAACATTCTCTGCGGAATTGTGGTCGGTTATGGCTATTATGTCGATCCCTTTTTTCAAAGCGGTTTTGACAATAGCCCTGGGGGACATCTCAAGTTCGGCGCATGGGGAAAGACAGGTATGTATGTGGAGGTCGGCCTTATATTCTTTTTGCATGCAGGATCATGGGTCAGGAATCCAGGGGATTGCAATACTCCCCTACCATTATTGATTCAACAGTTGATACAGTTTTCCGGCAACTTCAAATGCAGGTAACGGGGTCGACATTACGGTGATTTTTTCAGCCTCCGCCTTTTGCAGCACGTCTTCCTGCAATTGCCTGTTGCCGACTATTATAATCCCGGCAATATTTTTTAAGCCGGCCACGGCCACAATGTTCAGGTGCGTTTGCAGAGTGATCCAGAGGTTGCCCTCCTTGCTGTTGGCCATCACATCTGAAAGCAGGTCACTGATATAGACGCCGGTCACGTTACCCTGGAGGTTGTTCTTGCCGGTCTTTACCTCTAATGATAAATCTTCAACAATTTTATTAAGTTTCATAGCGGCCCCTCTCATCCTGCCTCCCTCCCGCAAGGGAGCAGGGGTTCTTGAAAGTTAAGAAAAGTTTATGATCATTTGAATCGTTGTCCCTTCCCCGACAACGGAATCTATCTTGAATTCATCCGAATTTTTCTTCATGTTGGGCAGGCCCATTCCGGCCCCCCATCCCATTTCCCTTACCCAGTCCGGGGCAGTGGAGTAACCTTCCTGCATCGCCAGCTCGATATTTTCAATGCCCGGCCCCATATCGTCTATTTTGATCGTGATTTTATCAGGCGAAATATAATAATGCAGTCTTCCCGCGGCCGCATAAATAATTACATTCATCTCCGCTTCGAATGTGGCTATCGCCGCCCGTCTTACAATTGCTTCATGTACGCCGATCTCCATGAGTTTTGATTTCATCTGCATGGAGGCCTCTCCGGCATTTGCAAAGTTCCCGCCGATTATCTGAAAACTCCCTTCAATTATTTCATTTATATTCAGGTCCATTGATTACTTGAAGAGGCAGCCGGGAAGCCCGGCTTCATAGAGTTTTCCGGACGCGGTATACATGCAGAAGCGCGTACAGAGAATGGGGATCTTTTTCAGTTTTGCAAGTTCTATGGTTTCAACTCCGGGTTTCTTGTCGAGGACGAAGACAATGGATTTTATTCCGGCAATCTCCGCCGTGCGTATGACATGGGGCTGGGTGAGTCCTGTTATGAGCAGAGAGTCAGGGGTATGATAATACAGTACAGCGCTCATCATGTCCGCGCTGCATGCGTTTTTTATGAGTACGTCCAACTCGTCTGAATCCGCTATAACTTCAGCTTCGAGTATTTCTGCAATTTCTTTTAAGGTCACTTGGTCCTCTTAAACGAAAGCCCTCATATTATGGTCACGTCGATCTGTAGGGACGAATAATATAAAGCCTTTTTATCCCTGGCCCTGCCCCGACACAGTCCCCTTTGATTTTTCGAATACCTCTTTTACAGCGCTGATCAGTGTGTCAGGTGTAAAAGGCTTTTCTATAAAATTATAAGCACCCAACCTTAAGGCCTGAACGGCTGTTTCAACAGTGCTGTATCCTGTAATCATGACGACTTTTGTGTCGGGCCATGTTGTATTGATTTTGTGAAGGACCTCGATGCCGTCCATATCAGGCATCTTGAGGTCCAGGAGCACAAGGCTGAATGCCTCTTTCTCCATCGATTCGATGCCCTCCTTCCCGCTGGTCGCCAGTCTTACATCATAGCCTTCCGGGCCGAGGGTCCTTTCGCAGCTTTTCCTTACAATTGCCTCATCATCTATGACTAAAATTTTTTTCATGCTAAAGGTCATTTCTCCTGCAACGGTAGTCTAACAAAAAAACTTGTGCCTTTACCAACCTCGCTTTTTACCTTGATATTACCGCCGAAATGCTTGACTATACCGTGGCTGACCGAGAGCCCGAGCCCTGTGCCCTTGCCCACAGGTTTTGTCGTGAAAAAAGGCTCAAAGAGCTTCTGCATGTCTTCCGGCTTGATCCCGGTCCCTTCATCCGTGAATTCGATTTCAACATATGGTTTGCCGTCTTCCGTTATTTTGCGCGTCGAAACAAAGATGTTCCCCCTGCCGCCCATCGCGTCCGCGGCATTTATAAACATGTTCAGGAATATCTGCTGGAACTGGGATGAATCGCCGACAATAATGAACTGGGAGTCTTCCAGCTTGATATTGAATTTTATGTGATGGAATTTCTCCTGGTTCTGCACCATAAATACAGTGCGGTTCAGCACATCATTTATGCTTACCTTGCCTTTTTCCGAGGGTGTGGCGCGCGCGAAGGTCAGAAGATTTTTTATGATCTTTGAACACCTGTCCGATTGTTCAATGATGATATCAAGGTCCTGCGCCTGCGGGCTGTCAGGAGGAAAGCCTTTCTTTAACAGATGCGCGAATGTTACGACCCCGGTCAGTGGATTGTTGATTTCATGGGCAACGCCTGCCGCCATCCTGCCAAGTGACGCGAGTTTTTCCGTCTGTACCAGGTTGGCATGCGTCTTCCGGATCTCCTCCGTCTTCTTTGCGATTTCCTCTTCAAGGGTCTGGGTCCATTTTTCCCTCTGGTCCCTTGCCGCCTTTAAGTCCTTGATCATGGAATTGAATGTGCTTGCCAGCACCCCGATCTCATCAACGGACTTTACCGGCACTGCATAATCAAGATCGCCGCTTGCCACACGCTCCATGCCGTTGGAGAGCTCGTGAACGGGATGGGTCACTATTTTATAATTGATTATGCCGAGGAACAATGACACTGCCAGAACAAAGACGATTACATAGATTGTAAGGGCCAGCCCTTGCTTAAACAGAGCTTCATCTAAAAGCGCCAGGGAAAGATCGGCCTCGACAAAGCCGATTATCTTCTGCTCCTCAGGGTGGAAATGGCAGCTTGCGGTATAGCAGTCCGGCTCATTGGATATCTGGCTGACGATCTTAAGCGACGTTGATCCCTTCTCGTCCTTCTGCACCGACCATTTTACAGGATTAGGCAGAAGGGCCGGAGAATTTACAGGATCGACGTGGCATGATTTGCATCCGACATTGTTTTTGTTAACGGCAGTGCCGGCACAATTTTTACTTGAGCAAAAAAGCACCTTGCCTTCGTGGTTGTATATCCTCACCCTCTGCACGCCTTCCGGGGTGCCGAGATTTTCCAGCACACGCTGCGTCTCGTCAGGATTGTTTGTGAGCAGACCGTGGCGCGTGCTGCGCTTTGCAAACTCCACAAAAGAATCGCCGTACGTTAAGGCTATCGACATGACGTCTTTTTCCTGCTTCTTCAACGTGGCGTACCAGAAGCTGAAGCTCACTATAACTATCAACAACCCGGTGGCGATGATCAGTTTTGCAGCAATGGACTTTTCTGGATGGCTGAAGATGTTCCTCATAGACCGCTATTATAAGGTGTGTTTGTTTTTTTTTAAAGAAGAAAATAAAAAGATATTAAATATTTATTTTGTCCGTGCCGGTCTTGACAGAAGGGAAATTTAAAACAGCATCTCCCTTCGAAATGAGAATGAAACGCTTTTACCGGTCGACTGATTATTTCTTTGATAAATAAGTTAAAACTAACAATAAGCAAGACTAATATTCATTGACAGTTGCAGTTGTTATTGTGTATAAAATCTCAATGCCTGGAACTTATATCCCATCAGATTACTTGCCGGTCGCCATAATTATCATATTCGCAGCGCTGGTCGGCTTAGGCGCTGTGGTGGCCGGAATGCTTGTGAGGCCCCGAAGGCCGTATGCCCAGAAGCTTTGCGCATACGAATCAGGGAACCCTCCTGTCGGGGAGCCGAGACAGAAATTCTCGGTCAAGTTTTATATCATCGCCATGCTGTTTGTCGTATTCGATGTTGAGGCGGTTTTTTTATATCCATGGGCGGTGGCATATGATAAACTCGGGATGTTCGGTTTTATCGAGATGATGCTTTTCATGTTTATCCTTTTGATCGGATATATATATGTCTGGAAAAAAGGCGCCTTTGAATGGGATTGAATTCGTAGGGGCGAGGTGTTCTCGCCCACGCAGGATTAGGAGTTAATGAGGGCCAAATGATAATACCTGGAACGGAATTAGTAGAGGTCGCAGAGGGGACTAAGATAGTCCCTGGTGGGAATACGATCATAACTACGGTCGACAAGCTTGTTAACTGGAGCAGGAAGAGCTCGATCTGGCCGATGACGTTCGGTCTTGCATGTTGTGCCATCGAGATGATGGCCTGCGGATCGAGTCACTATGACTTTGACCGTTTCGGGGTCGTCTTCCGCGCCTCACCAAGACAGGCGGACGTTATAATACTCGCAGGCACGATAACCAAGAAAATGGCCCCGGTAATAAGAAGGGTCTATGACCAGATGCCTGAGCCCCGGTATGTGATAGCAATGGGGAGTTGTGCGTGTTCAGGCGGGATATTCAATACGTATGCAGTTGTTCAGGGTGGAGACACCTTTTTACCTGTTGATGTTTATGTGCCGGGATGTCCCCCGAGACCTGAGGCGCTTTTTCAGGGAATTATGAAACTTCAAGAAAAAATTGAAAAGGAATATTTCAGATGGAGCCCCTGGAGATAGTAAACAGACTCAAGAACAAATACCTTAACGAGATCGCGGATGTCACTGAATTCAGGGACCAGGTATTTGTCAGCGTTAACCGTCAGAGGATCAGCGACATCTGCAGGTTCCTTCATGACGATCCTGAAATTTACATGGATTATCTCGTTGATTTATGCGGGGTCGACTACCCTGACAGGCAGCACCGGTATGAGGTCGTTTACAATCTCTATTCAGTGAAACACAAACATCGTCTTATGCTTAAGGCGCTGATACCTGCGGACAACCCGAGCGTCGACAGTGTGGTCCCTATATGGGCGGGCGCCAACTGGCATGAGAGGGAAGCCTGTGACATGTATGGGATTATATTTAACGGACACCCGGACCTCAGGCGTATCCTTATGCCCGACGACTGGGAGGGATATCCGTTAAGAAAAGATTATCCGCTGAAGGGACCCGCTGATACTGAATATAAAGGGTTCGAGGAACTGAAAGACCTCCACTCTCATGACAGCGAGTGGAACATAAGATAATATTTACAACATATACATAAAATTATTTAAAGGAGGCTCTCGAATTTTCATTTAAATAATAACACCGGATCTCGTGAGTGATAAATTACAGCGCCGGACCAATTGTGCCTGGAAATTGTCATGCTGCAAAGAGAAACGGATTCAGTGCTGAGCGAAACCATAAGAACAGACACATAAACCTTTCTTTTTCAAAAAAGCTGTGCAGGCTAATTTATGGAAGATACGAACATCGATTCAGGGAACAAAAATTCCCGCATAGCGGCAAAAGAACTGACCCTGAGCATGGGGCCGCAGCACCCTGCCACGCACGGTGTTTTGAGGCTTGTGCTGGACCTTGACGGCGAGACGATAGTTAAATGCACGCCTTATGTCGGCTATCTTCACAGGGGCGTGGAGAAACTCGCCGAGAACAGAAACTATATGCAGGTGTTGCCGCTTACCGACCGCCTTGATTATATCTCCTCCATGTCGAACAACCTGGGCTATTGCGTTGCAGTTGAAAAACTTTTCGGGATCGAGGTGCCCGAGAGGACCGAATATATCAGGACCATCGTGGGGGAAATGTCCCGAATCGCCAACCATCTTCTCTGGCTTGCGACCCACGCGCTTGATGTCGGCGCAATGACGGTCTTTCTGTATTGTTTCAGAGAAAGGGAGGCGATACTCGATTTATTTGAAAGACTCTGCGGGGCCAGGCTTACCGTAACCTATCCGAGAATAGGCGGACTGAAAAATGATGTAGATTCTAAATGGCTCCAAGACGTTTACGCATTTACGACTGAATTCCCGATGCGGATTGAGCAGTATGAAACGCTTATAAATAAAAACCGCATATGGCTCCAGAGGACCAAGGGCATCGGAGTCATCTCCGCCCAGGAGGCCATAAACTGGGGCATGAGCGGTCCTGCGCTCAGAGGGTCCGGCGTTCCTTATGACGTAAGAAAGGTGACGCGATATGGTGTATACGACAAGGTCAAATGGGAGGTATGCGTCGGCAAAAACGGGGACGTCTATGACCGTTACCGCGTAAGGATGGACGAGTTCCGCCAGTCCAATAATATCATTAGACAGTGCATTGACCAGATACCTGAAGGCCCCATAATGGCTGACGCCCCGAAATATACTCTACCGGCTAAAGATAAAGTCCTGACCGACATGGAACATCTTATTCATCATTTTGTGTTAATCACAAAAGGACCTCAGACCGCGCCTGAAGGGGAGCTGTATGTTGCAACGGAAGTGCCGAAGGGGGAGCTTGGATTTTTCTTTGTAAGTGACGGCACGGGAAAGCCATACCGTATGAGGGTGAGGTCCCCGTCCTTTGTGCATGTGTCGGCACTGCCTACGCTTTGTGAGGGAGAGCTTATTGCCGACATTATCGCGAACATCGGGAGTATTGATATTGTCTTAGGAGAATGCGACAGATAAATATATGTTTAACGAAACTGTACTAAAAGAGATCGACGAGATAAAGGCCAAATATCCTGACCGCAAGAGCGCGCTCCTGCCTTCATTGTATGTTGCCCAGCGTGAGTTCGGCTGGCTGAGTCATGAAGCCATGGAATGCGTATCAAAGGCTTTGAACGTGCCGGAGGCGCATGTCAGGGGCACGGCTTCTTTTTATGCAATGTATAAACACAGGCCGGTGGGACGTAACCTTATTCAATTGTGCACCAATGTGTCATGCATGATACTGGGCGCGGAGAAACTGGTCGATTTTCTTGGAACTCGCTATGGTGTTCAGCCAAACGGCACGAGCCAGGACAGCAGGTTTTCCCTCGTAATTATGGAATGTATTGGGGCATGCGGCACTGCGCCGGCCATGCTTGTCAACACGGATTTTTACGACAACCTTTCGGAGAAGAGGATAGAAGAGATATTGGAGAAATATAAATGAAGCATTTCCCTCTCCCTTGACGGGAGAGGGTCAGGGTGAGGGTGAATTGAAATAAATATTATGACCCCCTCCCCTTAATCCCCTCCATCCGGAGGAGGGGAAGCAAGTGGACATTATGGAAAAGTTTTTACTCAGGAACATAGAAAACCCCAATTCAGCGGACATTAATGAATATGTGAAGGCAGGGGGTTATAAGAATTTATCAAAGGCCCTTGCGCGTGATCCCAAGGACATCCTGGAAGAGCTGAAGAAATCCGGGCTGAGGGGAAGGGGGGGCGCGGGTTTTCCCACGGCGATGAAGTGGAGCTTTGCAAAGGCAGATCCGAAATTCCCCAAGTACCTGTTATGCAATGCCGATGAAGGCGAGCCCGGCACATTTAAAGACAGACCTATACTTGAAAAGAACCCGCATTTATTAATAGAAGGCATGGCCATATCCGGATACATCCTCGGCGCCGAATATGGATACATTTATCTCAGGGGTGAATATCCCGCGGCCAACGACATCCTGAATGCGGCGATCAAGCAGGCGTATGAGGCCAACTACCTTGGAGACAACGTAAACGGCAAGGGTGTGAAGTTCCATCTTGCGGTGCACCAGGGAGCAGGGGCGTATATATGCGGGGAGGAAACGGCACTGATTGAGTCCATTGAAGGAAAGAAGGGCCAGCCCAGGAACAAGCCGCCGTTCCCGGTAAACGTAGGCGCGTGGAACATGCCTACTATCGTCAATAACGTAGAGACACTTTCCAATCTCCCGCTGATTATTGAAATCGGCGCGGAGGCGTATGCAAATATAGGCAGCAAGGAATGCCCTGGCCCCAAGCTGTTCTGCATCAGCGGCCATGTCAATAAGCCGGGGGTGTATGAGCTGCCGATGGGCACGAGCCTTAAAGATATTATTTATATACATGCCGGGGGGATGAGAAATGGCAGCAAATTGAAGGCCGTAATACCGGGCGGCATTTCTACCCCGGTGCTGCCTGCGGACAGCATCGACTGCGCCATGGATTTTGTCGCCATGCCCAAGGCCGGGAGCATGCTCGGCTCCGGCGCGGTGATAGTAATGGATGATTCCGTCTGCATGGTCAAGGTGGCTTACAGGGCGCTGAAATTTTTTGAACATGAGTCTTGCGGCAAGTGTGTCCCGTGCCGGGAGGGAACTGACTGGCTCAGGAAGGTCCTTGAGCGCATAGAAAACGGAAACGGTAAAGAAGGGGACATAGAGCTTCTTACTGATATAGCGGGTATTATGCTGGGGAAGACCTTTTGCCCGCTTGGTGACGGCGCAGCCGGCGTGGTAATGGGAATGATAAAGCACTTCAGAAATGAATTTGAAGAACATATAAAAAATTCGAGATGCAATTTTAGCTGACTATGATAACTCTGACAATAAATGAAAAAGAAGTTACCCTGGACAAACCGATAAGCGTGCTTGAAGCGGCCCGGCAGGCCGGGATAAAGATCCCCACACTGTGCTGGCACGAGGCCCTTAAACCGTACGGCGGCTGCAGGCTCTGTGTGGTTGAAGTGGAGAGGATGCCGAGATTACAGACCGCGTGCACCCTGATGGCAGCGGACGGTATGGTGGTGAAAACGGAATCGGAGACAATATCAAAAGTCAGACGCGGCATCCTGGAATTCCTTCTCATCAACCATCCGCTGGATTGCCCGTACTGCGATAAGGCCGGAGAGTGTGAGCTGCAGGACCTTGTCAATAAATACGGCCCGACCGTCGGCAGATATAAAGAGGAAAAAAGGAAGGTGCCTGAAAGTCACAAGGACCAGATTCTTGCAAGGAACATGGAAAGATGCGTCGTCTGCACAAGGTGTGTGAGGATGTGCAATGATCAGCAGGGCGCGTCAGCGATCTCGATCATAGGGAGGGGGGACCACTCCAGGATGGAGCCGTTCTCAGCCGCATCCTTCAATTGCGAGTATTGCGGCAACTGCCTCACGGTCTGTCCTGTCGGCGCGATCCTGAGCCGTTTATACATGCATAGTTTCAGACCGTGGCAGGTGGACAGCGAAGTAGAGACGATCTGTTCATATTGCGGGGTAGGGTGTTCTCTTGTGGTGCAGGTACGGGACGATGCCATTAAGCGTGTTATCCCCAAAATAGGCCTTGGCGTAAATAAAGGACTGCTGTGTTCAAGGGGCCGGTTCGGCTATGAATACATAAACAGCCAGGACAGGCTGACAACGCCAATGGTAAGGAAGAACGGAAACCTTGAGCCTAGCACATGGAGTGAGGCGCTGGATCTTGTGGCTGAAAGATTGTCGCAGATTAAAAAGGCCGAGGGCGGTACTGCCATCGCCGGTATCGCGTCTTCCCGGTGCTCAAACGAGGACAATTATGTGTTTCAGAAATTTATAAGGATGGCCTGCGGCTCAAATAATATTGATTCGATTTCAAGGACCGGATACGCTGCGGCGCAGAAATATTTTGAAGAGCTGCTGGGCCAGGGCATAACGACAAATATGATAGAGGGCCTGAAGAACTCCGAGGTAATACTTGTTGCCGGCGGAGACCCGACAGCAGTGAACCCCATTCTCGGACTCTCCATTCGCGAGGCATCAAGGCGCGGGGCCAAAGTAGTGGTCCTGGGCAATGCCAAAGGTCTTGAGAGATTCAAGACCCTGCAGGTCGTGCCCCCGGTATTCAGGGACGCGGAGGTGCTTGAGGAGCTGTTGGTAAGTATTTCCAATGCCAGGGGTGTACGCGGAGAAAAACTCGATGTTGACAAGGGCATACGAGCTCTCTCTGATAAATACACCGGGAAGATGGATATCGAAGGATTTGAAGAACTTAAACAGGCCCTGCTTGATAGTCCTTCCACTTCAATTGTATTCGGAATGGACCTTGTTCAGCGCGCTAACGGCCACCGTGCCATATTTGCGGCGGCAGGGCTCACATATTTGCTAGAGGCGAGGCTATACATACTGTCGGACAGGCCGAATGAGCAGGGCCTCATCGATGCAGGCTGCGTGCCTGAGATGCTGCCGGGGGGAAGGCCGCTGAATATTCATGATTTCAAGAGGAAATTCGAGATGGAGTGGGGGGGCCCCATTCCGGAAGAAGACGGCAAGACCCTGTTTGAAATAATCGAAGGCGCAAAGAATAAAAATATAAAGGCGTTATATGTGATGGGTGACAACCCGGTATTTAATCTCCCCAACGGCCCATATGTCAAAGACGCTCTGCAAGCCGTCGACTTTCTCGTAGTGCAGGACATATTCCTTACAGAGACGGCGAAGATGGCCGATGTCGTATTGCCTGCCCGCGGCTGGACCGAGAAGACCGGCACTTATACTAACCTTGAACGAAGGATACAGCTTCAGAAGAAGGCCGTAAACACGAAGTTCGGTATGGAAGACTGGAAGATTATTTCAGAGGTCTCCGGCAAGATGGGACATAAAATGGCCTACTCGGATTCAGAAGATGTAATGGATGAGATCGCAAAGGTCTCCCCGCTATACCGGGACCTGACTTACCGGGAGATAAGCAAAGGGAATTGCCTGTGGCCGTATCATGGTGAGCCGCTGAGGGGAGGGATACACGAGCTGCCTGCAATGGTTGAATCGGCAGGCGAGTATAATTCGGATTTTTACCTGGCACTTGAGAAGCCGCTGTTTCATTCAGGCACCCTT
>JACRQA010000199.1 GCA_016222915.1 Nitrospirota bacterium | reverse complement strand
ATCGATACGCAAGACCACGAAGTTGCCTGCCTGATGGTGTCTTGCAATGTGCGGAGCTTCAACTATCATTGCTACCACCTGCGGGGCCACTGTTTCTTTTTGAAGTATTTTATACATAGCAATCCAGGTTATGTTATGTCCGAAATCAAACGTGGGTATTATAGCAAATATGTGTTTTGAAAATCAGTTAGAGAGCAGCGGTACGGCAAGTAATTGTTTATAGCCTATTCCGGTATGCTTCTTATGAGGGAAAAACTGTATAATTATGAATCAAAAAAGATAATCGGTTGCAATAAGTTGTCCCGGTTATATTTCAGGAGGCCAGAATTTAACAATATGATTCCGTACAGACTATTAAAGGTCATACCTGTATTCATTGTGATGCTCATGTTATTTTCTGTTCCAGGAGCTTTTGCTGTTAACAAGATCAAACTTGATGTCGATATCAGCATTGAGCAATCCCGTATCAGCGGTATATCCAGAATGGACGTCTCAGCCGGAGAAGAAGTTGTCCTCATGACCGGCCCGCTTACAATTGATGAAATTAAGCTCAATGGAGGTCCGGTTGATTATACCGCCGGGGATGCAACAATCAAGATCATGCCCCTGGTCGACGGGGAGATAACTATTAAGTACACCGGGATTTTTAAAGAGCATGGGGGAGCACACGGTGTCGATGATCCCCGCGTTGAGAACATTATAGATGAGAGAGGAGTTTCGCTTACAAACTTATGGTATCCGGCCTATGAGGGGCTGAGCTATTACGACCTCAGGGCCACGTTCCCATCAGGGTATGCGGCAATATCGGAAGCAGAAGAGATAACAAAGGAAATGAAAGAAGGGAAGGTAGGGTATCATTTCCGCTTCCCTTACAAAGTGGATGGGATCAACCTGGTTGCATCCGACCGGTACACAATCGTCAGGGACCGGTTCAGGGACATTGAATTGTTCGCGTACTTTCTCCCTGAGAATGCGGAGCTGGCAAAGACCTATATTGAGTTCACCAAAAAGTATTTGCGGATGTATGAGGACCTGATCGGCATGTTCCCTTTCAGAAGCTTCTCCATTGTGGAGAATTTTCTGCCGACAGGGTATTCAATGCCCACTTATACCTTGCTGGGAAGCTCCGTAGTCAAGCTTCCCTTTATTACCGAAACATCTCTGGGACACGAGATACTTCATCAATGGTTCGGCAATTCTGTTTATATAGATTACGACAGCGGCAACTGGGCCGAAGGACTGACCACGTACCTCGCGGACCATCTGTACAGGGAGCAGAAAGGAGAGGGCTGGCAATACAGAAAGCAGATCCTGGTTGATTACAAAAGTTATGTTAATACCGGCAATGATATTCCCCTCAAAACCTTCACCGGCAGGGTAGACCGGTCGTCGCGCACCGTGGGATACGGCAAGGCGGCAATGGTCTTTCATATGCTGAAAAACCTTGTGGGAGACGAGGTCTTTTATAAATCCCTAAAGGACGTTATCGGAGGCTACCGCTTCAGGAGGGCGTCGTGGAATGATATCCGGACATCTTTTGAAGGAAAGTACGGACAGGACCTGGACTGGTTCTTTACTCAATGGATTGAAAAGGAAGGGCTGCCTGAGCTGAGATTGCACGGAGTTGAATTGACCCAGGCAGGGGTAAAATTCAAGCTCCACTTTCATGTCGATCAGGGCGATAATATTTTTAAGCTGCAATTGCCCATGACTCTGCATTTCAAAGACAGAGTTCAGACAGAGACAATTGATATCGAAGGAAAAGAAGGCGGCTTTGATCTGACCTTGCCGGACAAGCCACGGAAGATAGTCCTGGATGAAAATTACGACGTTGCCAGGGCCATCAGCAAGGACGAGTATCCGCCGGTTATCGCCAGGCTGCTTGGAGACGATAAAATAATCATTGCCCTCCCTGAAGAAGGGAAGGAAATGTATGAAAGCATTATAACTGACTTTCAGGGCAAAGGCGCTGTTTCAAAGGCAGTAAAAGAAATCACGGTCTCTGATATTGAAGCAAATTCAATAATAATATTCGGGACCGCTAATCCGATGGCGCTGAGGTTGTGCGGGCCGCTTGCTCCTGAAGAGGCGGGTTTTTATTTAATAATGAAAGACAACCCCTGGAACGCGGAAAAGGTCATTGCTGTTTTCCACGGAAAAACAAAGGACGAAGTTGACACGGCCTTCAGAAAGGTCACGCATTATGGTAAATACAGCAAACTGTTATTCAGTAAAGGCGTAAACATAGCCAAGGAAATACAGGAGACGAAGAGGGGGATTGTGATGGACATGAAGCCCGAGGCGGCCGCCATTGAGGTGTCTTCCATAAAGACGTTGTCGGATGTAATAAAAGGCGTTGAAGGCAGGAGGATAATCTACGTCGGAGAGGTGCATGATGTGTTCGCACACCACGCGGTACAGCTCGATATCATTACAGGCGTATATAAAAACGACCCTCAGATCGCCATCGGGATGGAGATGTTCCAGCGTCCCTTCCAGAAATCACTCGACAGTTTTATCTCCGGGGAAACCGGGGAGGCGGAATTCCTGAAACAAACGGAATATTTTAATCGGTGGGGGTTTGATTATCCCCTGTACAAGCCGGTCCTTGATTTTGCAAAGGCAGAGAAAGTCCCCGTGATAGCGTTGAACCTGCAGAAGGAAATAACGGCAAAGGTTTCCCGTGGCGGCATCGATTCACTTTCAGAAGAAGATAAAAAAGAGATACCCACGGACCTGGACTTCTCCGACATGGAGTACCGCGAGCGCTTGAAAGAGATATTCAGCATGCATAATAAATCCGAAGAAAAAAACTTCGAGTTCTTTTATCAGGCACAGATACTGTGGGACGAGACCATGTCGCATTCAGTGGATGAGTTCGTGAAGAATAATCCCGGCCGTAAAATAATCGTCCTTGCCGGGCAGGGCCATCTGAGGTACGGTTCCGGTATCCCGAAAAGGACCTTCCGTAGAAACGGGCAGGATTATGCAATCGTCCTGATAGATGAGGATGTAGAACAGGGGATAGCCGATTATGTGGTTTTCCCCAAGACCGTTGAAGGCGTTACAACACCTAAGCTCATGGTCTTTCTGAAAGCCGGAGAAGGCAGGGTCACGATATCGGGATTCCCTGAAAAAAGCGTGTCGGAAAAAGCGGGACTCAAGGCTGAAGACGTCATTCTCTTTGTGGATGATGTTGAAGTAAAGAGCGTCGATGATATCAGGATTTATCTTCTCTATAAAAAGACCGGCGACATCGTCAAGGTCAGGATTTTGAGAAAGGAAGAGGACAGGGAAAAAGAGATGTTGATTGATGTTGAATTATGAGGCATCTGATTACATCAATACATTTCAGACCTTAGAATGCCCCTTACCTGCCTTGGGGCAATCGTCATTAAGCCTTCTCTTCCAGAATCCACCGAAGGCCCACACTGATCCTATTATCACAACGATCAGGGACCAGGCAGTTTTGAGACTGAAAAGCGTAAATATGTTACCAGCCTTCCTTGTGTCGATCTTCCTTAATCGATCTAAAGTCATTTGGGAATAGAATGGTCCGGTTTCGGCGTCTTTATGCCTGAACCCGTATTGAGTCATGGGTTCTTCAAGTCTGAGCCAGGACAGGCCATGAAATAATTCCGTATAGCGTGTTACCGAAGCCGGTGTATTGGACAGGCATAATCCGAGGAAGAGCACGTTGATGGTCATGATTATGGCCAGCAAATTTACAGACGCCCTTTTGACAGGCCCGCGAACAATATCAGGCTTTATTCCCTTACCGACTGCCAGGACAAAAAAAACGCCTGCAAGGGCATTGATCCCTACATCTCCGTAGTCCCATCTTCTTCCCGGGGTCACCCACTGGATAAATTCGTCTATCGTCCCGATAAACAGCACACACAGTATAGTGGAGATGTACACTGTCCAGTCACGGATTCGATGACTGAGCGCCTTGAATAAGAAATAAGAAAGCAGTCCGAATTCAAGCAGATGGATCGCTTCCTCAGGATATTTCCTGAGCTGGAGCGTGGTATAGATATAGAAACCTGAGGACATTATAAGCCATGCGTATTGAGACTTTGATTTGACGTTTAACCTGAAAATAAAAAAATAGAGGAGAACGGCAAATAGAGATAAAATGATAACGAGGACCGTGTACGTAAAAAATTCACTGCCGATTGTGTTATGAACGTATCTTTGGATGCGCCGCGCCACAGGCACCGTAGAGAATATTAAGGCAGTACACAGAAAGACCCGTAACCAGGAGGCCCCGTTCCACCTGAGAGTGTCTTTGATATTTCCCGTGTTATTGTTCACTCAAAATAATTTCTGATGGTCCCGGCATTATACGTTCCGGGCCGTATTTTCTGAATTGCCGTAAACAGCCTGCCCGAGCGATATCCCGCCGTCATTCGGGGGGACGAGCTGGTGAATGAATGGCGTAAAGCCTCTCTCTTTAAGACTGTAATATGCGTTTTCAAGGAGAAAGGAATTCTGAAAAACGCCGCCTGACAGCACTGCGTATGACATCCCTGTTTTATCT
>JACRQA010000198.1 GCA_016222915.1 Nitrospirota bacterium | reverse complement strand
TGGAATTTGTTATTATGCTAATCTCACCCCCGCATAATAACAACAATGCGCGTTATCAAGGTCATTGATAAACGACCTCTCATTCCCGTCTTCAAATAAGATCCTTACAAGGCACAAACCTCCTGAAAGCTGGGAATGCCTTTCTTCGATAACTTTCCCTGCCCCCCATGCTGAGTGCCCAAGGTGGTTGACCCTGTCTCCCACTTTAAGATACAACCTCTTTCTCATGCCCTATTATAAAATAACGACCTCTTTGTCGTGTTTCAGCGGCCATTAATTTTAACAAGACCTGAGTTCCTCTTTCTTGTGAAGAATCCGTCTCTTCTCCTTCGATATAGGGTTTTTCAGTATTCTAACCTGTTCCGGTTTCCTGAGCGGGCTGAGGAGCACTCTGTAATCCCTTTGTATAAGCCGATGTTTTTCTGTGAATAAACGGTCTTTCACAGAAAAGATAAAAATAGTACGATATGATCAATGTCAAAGGCAAGATCATGCCGAAAAAGATGAGCAATACCATTGTATTGTTAAGTTCAAATAACCGATGAATAAGCCCCATTATTTTTGGTGCGATCATAACGTGGGTCAAATAAAGGCTGTATGAGATCATTCCTAATAGAAAAAAAGGCTTCATAATTTTTAATTGAAGTAATTTTTTATCAAAAGGGCGTACACACAATAAAAACATCATAAAGCTTAAAGCAAACAGATCGACTGAATTTTGCGGATTAAAAAATTGGTAATAAACAAATACCATTACCCAAAACAAATGATATAGAATGGACGGTTTGTGGATGTCTCTTATAATACGATATATCAGAATCCCTCCATAAAAACTATACCAGGAGCTCCGCAGCGTTAAGACTTGATCGATTATCGGCGCACCTGCAAACAAATTGATTTCAATTCGCGAAAATATAAGGGCAATTGTTATGAAATCAGCAACGTATATAAATTTTCTGCGAAATACTAATATGGAGCAGAATATAAGCAAATAAAAATGCACCTCATGAGTAAGCGTCCAATACGGTCCGTTAAAATAGCCGAGTCTGGTCTGACGAAGCAATGGAAATGAAATGAAAAGATCGTATATGTTGGGAAGACGGGCTGAATGAGTCAGGCCTGTTTGCAAAATAAGAAAGGTAAAAACAATCCCGAATACAATTGATGCCCAATACGGAGGATATATGCGCTTGATTCTTTGTTTTAAGAATTTAAGAGGTGTGCTGTAATTTTTGTCTGCTGATGCAAATATGCAGTATCCGCTAATAATGAAAAAAATTTCAACGCCCCGGTTTCCCTGCCCATGAAATGCGTTAAAAACATCAAATACGGGAGATACCCCCGCTTTCAGATAATGATCTCCAAAAGAGTGAAATAATACGACCCATAGTGAGGCAAGACCCCGAAAGATATCGATAGCGTGAAAATTCATGTCAGGAGTTTTACCGGAAAACCATGTCTTTAAAAAACGCATATGCAATCTCTTGTTTTTACTTACAATAGCAATTCCCTAAAGCTGCGACACATGATACATTATTGGTTATTGCAAGCATTGATTGGAGTGAATGTTCGCATTTATAACAATGCCCTGTTGAAATATTTGTCTCACTATTTATAGTGAGACATTATCAGCGGATAGGTTTAGAATGATATATTTTATATGCTTTTATTCTTAATATGCAATAAGCATATTTCTTCAAGCATATTTCTCCGGATGGCTTGGGGAAAAGGATTCGAGATTGAAATACCTGAACCATTATGGTATAAAACAGTCTAATCTTAAATACCTTAACTCAAGGAGAAGTCATATGAAAAAAGTATTATTCCACGCACTTATTATCGTTTGCATGTTTTCAGCGATCGGATGCAGTAAATCCGGCGGGGGAAAGGCAAGCGGTCCTGTTATTGCAAAAGTCGACAAGGCCGAAATCACGAAGGATGAATTCACGAAGGAAGTCGGCAGGATACCGGAATGGGCCAGACAGCAGTTCCAGGGCGATGAAGGCAAAGAAAAGTTTCTTGATGAGTTGATCAAGAGGGAGCTTATTTATCAGCACGCGCTGAAGATGAAACTGGATAAGGACCCTGAGTATCTTGACAAGGTCAAGGAATTTGAAAAAATGACCCTTGTCTCACTCGTACTCAAGAAAGAGGTCGAGGAAAAAGCCGTTGTGGACAATTCCGAAATCAAGGCCTTCTATGACCAGAACGCCGACAAATTTACAATAGGCACGGAGTTGAAAGCAAGCCACATCCTTGTAGAAACGGAAAAAGAGGCAAAGGACATCCATGCAAGGATCGTCAAAGGTGAAAGCTTTGCTGACCTTGCGAAGAAATTTTCCAAAGACAGGGGCTCGGCGGACAAAGGCGGTGACGTCGGTTATTTCACAAGGGGAAAAATGGTGCCGGAATTTGAAAACGCAGCGGCAAGCCTGAAGCCGGGTGAAGTCAGCGAACCGGTAAAGACCCGTTTTGGCTATCACATCATCAAGCTGACAGACATAAAGCAGGGGACTCGGGCCAGTTTTGAACAGTCTGCTGAATCGATCGAGAGACAGCTTCTCGGAGAGAAGAGGAAAAAAGTATTTGACTCATACATTGAAAAGTTAAAGGGCGAGCTTAAGGTTGTCAAAAACGCAGAGAACCTGAAAGCAATATCTCTTCCATGGGAGCAGTCCGGTCACCCTCAGACCCAGGCCCCCAATCCGCACGCCAAGTAAGAACTATTTGAAAAGCCTGTGCAGTCATAAACTGCACAGGCTTTTTTATTGTTTGAATATATACTCTTGAAAAACCGGACCGGTTATAAGCCGGGAATATCGTTACGCCTTTCCGTATAACTGCTTGACTCTTGCGACTACGTCAGAGGGAGCGATGCGCTCAGTCTGTTTCGTCTTCCTGATTTTAAACTCTACGAGACCTTCTTTTAACGCCTTCTTGCCGATAATTATCTGACAGGGGACCCCCAGCAGGTCGGCGTCTTTAAACTTTACTCCGGGTCTTTCATTCCTGTCATCCATCAGGACCTCAAAGTGTTCGTCCTGAAGTCCCCGGTATATTCGTCCGGCAGTCTCTGCAAGCTCTTTATCGTCACCGGCGAGGACAACTATCTCGACATCAAAGGGGGCAATGCCCAGCGGCCAGATTATTCCGTCTTTGTCATTGTTCTGTTCAACAGCTGCGGCGGCAATACGCGCGGGGCCTATGCCGTAACTGCCCATTATGATCGTCTTCTCCACCCCGTTTTCGTCTAGATACACGGCCCTCAGAGGCTGCGAGTATTTTGTGCCGAGTTTAAATATATTTCCGATCTCTATTACGTTCTCCTCCCGGAGAACAGCGCCGCACCGTGAACAGCCGTCGCCGCCTCGCGCAACATGGACATCATGCCATTCTGCGTCAAAATGTGTCCCCGGTTTTATCCCCTTCGTGTGAAACCCCTCCCTGTTCGCGCCTGAAATGTATGTCCCCTCCTTAAGGGAAATGTCAGCGATCTTTTTCAGTTTATTATTATGCGGGCCAATGAAGCCGGCCTCGACCCCCAGGATGTCCTTTATCTCATCTTTTTGCGCGGGTCTGAATGACCCGACAATCCGCTGGAGCTTCTTTTCATGGAGCTCCTGGTCACCCCTGACAAGCGCAAGAAAGGGGCCATCCGCGCCAATTAACAGAAGGCTTTTTATGAAACACGATGGGTCCGCTTCCAGGAATGCTGACACCTCTGCGACAGTTCTTTTATCGGGAGTGGAGATGTCTTCCAACTGTCCCTCTTGCAGGGGCACGGCGCGCCGTGCCCCTGCGTCTTTCTGCGAAGGGGGTATCGACAGCGCAAGCTCAACATTGGCAGCATACCCGCACTTATCACAAATAACTATCGTGTCCTCGCCTGCAGGGCTCGGGGCCATAAACTCATGCGCGGTAGCGCCTCCCATCATCCCGGGGTCGCTTTCAACCTGGTAAAACGCAAGTCCGCACCTCTGAAAAATCCTGAGATAGGCCTCCGCGTGCTTCTGATAACTCTCTTCAAGCCCCTTCTCATCTCTGTCGAAGCTGTAGCTGTCTTTCATAATAAACTCGCGCGTCCTGAGGATCCCGCTTTTGGGCCTGGCCTCGTCCCTGAATTTGGTCTGAATCTGATACCACATCTGCGGCAGGTCCCTGTATGAGCGTATCTCCGTTGATGCAAGCCATGTAATAATTTCCTCATGGGTCATCCCCAGACACATGTCCCTGCCTCCCCGGTCTTTCAGCCTGAACATCTCGTCGCCGATCTCGGTCCATCTGCCGGTCTTTTCCCAGATTTCAGCGGGATGGAGCCCGGGCATGGATATCTCCTGCGCGCCTATGGCGTCCATCTCTTCCTTGAGGATCGCGTTTATTCTTTTCATTACCCTCCATGCAAGGGGGAGGTAGATGTAAAGGCCGGCGGCAAGCTGCCTGACATATCCTGCGCGGAGCATCAATATATGGCTGACGGCCTCGGCCTCGGCAGGTGTTTCACGTAAAGTCGGTATAAACAGTTGTGAGAATTTCATAGGTTGCCTCTCATTAATGTCCTGGATTTCCGGATCAAAACCATCGTATTTTATCACATGCACCGCCTGAATAAAAGAAACCTTTCAAATTAATTACAGTGGTCCTGTTTTTATGACGTATAATAAATAAATTAAATTTGATTGAAGCTGCCATATAT
>JACRQA010000042.1 GCA_016222915.1 Nitrospirota bacterium | reverse complement strand
GGCCCTCCTGGGAATCACCGAAGATATAACTGAAAACCGGAAGCTCCGCGAACAACTGTTTCAGGCGCAGAAAATGGAGGCAATCGGCCAGCTTGCGGCAGGAATTGCCCATGACTTCAACAATATCCTCACTGCAATAATAGGCTATGGACATATCTTGCACATGAAGATGTCAAGCGATGATCCGTTGATGGTAAATATCGAACAGATTCTTGAATCAGCGGACAGGGCGGCTTCACTGACACAGAACCTCCTTACCTTCAGCATGAAGCAGATTATAAATCTCAAACCGGCAGATCTGAATGAGATCATAAGAAAGGTGGAAAAGTTTCTCCTTAGAATAATAGGAGAGGATATTGAAGTCAGGACAAAGTTGGGCCGGGAGGCCCTTATTGCAAACGTCGACAGCGCCCAGATAGAGCAGGCATTGTTAAACCTTGCTACCAATGCAAGAGATGCAATGCCACGTGGAGGACTATTGTCAATCGAGACTGCTTTGTCTTTGATAGACGATGAGTTTATAAAGGCGTACGGCTTCGGCAAACCGGGTAAATACGCCCTCATTTCCGTGACCGATACAGGGGCCGGCATGGACAAGGCGACAAGCGATAAGATATTCGAACCGTTCTTTACTACAAAAGAAGTGGGAAAAGGCACAGGCCTCGGACTTTCCATGGTATACGGCACGGTCAAACAGCATAACGGATATATAACCGTTTACAGCGAGCCTTGGAAAGGGACAACGTTCATGGTATATATACCGCTTGTTGCGCAGAGAATCAATGAGGAGCAGGAAGCGGACGCGGTGCTTACTGCCTTTCCGGCAGGACAGGAAACAGTCCTTGTGGCTGAAGATGATCCCGGGTTGAGGAAACTTTATTCAGAAGTGCTTACGGATTACGGTTATAACGTCATAGTAGCTGAGGACGGCGAAGATGCGGTAAGGAAGTTTATCGAGAATAAAGACAAAATCCGGGTGTGTATTCTCGATATAATAATGCCGAAGAAAAGCGGCAAGGAAGCGTACGATGCGATAAAGGACACCAGTCCCGGTATAAAAGTCCTCTTCGCGAGCGGATATGCGGATGATAGGATCCACATGAAGGAACTAACTGAAAAGGGACTCAACTTTATCCAGAAGCCGTTCTCCCCGGCAGCCCTTATAAAAAAGATACGAGAGGTGGCTTAATTAGAATGTAGATTTCGAATCTATGAAAATTGCTTTTGCCTTAATGATTATATTTTCACCATGTTATAATCTTTCACAACCTTAAATTATATTTTCATTTTATAAGTTCACTATGAAAAAGGGCAGGGTGCATTTGATCATTCATGGTTTTGTGCAAGGCGTCTTTTACCGGGCCAGTACCCGGGAAACCGCACTGAAGCTCGGGGTAAAGGGATGGGTCAGGAACCTGCCGGATGGAAATGTCGAGGCTGTCTTCGAAGGTCCTATGGATAAACTTCAGGAGGCCATTGAGTGGTGCCAGGCAGGCCCCCCTGGCGCAAGGGTAACAAAAATCGACCGCAAGTGGGATGATTGTTCGGGAGAATTTACCGGTTTTGACGTTAGATACGGCTGGTGATATACATTAATTGGGCTTGCGTAACTGACTTAAATTAAAATAAATTCCACCGTGCGAGATTGTCCGGCACTGTCCGTTTCTTAATAATTCTCCCACAGGAATAATCAACACATATTATTGACAACGACCTGCCTGCGATGGATAATATCACATGCTTCAGACAGCGCCGCAGGTGATCAACTCTGATCATGAAATAGATAAGCATTCAGCCCTGGCCTTGACCGAATTGAAGGGCGCGGACATTTTCGAGCTCTTTGCTTCAGCCAGCAGGGTGAGGGAAAAGTCCAGGGGTAACAAGGTTGATTTATGTTCGATCATAAACGCCAAATCAGGCGCATGCCCTGAGGACTGCTCATTCTGCGCGCAATCCGCGCATAACAGATCCGATGCTAATGTTTATCAGTTGTTGGATAAAGACAATATCTTAGAGGCGGCCCTTTCAGCAAAAGATCACGGGGTCAGGAGGTTCTGCATTGTCACCAGCGGCAGGAAGCCATCTATTAGAGAACTGGATACGATATGCGACTATATTTCCGAACTCAGGAGGCATGACCTCTTGCCTTGCGCTACCCTCGGCATGCTTGATCTTGAACAATTAAAGCAGCTGAAGGAATCCGGCCTGAACAGGTATCATCATAATCTTGAAACCTCAGAGGCGTTCTTCAGCGAGATATGTACAACTCATACTTATAAGGACAAGATTAAAACCATAGAGGCTGCCAGGTCGCTCGGGCTGTCAGTATGCAGCGGCGGGATATTCGGTCTGGGGGAATCGTGGGAAGACCGTATTGAAATGGCTTTTGCCCTGAAAAATGCCGGAGTAGATTCAGTTCCGATTAATTTCTTCACGCCTATCAAGGGCACACCGTTGGGAGAAAGAGAAGCATTGAGTCCGATGGAGGCATTGAAGATTATTGCCGTTTACAGGCATATTCTCCCTGACCGCGAGATCAGGATATGTGGTGGGAGGCCGGGGACCCTGCGTGATCTTAATTCCCATATTTTCCTGGCCGGGGCTGACGGGCTCTTGCTTGGCAATTACCTTACAACTCAAGGAAGAAATCCGGAAGATGATTTGCATATGATCAAAGACCTGGGGCTGGAGATATAATGTCGCGGGGCAATCTTTTCAGCATCAGGATGAGGTCTGCTAAGTCCGGGGGGCATATCTCCGGGGCTGAGGGCATTTATGAAAGAAATGATATCAGCAGTATAGTCAAAGAATATACCGATAGGGCGTTGATTCATGACAAGGGCGCCGCAGACGAGATACGCATTACTGTCGAGGAATTAAAGGAGAAGCCTAAAAAGATTTCCTCTCTCCCGCTCTTCACACTGAATACCAGAAATGCCGAAGCCGCAAAAAAAGCCGCCAAGGCAATACTCACGTCCATAGGAATAACCGAACGGGCGGTGGAGGAGGCATTCGGCGCCCTCGACGTCGGCATTACAATGAGAGGCGCAATGCTGATGAACATTGAAGGAGTAAGGCTTGAGCCAGATCTCCTCCGTGGAGTCAGGGTAACAAGGATGGGCATTACCCAAAAAGCCGCGACGGAGCTTTCCAAAAAACTCGGGCGGCTCGGCCTGAATAACAGCGCCGTTAAAGAGGCCCTTGTCCTTGCAAGCAAGGTCCATAAATATCGTATGGTGCTCGGGGAACTATGTATATCCGATGACCCTAATTATACAACCGGGTATGTAGCTACCCGTACTCACGGCTACATCCGGCTTCCACACATCAAGAAAAGAGGAGTGCCGTTCGGGGGCAGGGCCTTTTTTATCACAGGGGGAGAAGTTAAAGATCTTATTAAATATCTTCAAATAACTCCGGTATTGATAAACAACATTAAACCTTGCGAAGGGGTGGTCACGCTAAAGGAAATCCTTGAACGCAAGGCACATCGTCAGCCCTGATGCAGCCTGCGCCGCATTTCAAATACCGGCAGTATATGGAATGTATACCCTAATGTTGCATAAATAAGGCAAGCGGCCTTATAGTGTAATTTAATGCAACTGTAAGGTAAAGTTAGTTTGTATGTTCATATCATTAATCAAACAGATTAAATTATTCCTGAAAGCCGCTATTATTTTTTCTGTTTTTAATATATCAATTCCTGTGTATGCCGAGGTCCCGGTATCATCGGGTATTCATGCCGATTATATACTCGTAGAGAAATCGCTAAAACATATGACCCTTTATTACGATGACAAACCGATTAAAACTTATAATGTCGCGCTCGGCCGTAATCCTAAAGGGCCGAAGCTGATGGAAGGCGACCTCCGCACTCCCGAAGGTCGTTATGTCATCGACTCCCGCAATTCTGACAGTAAATATCACCTGTCCTTACATATATCTTACCCGAATGAGGTTGATCTTCAGATTACAGGTATAGCAGGCGTGTCCCCTGGCGGAGACGTAATGATCCACGGCACCGGAGAGGAATATGCATGGATGGGCGCATTTCATGATGTTGTGGACTGGACTGATGGATGTATCGCTGTCACCGATGAAGAGATCGAGGAAATATGGAAGTTGGTCCCGGACGGCACGAGAATAGAAATTCTCCCATGATAATATGACCCCTATCGGCCATTTAACAGTTTCTTATGTCACCGGAAAATCCTTCAGGAATATATCGCTGACAGCGATCATTATTGGAGGCGTACTGCCGGACATCGATTTCCTTTTTCTGTTTTTTGATTGGTTTAATCAGGTCCACAGAGTAGTCACTCACAACATCTTCTTTATTCTGCTTGTTGCTCTCCTTACTGCCGCCTTTGCCGCCAAAGGCAAAAAACAGGTGGCAGGATACAGTTTGTTCCTTGGCGGCATGTTACATTTGATGATAGATTCAGTTATGGACAATAATCCAAGCAACGGCATAGGGATAGCTTTATTATGGCCATTAAGTGATAATTTCTTTTCCCCTTTTAATCTCTTTCATGCATCGTTAAACAGCCCCGGATGGAGCGAGCCTTCAGCTATGCTCAGGACCCTTATTCCCGGGATGCTCTATGAAGTGCCTTTTTATTTAATGTCCGTTTTTTTACTGCTCAAACAAAAAAGAAATGACCGCTAATATGGAAAAGGTGGTGAATCCCTTGACAAAGATATTAATTTTCTTTACCATTTTCAATATCATTTAGGATGTTGACTGAATTGATTTAATAATATTGAAGGCGCGTAGCTCAGTGGGAGAGCGCTTCCTTGACACGGAAGAGGTCGCTGGTTCGATCCCAGTCGTGCCTACCATTATATTAGTTAGAGTTAAGGAGTCAGGCATTTCTCATAACTCTTAACAAAGGGAGGAAATAAGTATTTTAGAATCATCAGAGAGCGACAAGGCACTTCTCGAAATATATCGTCATAGTACCTCCCACATAATGGCCCACGCAGTTAAAGAGATTTTCCCTGACACCAGGCTTGCCATAGGACCCGCCATTGCAGACGGTTTCTATTATGACCTGGATTGCGCGCACAGCATTACCCAGGAAGATCTGGCTGAGATCGAAAAAAAGATATCTGGAAAAAAAAAAAAAAAAAATGAAGGAAATTATTAAGGCGAAGAGGCCCTTTGTCAGAAAAGAGCTGTCAAGGAATGATGCCATAAAGTTTTTCAGCAGTCTCGGTGAAACATACAAGGTCGAGCTGTTAAATGAAATAACGGATGAAACGGTGACTGTCTATGAAGAAGGCGACTTCACGGACCTTTGCCGCGGCCCGCACCTGGAATCAACCGGCAAGGTCAAGGCCTTTAAACTCTTGTCCGTGGCCGGCGCATACTGGCGCGGTGATGAAAAAAACAAGATGCTCCAGCGCATATATGGGACTGCATTTCCCTCCAAAGAAGAGCTCAAAAAACATCTGGATTTTCTTGAGGAAGTAAAGAAGCGGGACCACAGGCGCCTCGGAAAAGAACTGGACTTGTTCAGTTTAAACGATGATATCGGCGCTGGACTCGTGCTATGGCATCCAAGAGGAGCGGCCATAAGGAGGGCCATAGAAAATTTCTGGCTGGACGAACACCATAAAGCCGGCTATCAGATTCTTTATACTCCTCACATGGCAAAGCTGGACCTCTGGAAAAAGACCGGGCATCTCGATTTTTATAAAGAGAATATGTATTCACCCATGGAGATAGAGGGGCTTGAATATGAAATCAAACCCATGAACTGTCCCTTTCACGTGTCGATATTCAAGAGCCATTTACGGAGCTACAGGGAACTGCCTCTGCGGTTTGCCGAGCTCGGTACGGTATATCGCTATGAACGCTCCGGTGTGCTTCACGGCCTTTTGAGAGTGCGCGGCTTTACCCAGGATGACGCCCATATATTCTGCCGGGAAGATCAGATTGAAGATGAAGTATTAAGGGTGCTGGACTTTACATTATTCATTCTGAAAACCTTTGGGTTTTCAGATTATGATATATACCTGTCGACAAGGCCCGAAAAATACGTCGGTGCGGAAGATGCGTGGACAAAGGCAACCGGCGCGCTGGAAAAGGCGCTGATAGATAAGGGACTTAAATATGAAATAGATCCGGGAGAGGGCGTTTTCTACGGACCCAAAATCGATATCAAGGTCCGGGACTCTCTCGGCAGGCAATGGCAGTGCAGCACGATCCAGGTAGACTTCAATATCCCGGAGAGGCTTGATATCAACTATAGAGGCTCCGACAGCAAAGACTACAGGCCCATCATGATACACCGCGCATTGATGGGTTCCCTGGAGCGGTTCTTCGGGGTCTTAATAGAACATTACGCAGGCGCCTTTCCCTTCTGGCTGTCTCCCGTGCAGATTTCTCTTCTGACGATTTCCGAGAGGCATGCAGAATACGCCAGGGGCATATTGAATGCTTTAATCAAGGAAGGCATTCGTGTTGATATGGATGATGACAATGAGAAAATAGGATATAAAATAAGAAAAGCCACTATGTTAAAAACACCTTTCATGTGTATAATAGGTGATAAAGAAATGGAAAATAATACCATTAACATAAGAAAGAGGAACGGCGACAATGTCGGAGAAATGACCATTGATGCCCTGACTGCCTTTCTTAAAAATGAAATTTCAAACAGGAGGTAGTTATAAGCAAAGAACTAAGAATCAACCGCTGGATCAAGGCGAAAGAAGTAAGGGTAATTGATGACGACGGCACCCAGCTTGGTGTTTTGGATATTTACAATGCCCGCAAGCACGCCCTCAACAAGGACCTGGATCTTGTAGAGGTTGCCCCGGAGGCCAAACCCCCCGTATGCAAGATAATGGATTATGGAAAATACTGTTATCAGCAGGCAAAGAAACATACAACTAAACACAAGACTCTTACGGTAAAAGAATTAAAAGTCAGGCCCCAGACTAATGAACATGATCTGATATTCAAGATGAACAACGCCAAGAAATTTCTGGCCCACGGAGACAAAGTTAAAATAACGATGTTTTTCCGGGGAAGAGAAATTGTTCATAAGGC
Source organism: Nitrospirota bacterium (assembly GCA_016222915.1). Lineage (GTDB taxonomy): Bacteria > Nitrospirota > Thermodesulfovibrionia > UBA6902 > UBA6902 > UBA6902. The sequence goes on along the minus strand of JACRQA010000042.1, from coordinate 5,132 downwards.
CATCGGCCAAAAGGTCATGGACAGGATCGTTGCTGATCTTTCAGAAGTAGCGAATCTGGAGCAGGCGCCCAAGATGGAAGGCAACCGCATGATAATGGTCCTTGTCCCTAAATAATTCAATAGCTGTTCGACAGGTTGTTGTAGAAATTATTTAGTAAGCAGGCAACACACTCGTTTGATTGAGGGTCAGACTCCAGCCGTCCTGAATGTCCGGTTTCCTCTTCATAATAATAAGAGGGGGAACATAAGACTTGTCAAATTTTTATTCATTAACTATAATTAATAGCTTTTGAATATATTAATAAGAGGTAAGGAGAGTATAATGCCAAAGTTGAAGACTCACAGAGGGGCTGCAAAAAGGTTTAAGAAAACCGGGACAGGGAAGATAAAAAGGAGCAAGGCATTCATGGGCCATCTCCTGACAAGCAAATCTTCCAAAAGGACAAAGCAGCTGAGAAAAAGCGGTTTGGTGCATAAAACCAATTTAGATGCCATCAGAAAAATTATGCCTAATTAATCAATCTGTGGTTAAGGATAAATACTTTACCGGGAACTTAACGAAGCTGTATAATTACAATCTAATCAATACAAGTAATATCAGGAGGTACATATAAATGCCGAGAGCTAGAGGTGGTTTTAAGACACACAGGAGGAGAAAGAAACTCCTCAAGATGGCCAAGGGCTTCTATAGCGGAAGAAGCCGTCTTTACAGGATTGCAGCGCAGGCCGTAGACAGGGCGTTACTCAATAATTACAGAGACAGAAGATTGAAAAAGAGAGAGTTCAGGTCCCTCTGGATAATAAGAATCAATGCGGCAGTCAGGGCATTGGGCATGTCATACAGCCAGTTTATGAACAAGCTTAAGCAGGTCAATGTGCAGCTTAACCGGAAGACATTGGCAGACCTTGCATATAATGATCCGAAGGCCTTTAACAATCTTGTAGAAACGGTCAAAAAAGGGAATGCACAATGACCTGCATTCCATAAAAGAGGCTGTTCGGGAAGAGGCTGATAAGGCCTTATCGCTTCAGGACATTCAAGACTTAAAGGTCAGGTATCTGGGGAAAAAGGGATTACTTACCGCCAAATTAAAATCTCTGGGCTCCATTCCCAGGGAACAAAGACCTGAATACGGCTCCTTACTTAACGAGACAAAAAAATATATTGAAGCCCTTCTTGATAAGCAGGAAGGGATATTCAAGTCTGTTGAACTGAGCAAGTCGCTTCAAAGCCAGCAGATTGACGTCACTGTGCCAGGATGTTTTACCCCCTGGGGACATTTGCATCCCATAACAAAAGTCCTTGACGAAATAGTCGGCATATTCATTTCATTGGGATTCACGGTTGAAGAAGGCCCGGAGGTTGAGCTCGATTTTTACAACTTTGAAGCCCTGAATTTCCCCAAGGACCATCCGGCAAGGGACATGCAAGATACATTTTTTATCAGTGACGATGTAGTCTTGCGGACTCACACATCCTCGGTCCAGGTCCGCACAATGGAGAAAAATACCCCTCCGCTTCGTGTCATTGCCCCCGGTAAAGTCTATAGATGTGACGCTGATGTCACTCACATTCCGATGTTCCATCAACTGGAAGGGTTTATGGTCGATAAACATATCCGCATGAGCGATCTCAAAGGTGTGTTGCAACTGTTTATTCACAGGGTATTCGGACGCGAGACTTCAGTCAGGTTCAGGCCGAGTTTTTTCCCATTCACCGAGCCGAGCGCCGAGATAGATATATCATGTGTCATATGCAAAGGCTCCGGATGCAATGTCTGCAAAGGGACCGGATGGCTTGAGATCCTCGGAGCGGGTATGATCAATCCCCGCGTATATGAAATGGCTGGATACAATCCGGACCTCTATACCGGCTTTGCATTTGGAATGGGAATAGAGCGCGTGGCAATGCTTAAATACGGTATTGATGATATCAGGCTGTTTCCTGAAAATGATAAAAGATTTTTGGAACAATTTTAAAATAAACGATATGACCTTCAGCTATCACCAGGAAGTTTTTACAAAGACTATTTTTTCATTAAGCTGATTGCTGAAAGCTGTCCTTGAACTATGAAAGCATCATATAACTGGCTTAAAGATTTCGTTGACATTAATGTCCCGCCCAGGGAATTGGCCCACATATTAACAATGGCGGGCTTTGAAGTAGAAGCAGTTGAAGAGACTGAAGACGACGCGATATTCGATATCGGTATTACCCCTAACAGGCCTGACTGCCTGAGTATAAGAGGAATTGCCCGCGAGATTTCGGCAATTCTGGGGGTCCCCTTTAAAGATATTTCTGTTGCTATTGATAAAGAGGAAGGCGAGGGTCCTGTTGTCATTATTAACAACCCTGAACTCTGTCCCAGATATTCATCAAGGATAGTGTATGGAGTAAAACCCGGACCGTCTCCCGACTGGTTATCAAAACGTCTCGAATCCTGCGGTATAAGATCAACTTCAAATATTGTTGATGTTACCAATTACCTGCTCCTGGAAATCGGTCAGCCCATGCATGCCTTTGATCTCGATAAGCTTGCGGGAAAGAAGATCGTTGTCGGCGAAGTCGGCAAGGCAGACACATTTACGACCCTGGATGATGAAGAGAGAAGGTTATCCAGCAACATGCTGCTTATATGGGATGCGGAAAAGCCTGTAGCGATAGCCGGGGTCATGGGGGGGCAAAACACGGAAGTTTCATCCGGGACAGTCAATATACTTCTTGAGAGCGCGTATTTTAATCCTTCATCAGTGAGAAGGACGTCCAAGTCACTCAATCTTTCCTCTGAATCGTCTTACAGATTTGAAAGAGGAGTCGATCCGGAAGCCGTCACTATCGCACTGGACAGGGCAGCACAGATGATAGTGGAAATCGCAGGAGGTATAACAACCAAAATAACTGATGCCTGTCCCGGACACTACGGACCGAGAACAATTACTGTTGCGCTTAATAAGATCAGCTCTGTTATCGGGGTAGATTTGGAAGAATTTTTTATTAAAAAGTCACTGCTGAATCTTGGATTTAAGATAGAAGGGGAGGGGGAGACCATTACCGTCACCCCGCCAACCTTCAGAAATGATGTGGAAAGAGACGTCGACATCATTGAAGAACTTGCCCGGCTATATGGATATGATAAGATTCCGGCAACACTTCCGGTAATGCAGATGAGCCCCGCTCCTGAGCACAAGACTCAGCAGCTTATCAAGACACTGAAGGACTCAATGGTCAAGTCGGGTTTCTCGGAGGTAATTAACTTTAGTTTTATGAGTCCCGAGTCTCTTGATAAACTGAACTTGCCTTTGAATGACAGAAGGCGAAACTTTATTTATATTAAAAACCCGCTGAGAAAAGAAGATTCAGTGATGAGAACAACTCTTGTCCCGGCCCTCTTAAGTAATGTCAGCATGAATTTAAATCGCGGGGAAAAGAGGCTCGCTTTTTTTGAAATATCCAATGTATTTTTACCGTCGACCAGGAAGCTGCCTGATGAGACCACCCAAATGGCCGCTGTATACCATAAAGGACCGACACCATCCATATGGCATAGTAAACATGCCGGATTCTATGATTTGAAAGGCGCGTTGGAGAATGTCTTCGCAACGCTGAACTTATCGGATATTTCTTTTGTTAAGGATGCCGCTATCGGGCCATATCTGCATCCCGGCAAATCATGCGCTATTTTTATTCATAATGAGAAGGCCGGACATATGGGAGTATTGCATCCGCTCGTTGCAGAAGCATATGACATTAACGGAGACATAACTGTTGCTGAGATATACGACATAACTAAAATTCTCAAGGCTGTCCCGACAAAAACCACATATGTTTCTCTGCCCAGGTACCCATATATTGAAAGAGATGCCGCACTCGTTGTACATGACGATGTGACCGTATCAGCTGTTAAAGAAGAGATCCTCAGCATTGAATCAGATATCATTGAATCCGTTGATCTCTTTGATATATATAAGGGCAAGCCCATGCCAATAGATAAAAAGAGCCTCGCCTTTTCAATCCGATACCGTTCAGCATCAAGAACACTTACCGACAATGAAGTCGATAAATTGCATTCAGAGATAATCAGCCGGCTTCAGAGAAATCTTGGCGCAGAATTGCGCACTTAACTTCAGTCCTGTAGAGAATAAAATCATCGCACAAGTTGTTGCTGTAATCTCCCGGCATTGCATCGTTTAACTTATTACGGTTAAAGAAATATCTTTTATTTGCCGTTTAAAAGTATGTGGAATACAAGGTAATAATTCAGGAAAATCTTAGCAACGGGGCCATTTACATTCACACATTCCCACTTGAACAACCCTATGTTCAGGAAGCGATGCAATTCAGGGCCATGGATTATCACTCTGACTGTGTTTTTATTTTAGAGTACTGTCAGAACTGATCTAAACAAATCGCATTCAGCTTCAGGCCAATATCTCTTGTATCTTTAAACATCGATCATGTATCTTCTCATATGGACCTTGCAAATAAAATATTGTCAGACCCGATAAATCAATGGCTTTTTAACCATGCCAGGAAAGACATTTATCTTGTCGGAGGTTATATCCGAGACCTGCTTCACGGCGGTGACATCAGCAAAGACAAGGACTACATCCTGAAGCATAATGCCAGAAAGATTGCTCTCATCACATCAAACAAATTCAAAGGTACATTCATAGAATTGAAAAAAGACCGGATGTTCAGAGTAGCATTAAACGATGGTCAATTTTTGGACTTCTCTCAAATGCAGAATAATGTTTTAAAGGATCTGAGTAAACGCGATTTCAGGATAAATGCTATTGCATGGTCTCCTGTAAAAGGATTAATTGATCCATTCGACGGAAGGACAGATTTAAAAAACAAAATAATAAGAATGATAAGTCCCGAGAACCTTTCAGAAGATCCTTTAAGGCTTTTAAGGGCTTACAGATTAGCAGCACAATTAGGATTTACAATAGAGAGGGATACCCGCAATTATTTGAGGAAATATTCATCAAAGATAAAAAAGACAGCATCAGAAAGGATAACTCAAGAGCTTTTCAAACTATTGATGACAGAGAATGCCTCATATTACATTGCGCTGTGCGAAAAAGACAAGGTATTGCATAAGATATTGAATGTAACCAATGCTAAGATA
>JACRQA010000196.1 GCA_016222915.1 Nitrospirota bacterium | reverse complement strand
TGGGGAGGGACAGCGAGATAATAGATGACTTCCCTTTTTCCTCCGGCTGTGGGTTTAGCGACGTCCTCAATGCGCTGTGAAAGCTTTTTGTAACTTTCTACATCGTCAAATTTACCTGACACATAAAAAAGATGCCTGCTGAAATTCTCCCAGCAGGTCTCATTAAATGGTCCTTTGTTGAATTCCTCGACAGACTTCTTTATAAGGTCCCGGTATTCGTCGTTGGTCCGTTCAGTAGAGGCAAAGGCAATGATGGAATATTCACCCGGCAGGTTCTGGTCATGGCACAGGTGATAAAGCGTGGGCAGCAGCTTTCTCCTGCTCAAATCCCCACCGCCGCCGAAGATCACCATAGTGAAAGGCTCTATGTTGACCCTCTCCGGTTTTATCTCACAGAAGAGTGAGGCCCCCGGTGTATCTGAAATGTTATCAGACATGATATGGTCCCTGATTTATCACTTTTCACTTCTTACTTTCATTACTTCGTGCCCTCCGAATTCATTGCGCAGGGCCGCGATTGTCCTGGCGCTGAAGGACTCTTCCTGCCGAGAGCGGAAGCGTTCCAATAGAGACAGTGTAATAGCAGGAGCCGGAACATCTAATTCAACAGCCTCCATAACTGTCCATCTGCCTTCACCCGAGTCTTCGACATAGCCGCGAATGCCTTCGAGTTTCGGGTCTTTCTCAAATGCGGCCTCTGCAAGCTCCAGCAGCCATGAGCGGACAACGCTGCCGTGGTTCCATAGATTTGCGATCATGCGGAGGTCGAGGTTGAACTCCTTTTTTGCATTCATGATCTCAAAGCCTTCGGCATAACCTTGCAGCATTGCGTATTCAATCCCGTTATGGACCATCTTTACAAAATGCCCCGCGCCGTGTGGTCCGACATGGGCGTATCCGTTTTCAGGGGCGAGTGTCTTTAGTAGTGGTCCGACTGCATGGAAAGTGTCCTTATCTCCTCCTATCATCATGCAGTAGCCTATCTTCAGCCCCCATATCCCCCCGCTTGTGCCTATGTCGAGGAAAGAAATATTTCGCTTCTTCAGTTCTTCCGCCCTGCGAATGGAGTCTTTGTAAAAGGAATTTCCCCCATCGATCAGTATGTCTCCCTCTTCCAGCAAGCCGGCAATGCTTGTCAAAGTCTCTTCCGTCGCCTTTCCTGCAGGCACCATGAGCCAGACGATGCGCGGTTTTTCCAGCTTGGCAACCAGGTCAGTCAGAGATGCCGCTCCAATGGCCCCTTTTTCTTCTGCCATCTTTACGGTCCCTGCTGTACGGGCGTAAGCAACAACATTGTGCCCTCCGTTTATCAGGCGCTGCACCATGTTCATCCCCATTTTACCGAGACCGACAAAACCGATTTTCATAAATTCTTCTCCATGAGCGGTTTTAAGCAAAAAGTGTTTTTCAAAGTCCTGCTCCGGACTGATTTGATAAAATTATTACATAAAACAGTTTAGATTGAAAATCTTTTTTTGTCCGGAGGCTGTGCCTGGTTAAAAATGGGTGGACTACTATAGATCACATTCATTGATAAAAAAGTGTGCTCTGATATTATAGACGTCAGTATAACGTAAAAACATACTGAAGGGATTTTTAATAATTTGGGTAATAACAGAAAAGGCCTTATTAAGAAAATCGCAATAGTCGCGGTCGTAGCAGTCCTTGTTATCGGCCTTAAGGTGATCAATGCCGGTGATTACCTGACGCTCTCTTATTTAAAAGAATCACAGCACCGTTTTCAGGAGATGTACAGAGAGCAGAGTATGACAGTGCTTGCGGCTTACGCAGGGATTTACATACTCGTCACGTCACTCTCATTGCCGGGGGCGGCGGTAATGACTCTTGCTGCAGGCGCGCTTTTCGGCCTTGTAACAGGAACGGTGGTTGTATCTTTTGCGAGCACGATAGGGGCGACTCTCGCCTGCTTTATTTCCAGGTTCATACTGAGGGACTGGGTACAGGGAAGATTCGGGGAAAGACTGAAGACAGTCAATGAGGGAATTGAAAAAGAAGGGGCCTTCTATTTATTTACACTGCGGCTGGTCCCGGTATTTCCTTTCTGGCTTATCAACCTGCTGATGGGCCTTACAAAGATGCCGCTTAAGACGTTCTACTGGGTGTCACAGGCAGGGATGCTTGCCGCAACTATAGTATTTGTCAACGCCGGAAGGGAGCTTGGGAAGATCGAGTCCCTGTCCGGTATACTTTCACCGGCTTTAATTTTATCTTTTGTACTGCTTGGGATATTCCCCCTGGCGGCAAAAAAAATAATTGCATTTTATAAATCAAAAAACTACAGGACTAAAAGCTGACAGCTGATGGCTGGTCGCTGATAAACAGGAGGTCAAGATGCCGAGATATGATTTTGATATAGGAATACTCGGGGGCGGAGCAGGGGGCCTCACAGTCGCTTCAGGCGCAAGCCGGTTCGGCGCTAAAACACTGCTGATAGAAAAGGAGAAGGAGCTCGGCGGCGATTGTCTTCATTACGGATGTGTTCCGAGCAAGACGCTGATCAGGACAGCGCATGTTTACCACATGATGAAGAACGCGACGAAGTATGGTCTTCCGGCTGCCGACGTAAAGCCCGTTGATTTCAGGGACGTTGCAAGGCGCATTCAGTACGTGATCGGGACTATACAGAAACATGATTCCGAAGAGCGGTTCTGCAAGCTTGGGGTGAAGGTCGAATTCGGAGCACCGGAATTTGTCGATGAACACTCCGTCCGGGTAAACGGCAAAACTTATTCTGCGAATAAGTGGGTAATCTCCACCGGCTCTTCGCCGTCAATCCCGCCTATAGAAGGTATCGATCAGACGCCCTTTATTACAAATAGAGAAATATTTTCTCTGGACAGTCTGCCTAAATCCATGGTCGTCATCGGTGCAGGGCCGGTCGCGATTGAGATGGCCCAGGCATTTTGCAGGCTGGGGACGAGGGTCTTTGTAATTCAGCGCAGCGGCCAGATATTGAGTAAGGAAGACAAAGATATGGCTGACATCGTAATGAATGTGTTGAGCGCTGAGGGTGTTACATTTCACCTGGATACTGAGTTGGTAGGCGTGAAAGACCTTAACGGAGAAAAAGAAGTCACCATCAGGAAGAAGGACGGGAAAGCGGAGGGCATCAGGGCTGAGAGAATCCTTGTCGCCCTTGGGAGGGACGCTAATGTGAGCGGCATGGGTCTTGAGAAGTTGTCCCTGGATTTTGACAGGAAGGGGATACGGGTGGACGACAGGATGCGCACGGACCATCCCCATATCTACGCAGTCGGAGATGTAACAGGCGCATATCAGTTTACGCACGCCGCAGGATATGAAGGAGGGATCGCCCTCAGCAGCGCCATTCTGCACTTGCCGAGAAAGGCTGATTATACTTTTCTGCCGTGGTGCACATTCACAGACCCTGAGCTTGCAAGCATCGGCATGAATGAGAAACGCGCAAAGGAAGCGGGCATAGAATATTCGGTCTGGAAAGAGGAGTTCAGGGCCAATGACAGGAGTCTAACCGAGGGTGAAGAGACCGGCCTGGTCAAGCTTATTATCGATAACAACGGCGATCCCGTGGGCGCTCAAATACTAGGACCGCAGGCAGGCGAGCTTTTAAGTGAATGGATCGCGATTATAAACGGTGGGGTCAAACTCTCAACCATGGCCTCGGCCATACACACCTATCCGACCCTGGCGGAGATCAATAAAAGGGTGGTCGGGAATTATTTTTCAGGGAAGATATTCTCCGGGAAGGTAAAGAAGACGCTGAAGTTATTTTTCCATTTCAAGGGGAGGGCGTGTGAATGAGCAAGACCACTTGTCAGAACGATTCGTAGCGAGGACCCTCAAGCTTATTGCAATTTGTCGGAAATGGTCCTTATTTAATAACTACCTTTTGAATATCTTTCATTGGATAGTGCTTTTCGTTTCCGGTGGCAAGTACGGCGTTTTTCACAAAGGCTGAAGCTGCTATAAGACAATCATCAAGCTCAAGACTGTGGCTTTTGTGGGCGCTCTTATATCTGCCCGCCTTTTCCGCAATTTCCCGGGTTACATTTATTATGTTAAAGCTGTCTATAAGCCCGGCCGTTGCCTCTCGTTCATGTTCCTGCATACCTGCAAAGAGTTCCGCAACTGTTATCACGGAGCAGTAAACCGTTGCTTCATTTAGCAGAGAAGAAAGGTAGACCCTGGCTTTCTCCCGGCCCCTGAGAAAGTTGATCAGGATATCTGTGTCAATAAGCGTGTTCCTCATGAGCGCTTTGACCGTGTCGAGTGTCTCAGTTTTCTTATGAAGGTCCCGGCGCCTGACTTCAGCTCCGGGTGGTCGGCATCTTTCCATGCTCCGAAGCTTGTATCCAACGCCTTCTGGAGCTTCAAACGTTTCAGCTCTTTTTTCAGCGCCTCGGCAACCACCATGCTCTGTTCTCTTTTGGGGACGGACTTCCTAAGCTCTTCAAGAAGATTTTCGGGCAAGAGGAAATTGGCCTGTCTTGTCATCGGTCCCATATTAAGCACCTCACTTTCTATATAGACTATCATATAGGAAGTTGCCTATGAATTCAACCAGGGTCAATGGGTATATTATGATATCGTCCGTATATTTGTTATACTTCCTGATAATAAAAATATATTATTTTTCATTCATTCTTAAAAGGAGAATTTAAATATGAAGAAAAAAACCATTTTGTTTGCAGCGCTGTTATGTTTTGCGTTATCTCTCGCACATCAGAAATCATTTGCGCTTGGCTTTGAGGCCGGAGCAGGATATTGGTGGCACATGCCGTCCGGGGATATGGCTTTCAAACCGGTATCGGATGCCGACAAGCTCGATATAGAGGAGGATTTGAACTATGACCAAGAACACGGGCCGTTTGCCAGGGTCAAGATAGAACTGCCGCTTATCCTCCCGAATATTTATTTGATGGCAACACCTATGAAATTCGAAGAGACCGGCTCTAAAGACGCAGACTTCACCTTCGGGGACATAACCGTTGATGGAAGGAAGCCCTTTGACACTTTGCTCAAGCTTGACCATTACGATGTTGCGCTTTACTATCCGATACCGCTGTTAAAGACAGCCTCTTTGGGAAAGCTCAATGTAGAGCTTGGCATAAACGCCAGGATAATTGATCTTGAAGCGGAGGTGTCCGGATCAGAGGCCGTAACCGGGGCGCCTGTTACCGAATCCAAAAAACTCACCCTCCCTGTGCCGATGATCTATGCAGGCGCGCAAATAAAACCTATCGACAAATTAAGCATAGAGGTCGAGGGCAGAGGCATAGCCTACAATTCAAATCATTACTATGATCTGATCGGAAGGGTCAAGATAAAGCCTGTGTGGCTGCTCTTTATTGCAGGCGGGTACAGACATGAGGACATAAAAATAGACGTCAGCGATGTTGAGACATCGGTCAAATTCAGCGGGCCCTTTATCGAGGCCGGACTGGAGTTGTGAGGCTTGGGAAGGAGGGGCGGCCCTGTGAGACCGCCCTTGAATAAACCTGAGTGTCCTAATAACCCATCTTCTTTTCCTTCATCGGCATTTCATGCTTCATTTCCATTGCAAGTGATCTGATGTAAGCAACCATGTCCTTCATCTCCTGGGACTTCACATCAATCGCTTTACCTTTGTTGGCGGCGGTAATACAGACATTGATGGCCTCTTCAAGACTCTTGTAAGTCCCGGCCGGATTTTTCCATTCCGTCCTTCCCTTCATTCCGGCCTTTCCCAGTCCCTTGCCGTCAGGATGACATGAGCTGCATGATACAGTTCCTCCAAAGGACTTTGGGTCGTTAAAGAGGGCCTTTCCTTTTTCAACATCGCCTCCCGTCATACCGGCGGCAAATACGGAAGAAACGATGAACACCGACGCCAGCATTGCCAGTGCGAGTATCTTTGATATCTTCATTATCCTTCACCTCCTTTCATACTGAATGTTGCAACCTGTCTGATTGCGATCATAGTTGAAAGGTTATCATGTTTTGAGTAAATGTCAAGGTCATGTGCCGGGGTAATGTATAATGTAAATTGTATTGAGATAAACAGGACAATCATACCGACCGGAGGGATGTTGAATGACTGATAATTCAGATAAGAGCGGCTTCGTGAAATCTTATTACGGCAAGGTGGTACGCAGCACACAGGACCTTAAGACCAGTACATGCAAATGCGATGACAGCACACTGTCTCCTTATATACGCGCCATTGAAAAAAAGATAGACGATGAAATCCTCACGAGGGTGTATGGGTGCGGCTCTCCCATCCCGCCTGCAATTGAAGGGTGCGTGGTCCTGGACCTCGGATGCGGGGCGGGAAGAGACGTGTACATCGCATCTCATCTTGCCGGTCCGGAGGGCTTTGTGATCGGTGTGGATATGACCCTTGAACAGCTCGAAGTAGCCGGCCGGCATCTCGATAAACAGATGAAGAGGTTTGGATACAGTAGGCCGAATGTTGAATTCAGGCATGGAAACATTGAGGACCTGAAAGAGGCGGGCATAGACGATAACTCGGTCGATGTAGTCATATCCAACTGCGTCATCAACCTTTCCCTCTCCAAGGAAAGGGCTTTTTCAGAGATCTTCCGCATCCTCAAACCGGGGGGTGAACTGTATTTCTCGGATGTGTTTACGGGGAGAAGGGTACCTGATTATTTAAAGGACGATCCTGTGCTGCATGGTGAATGCCTGTCAGGGGCCATGTATACCGGGGATTTCAGAAGGATGTTGAGGGGACTGGGATGCCCCGATTTCCGTGTCATCTCAAAAAGACGGATAACGATTGATAATCCGGAAATTGAAGCCAGGACAGGGATGGTTGATTTTTATTCGATGACGATCAGGGCGTTCAAACTTGATTCCCTTGAGGACGTTTGTGAGGACTACGGGCAGGTTGCGGTCTATAAGGGGAGCATAACTACATGTTCCCATTCCTTTGAGCTCGATGATCACCACATATTTATGACCGGCAAACCTGTGCCTGTATGCGGTAATACGGCGTCGATGCTGCAGGAGACACGTCTGGCAAGGCATTTTAAGGTAACAGGTGACAGGTCTGTTCACTATGGGCCATTTGACTGTGCGCCTGCCTTTACAAAACCTGAAAGGGAAGGGAAGGGCGGAGGGGCATGCTGTTGAACCGGCGCTGTTACGGAACTCCGCGCCCGTCACCGTCAAGGGAATTCCTGGTCATGATCTGCATGATATTGATTTTTACTGCGGCCCCATTTTCTCTGAGCGCCGGGAATGCCGAGGTATTTT
>JACRQA010000084.1 GCA_016222915.1 Nitrospirota bacterium | reverse complement strand
AATGAACAGCTTGAGATAACAGGAAATCTCAGATTGCCTGCAACTACCGCGACAACAGGGATAATAAAGTCAGGCGCAAATACATTGATGCATACATATGGATCAGGCAACTTTTTTGCGGGTCTCAATGCAGGCAACCTGACCATGACCGGCTTCGCCAACACAGCCAGCGGAGCTGCTGCGCTCTATTCCAACATCACAGGCACCGACAACACAGCCGGCGCATATCGTGCGCTCTATTCCAACACCACAGGCAGCTACAACACAGCCAGCGGAGCTGATGCTCTCTTTTGGAATACCACAGGCACCTACAACACAGCCGGCGGATATTTAGCACTGAGGGCCAACACCTCGGCAAGCAAGAACACAGCGATCGGGTCATATGCCTTGCTTAGTCAATCGTATAATAACAGCGGAACAGCCTGGGACTCTCATAACACTGCCGTAGGGAATGAGGCTTTGTTTTCAAATCAGCCCACAAACATCGGTAATGGAACATACAATACGGCAGTCGGTTCTCTTGCCATGAGGTTTAACACCACAGGCAGTATCAATACGGCTACCGGATATTCCGCTCTCTATTCCAACACCATAGGCGCCTACAATACAGCTACCGGCGTTTCCGCTCTCTATTCCAACACGACAGGCAGCTTCAACACTGCCGGCGGACAAGGTGCGCTCTATGCCAACACCACAGCCTCCAACAACACAGCCGGCGGACATGCTGCGCTCTTTTCCAATACCACTGCAAACAAGAATACAGCGCTCGGGGTATATGCTTTGCGTGCTCAATCGTATAATAACGGCGGAACTGCATGGGACTCTCTCAACACTGCCGTCGGGTTTGAGGCCTTGTATGCAAACCAGCCCACGGCAACAACTAATGGAGTATACAATACGGCAGTCGGTTCTCTTGCCCTAAGGTCCAACACCACAGGCTCCAACAACACAGCCGGAGGAGAAGCTGCGCTTTTTTCCAACACCACTGCAAGCAAGAATACAGCGCTTGGGACCTCTGCTCTAAACACTCAATCCTATAATAACCTCGGAACAGTATGGGACTCTCACAACACTGCCGTCGGGTTTGAGGCATTGTATTCAAACCAGCCCACGGCAACAACTAATGGAGGAAACAATACGGCAGTCGGTTCTCTTGCCCTGAGGGCCAACTCCACGGGCGGAGGCAACACAGCCTGCGGAGGACGCGCTCTCCAATCCAACACCACAGGTGACACCAACACTGCCATCGGCTCTCAAACCCTCAGCACCAACACCACAGGTGACATGAACACAGCCATCGGTTATCAGGCGCTCATAAACAACACAACAGGCATCCGCAACACAGCCACCGGGTATAATACGCTCTATTCCAACACGACAGGCACCTACAACACAGCCATAGGCTATGGTGCAGGTGCATCATCAAGTAACCTCACGAATGCGACCGCTATTGGATCTAACGCTTCCGTAAATGCATCAAACAAGGGGAGGATCGGCGATAGTTCTGTAACAGTGATAGAAGGGCAGGTTGCATGGTCATGGCCTTCCTGTCAAACAGCTCCGGCCTGTGCAGTACAAATTGAACGAGGGCAACGACCGGACAGACTTCGGATTTATCGCCCAGGACATCGAAGCGCTGCTTGGAACAGGATACAATATTCTGAGCATCGGCGAAGACGCGGAGCGCAGTCTGTCGATGAGGTACACGGACCTCATCGCTCCAATGGTAAAGGCCATGCAGGAGCAGCAGGAGATGATCGATTCTCAGCAGGCGCAAATCGATGAACTGAAAGCGATGATAGCGGAATTAAGAAAGAGATTATAAGTCTCTCAATCCGTTACCTGCTACCCATGCGCTTATCAGATAGACTTAGCAATGACAATTCCTGACATGACTTGAGGAGTGGCCGTTGCTGAATAATCTCGCCTGATTAAAGTATAGGCCTCCTCTTTCCTTTATGATCCCCTGCGGGTTTTGTCATATATATAAGCACGCTTGCCGCGAAAAAGCCCGCAAGCATGGCGGCCACGGGATATTTGATCCCGTAGACCAATGGCGTCAGGGACAGCCGCACGGCGGTCCTTAGTGTCTCATGGGTAGATATGTAAGCAGCGATAGGCGGGGAGTGCCTGTAGTAAAAGCGCACGAACGCCCTGCCAAGGCTGTTAGTAAGGAGGCTTCTGTCCCTGAACCCTCTCAGCGTCTCCACTTCCCCGGCGAGGGGGCTTCCATAGGCAGCCGTGGCTATAAAACATTTTGATCCTCCACCTCCTCTGCTTCCGTTCCCACCCACTTCTCCTGTGGGTGGGTTTGTCTCGGTCGCACCCAAAGCCCCGGCTGATGCAGCAATAATACTGAACGCAAAGTCACTGTCATCAGAACCAAGCATTTGCGCCTCGTTTTCGGTCGTCACTCTGATCAGGCACGTTTCGTCGCAGATGATGTTCGGCACAGTCCAGTCAAAAGCGCCAAGATTATTTTCCAGCGACGCAATCTGCTCCCAACTGGAGCCGTTGTCATGAGAAAAGAAGATCCGGACCTTAAGGTCGGGTGTGGAAGTGAAATCCTGGTCCAGGGCATACCAGGTTATGGCGAAAGAAGAGCCGGCCTCCAATACCTCCCCGCCATTTGGGGCGGTCACCACGGTATCCGGCGCCAGATGGTCTATTGCAACAACCACTAAATAATACGACCCGGAGGTGGGGCCCGCATTGCCCGCGCCGTCAGTGGCGGTGACGTTCCACTCGTAGGAGGAATCATAAAGCAGCAGACTGATATTCGAAGCTGTTATGCCGGACACATCATGGAGTATTATTCCATTGCCCATATCAGTGACGACTATCCTGTACGTGACGCCGCTCATATCGGAAACAGGGTCCCACTCGAACCTCACATTATGTGTGTCTAACTGATCTCCATTAGGCGGCGTTTTCAGGATGGAAGCCTGTGGAGCTATTGAGTCGAGGGTGTACTTTGATATCACGTTCGACGGCTTGGAGTCGCCATTCTGGTTTACGGCAACTACCTGGTAGAAATAGAGGATGTCCGGGTTGACCGTGCTGTCAGCGAAGCTTGTTACCTCGGGACCTACAGTGTCCAACTGATCAAAGACGACGCCGTCCAATGACCGCTCGATGCGAAAAGATGTTTCATCAAGCGAGTTATCAGTCCAATCCAGTTTTATTTCTGTCTGACTGAGCACTGTTCCGGTGAGGCCGGTCGGTTCGTTGGGAGCCGCCCCTATCGCCGCTGAGACTGGCAAAACAATAAGGCCGAGGACCATTATGATCTTTAAAGCAAATGATGTTTTCATAGCTTTCTTACTCCTTTTTTTCGCTGTTAATAAGGACATGCAATGTTACCAACTAAGAATGTCGCTCTTCATTCAGACAACGAAAAGCATAATTTATACCAATGACAGGGAGCATTCCAAGCGCGGTAAAATAGTTCATATTCAGGAGGGAGGTGCAAATAATACGGATTATCATTCTGACATGTCATAAAATCATGTCTGTCACGATAATATGACTTGTCAGACTATAATTAAAAACTATACCTTCACTGTCATTTCCCCCCCTGTTATCTTGACGGCTATCACATACCTGCTATACTTGTGAATATTACGAACCGAAAGGAAAATACCATGCAAAAAATTACCCCATGTTTATGGTTTGACAACCAGGCCGAAGAGGCGGTGAATTTCTATGTGTCCATTTTCAAGAATTCAAAAATCATGAGCGTTGCCCGTTACGGAGAAGCAGGGGCAGAGGTCTCGGGAAGGCCAAAGGGTTCGGTAATGACCATTGTATTCCAACTCGAAGGACAGGAATTCATGGCATTGAACGGCGGCCCGATATTCAAATTTAATGAAGCCATATCACTTATCGTTAACTGTAAGACCCAGGCTGAAGTTGATGTGTTGTGGGAGAAACTCTCCAGGGGCGGGGATAAAAATGCGCAGGTATGCGGCTGGCTTAAGGACAAGTACGGCCTGTCGTGGCAGATCGTCCCCACTGTTTTGGGAGAGATGCTGCAGGACAAGGACGCCGATAAATCGGAAAGGGTCATGACGGCGATGCTTCAGATGAAAAAAATTGACATAAAAACTCTAAAGCAGGCATATAAGCAGGGATGACTCACTTCTTACGGATCATCTAACTTCCAGCTTCATTACATCACCGAGAAAGGCAAATTGCTTTTCATAAAAGTCTCTGGCAATGGCTTGCTTCTCATTTACATAAGAATATATTTCGTCATAATTTTCAATGAGGAGATTAATAATTTTGGGGTCCAGCTGTTGCCGGTCTGAGAACTGATTAAAAACCTTAATGATCCCTTCCCTGGGCATCCCCTGCCTGTAAGGTCTGTCTTCGGCAATGGCGGTGAAGATGTCCGCGACCATCATGATCCTGGAGCCGGTGCTGAGATCATCCGCACTGCAATGAAAGGGATAACCCGAGCCGTCCAGTTTTTCGTGATGATAGGCGGCCCATTCGGCAATCTGTTTAATACCCCCGATGGTATTGATGACTGAATACGTATAATAGGTATGCGATTTAATGACGGCCATTTCCTCTTTTGTGAGCTTGCCGGGTTTGTCCAGTATACTGTTGGGAATGGCCAGCTTTCCTATATCATGCAGGTCGCCCGCCACTTCCATGAGTTTTGTCTCCATTTCCGTAAAGCCGAAGATGCGTGACAACATTGATGCGGCAGCTGCAACGCCTGAAGAATGCGTCGCGGTAAACCTGGACCGGAAATCAATTATATTCCTGAAGAGTTCCGATATCGATGATATTTCAGAAAGGTCGATCTCGGTCTTTCTGAAAGGCCCGTTATGAAGCAGCAGAGAATACAACCGTGGGGAAACCAGGTCCAGCCAGAATTCCTCTCTGCCCGATACGGCAAAAAAAAGGTCGACGACATCGGGGTGAAACATTGACCCGGACCGGGATTTTATCCTGGTCAAAATGCCTTCGTGCTGATGCAGTATATATTGACTCCGGTCTATCTGCCGTTCAACGAAGTCTGAGAGATTTAAAATCTGAGACTCCAAGACAACAGGTGTTTCGATTGATTCACTCAAGTCATTCCATGCATTCCACCCCTTGTGATGGAAGCGGACAATCTTAGCTGAGTCTTTCAGCCACGGGACACTATTCAACAACACATCTCCACGCTCACAATGATGTCCCAGGACCTCAACTTCCGAATTACGCAAAGAGACTTTTTCCTCTAAAGAACTTGCCCCGATATCATGAAGCAAGGCCGCTATAAACGTCCTCTCCAGCCTCTCCTCTGAAAGCCTTGCATCCTTCCCCAATTCCCAAGCGATAAAAGCCGTCCTCTGCTGGTGCTGCGACAGTAATGGACTTGCCAGGTCCATGGCATCTGATAGGGAAAGGACCAGGTTTCCAAGGTTGACTCTAACAAAGCGCAGCATTGAATTTCTACCTCCTAGCAGTGTGTTTTGTATCGGGAGAAATAGAATGGAACTTTAACAGTATTGGTTTGAAGTCAGCAAATCAGTTGTCGCTCTTATGGAGGCGATGCCGGATCAAAAACTGATGACCTTCCGCTCTTTTGCAAGCTCGACAAAAAATTCCATCCCCTTAAGCTCGGCTGTAGGGATGAGATCATCCGGCGACAGGCCCCTGAATTCATAACAAGGCCTGCAGACATAGATTTTCACATTCTGATCAATGAGATAGTCAATACTGCCGCTGACAGGAGGAGGTCCGATGGGGATTACTTTCGGATACATTTTCTTATTAGCGAGAAATACCGCATCGTGGAAGAAAAACATTACTACGTCCAGTCCCTCGGCCTCGGACATCACCGCGCATGTGCATGCAAGGCCGGCCCTTGTCGGGTCTGTTGGCCCCCAGGTTGTTTGAATGAGTATCTTGTCCATACTTATACCTCCTCAACCAATATTGCTTTTAGAATAATGCGCTGATAAAAACAATATTGCACTTCCCCTGAAAGAAGAAGTGCAATTAAAGTGATCAATATTGTGAAAGCCGAAATCAGGCCTCGGCCGTTACTTCTTTCTCAGCCTTGGCTTTTTCCCTGGCTGCCTGTTTGGCCTCGTAAGCCAGCAGCACCGCCGGATAGTTGAATGTCCCTGTAATGGCCGCTACAGGACATTTGGTAGCGCAGATGCCGCAGCCTATACACTTACCCTGGTCAATAAGATGTTGTTTCTTGAGCTCGCCTGATGCCGCGCTGACAGGACACACCTTTGCGCAAGCATGACAGCCGATACATTTCTCCGTGACAAATGCCTTGGGTCTCGCTGGAATATAATCCACAATCGCGTTTGTCGGACACTTCGTTACGCAAAGACCGCAGACCTTGCATTTATCGAGATCGATCCTTGAAAGATAGTTCTCAACCTTTGCAGCGTTATATGGACATACTTTCTGACAAAGTCCGCATGCGATACAGCCGACCTGACAGTTCTTCTTTGTTACGGGGCCCTTATCTTTTGAATGGCACCTGACAAGCACCTCTTTTGCCATCGGTAATATTTCTATGACCTTCGTAGGACAAGTCTGGGCGCATACGCCGCAAGCCGTGCATTTGACCGGATCAATGACGGGCAGGTTATCTTCGCTCATTGAAATAGCGCCAAAAGGACAGGCGCGAGAGCATGATCCATAACCGAGGCAGCCGTATATGCAGGCCTTGTCCCCCCCGCTTGCAAGTATTGCCGCCTTGCAGTCTTTGACCCCTTCGTATTTGAACCTGCGAACAGATTTAGAGCACCCGCCCTGGCAGAAGACCCTTGCAATCTTAGGTTCGGTTTTTTCAGCTACCTTGCCGGTAATCCTGGCAACGGCCTCCGCGCTTGCCGACCCGCCTGGTGTGCACAGATTCGGTTTGACGTCAGGATTTGTAACAACCGCCTCAGCATACTGACGGCAGCCGGGATATCCGCAGGCCCCGCAGTGGGCATGCGCAAGGCACTCTGATACCTGCTCAACCCGGGGGTCCTCTTTTACTGCATATTTTTTTGCTGCAAACGCAAGACCCATTCCGAAGACTGCGCTGATCCCCAATAAGAACGCTGCCGTAAACTTCAAGAGCTCCGGAAGATCAACCGATTCCCTCACCTCAACTCCGCCGCCAACGCCTGCATATAGCGCGGACGTGCAGAGGACCAGAAGCGGAACGGTAAATGTGGTGATTTTAATCTTCATTCTATTATTTAAATCTATCATGGTGTACCTTCTTTAATGTAATTGATTTCTAAAATTCAGATATCGTTTCCGTTTTTATTATAATCCTAAATGCTGTCTTTATTCTTTCCTGACTATAGTCTAACACCAGCTTTTGCTTTTACAATTTAATCAATCCTGAAAAACCTGTAAATGCCAGCGCAATAAGCCCGGCAAGGATAAACGATATCGGCAGTCCTTTGAACGGGCGCGGAACATCGGCCACTTCAAGCTTCTCCCGGATGCTTGCCATAATAATAAGGGCCAGCCCGAAGCCGATTCCTGAACCAAGTGCAAAGGCCATGCTTTCAAAAAAATTATAATGTTCTCCGGCATTTTTCAAAGGTACGGCAATTATAATACAGTTCGTTGTAATCAGGGCAAGGTACACGCCGAGCTTATAATACATCGTAGGACTGACTTTTTTCATGATCGTGTCCGCTGACTGCACGAACGCTGCGACGATCCCGATAAAGACAATGATCTTAAGGAACGTCAGTTGAAGAGGTATCATTATAAACTGGTACACGACCCAGCTTAAGGCGGCGCTCACAACCATGACCATGGTAAAGGTGATGCTCATCCCCACAGCCGTCTCCATCTTTTTGGAGACACCGAAGAATATGCAGAGTCCAAGGAACATGGTAAAGACGAAGTTGTTGATTAATGCCGACGATACTATTAATTGAAAAAGCTTGACGAAATCGATAGTCATTTTGCTACCTCTTTAAAATGTTTATACTCCGGATGCGCCTTTGCCTCCGAAGAACCTCATATCAATCCAGTTAAAAAATCCCATGAGCAGGCCGACAGCCAGAAAGCCTCCCGCCGGCAGTATCATGATAAGCAGCGGGCTGCCTGATACTATAGGAATTCCAAACAGCGCCCCCTTGCCCAAAAGCTCCCTGAAAAAACTGATCACTATCATGGCCAGCAAAAAGCCGAGTCCCATCCCGAAACCATCACACATTGAAGAGAAGACCTTGTTCTTGCTCGCAAAGACCTCCGCCCTCGCAAATATTGATGCGAACGCGACTATTATCTGGATATACAAGCCTATCTCTTTATATATGGGCCTTGCGTAAGTTGCCATGAGCAGATCTATGATGGTAACGTAGCCCGCGATGACAAGCATGAAGATCGGTATCCGGATCTTTGGGTGAATAAACTTTCTCATCAAAGAGATGGTCATATTCACCATTGTCTGAACAAACACGACTGATATTCCCAGGGCCACGCCGTTCTTCATGCCGTTTGTAACTGCAATCGACGGGCATAAGCTGATGGCCATACGGAATATCGTATTTTCTCCGAACATCCCGTTCTTGATTAATTCAATATTGCTTTTCG
The DNA here is from genome assembly GCA_016222915.1 of Nitrospirota bacterium. Lineage (GTDB taxonomy): Bacteria > Nitrospirota > Thermodesulfovibrionia > UBA6902 > UBA6902 > UBA6902. The sequence continues at coordinate 16,480 of JACRQA010000084.1, read as the reverse complement.
GTTTTAGGCTCATCCCTGCACCTCTTTGGACAATTTCTCTTTCAATAATATTACGCCGTTTTTGACTCCATCCTCTGTCACGGCCCGGCTGGATATCGTTGCTCCGGTTATCGCCTGGATCTTGTCCGGTGTTTCACCTTTTATAACAACAAGGGTATCGACCGTCCTGCCTTCGAACTGGTTCAGGAAATAGTCTTTCTGTATTTCGTCACCTAAACCAGGCGTTTCTCCGTGACCTAATATACTTATTTTCTTTACAACAAAATCTTTATCTACAGAGGCAAGGATATGAATAAAACTCGAATAACCCTTCCCATACCCCTCTACAATATAGCCGATGTCCTGCGGGTCTACACACTCTTTTTCTTCCTTCATCTTGCCGGTCTTTTCATCTTTGACACTTACCGTCTTCAATTCCCCGCATTTCCGGGCCGCATAATATTCCGCGTGCTTCTCATGGGGCTCCCACACGCCCAGGCTGGCAATGCTGTCCGCCTCGGGCATCATCAGCTTTAACGCCGCCTCTTTTTCTTCCTTGGCTTTGATAAACATAATAGGAGATGTCTTGGCATATACAAAGGCCATTAACAGACCTCCTATCACATATATGACAACGAGGTTAATAGTTATCTTTACAATGTCCTTTCCTGTCATTTCTTCTGCTCCTTCTTCACCTTGACTGCTCCGAACATCTTCGATTTTACTCCTCTGTCGATCAATGGGGCAAAGCAGTTCATAAGTAATACTGCAAACATGACGCCTTCAGGGAAACCTCCCTTAAGCCTTATCATCATTGTGATAGCGCCGCAGCCGATCCCGAATATTATCTGTCCCTTTCTGATTGAAGGACACGTTACGTAATCAGTGGCCATAAAAAATGCTCCGAGTATAAGACCGCCGCTGAGAAGATGGATAATTGGGTCCCCGGAAAAAAGTCCGCTGTTACCTCCGAACGCCCATGCCATCACGCCAACAGTGGCGATGAAGGAAACGGGTATGTGCCATGTTATGTATCCCCTGTAAAGGAGCAGGGCGGCTCCGATCAGCAGTGCGATTACAGAAGTCTCCCCCAGTGACCCGGCCCGGTTTCCCATTAGCAGGCTCGTGTAAAGATCGGCCTTATCGCCGAATATTTCTATAAGCTTTGCCATGCCCTCTTCTTTCAGGATACCCAACGGCGTAGCAGTAGTCTTTGCATCCATTGCAACAAATTGTGCCGTGGGCTCGGTCCAGATAGTCATCAGCTTTGGAAATGATATCAATAGAAACGCCCTGCCGATAAGCGCGGGATTAAAAACGTTATAACCCAAACCACCGAAGAGCAGCTTTGTAATGACGATGGCAATCAATGACCCTACTATGGGAATGTAAAATGGAACACTGGCCGGGAGGTTCAGTCCGAGGAGAAGGCCTGTCAGGAAGGCGCTCCCGTCTCCTATCGAGCTTTTCTTTTTGAGACTGGTCTGATAGAAATGCTCTGATAGGACCGCCGACAAAATACAGAGGCCGGTCACAAATGCCGCCCTCGGCCCGAAATAATATACGGACATTAAGAAAGCAGGAAAAAGTGAGAGATTGACCGTCCACATGATGCGGGCGACTGTCTCCTTGCCCCTGACGTGCGGACTTACGGATACTACTAATTCATGAGCCTTTGCTTCAGTTGCCATTTATTCCTCTCAAAAAATATTTATGATCTTTATGTGGTAAGGGCACGCCGTGCCCCTACAGTTTATTACGGTTTCACCTGAGACTTTGCAAGTCTTATAAACTGGACCATAGGTCTCTTTGCCGGACAGACATAAGCGCATGAACCGCATTCAAAACAATCAAAGAGATTGTTTGCCTTAGCGTCTTCATAGAACCCCTTCTCAGCATAAATACTCAGAATCGATGGATTAAGCCCCATGGGACAGACGTCGATACAACTCCCGCACCTTATACATGCAGAATATTGGTCGGTTGAAACAAACTCGTCTTCAGCAAGGACCAGTATCCCCGATGTCCCTTTTACAACCGGCACATCAAGCGTCCACTGTGCAAATCCCATCATCGGCCCCCCTGATATGACCTTAACAGCGCCTTCAACAAGACCGCCGCACTGTTCAATGACATCCGACATTAGAGTGCCGATCCTCACCATCATATTTTTGGGTTCTTTAATACCATTGCCTGTGACTGTAACGACCCTCTCTATAAGGGGCTTACCGAAACGCACAGCTTCATATACTGCAAGCGCCGTCCCGACATTCTGCACTACAACTCCAACATCCATGGGGAGTCCCTTGCTGGGGACCTCCCTGCCCTTTACGGCCTTGATCAACATCTTTTCAGCGCCCTGCGGGTATTTTATCTCCAGCGGCCAGATCTTAATATTTGACTCGCCTGATACAGCGGACTCCATCGCTTTTATAGCATCGGGTTTATTTACTTCAATCCCGATATGGCCCTCTTTTACGCCGAGAGACTTCATGATAATTTTCAGACCTTCGACAACTTCTCTGGGGCGTTCTACCATCAGTCTGTGGTCGGCGGTCAAATAAGGCTCACACTCGGCCCCGTTTATTATGACGGTATCTATGGTCTTTTCTTTTGGCGGAGAGAGTTTTACATTCGTAGGAAACGCTGCGCCCCCCATTCCGACTATCCCCGCATCTTTTATAAGGGTCTTGATCTCATCAGCGGAAAGATTCATGTAATCAGCATGTTCTTTAAATTCTACAGCCTCATCTTTCCCGTCGCTTTCAATAACTATTGATTGCACCATCCTGCCCGCTGAGGTCGGGAAATCAGCTATCGCTATCACCTTTCCCGATATAGAAGAATGAATTGGGGAAGAGACAAAACCGGTCGTAGCTCCTATTACCTGTCCCCTCTTGACTTCATCACCGATGTTGACTGTCGGTTTGGCAGGCGCCCCGATGTGCTGGCTTACCGGAACGACAATCCTTTGAGGAAGATTTGCCTGAGTGATAGATTTAGCTGAAGCCAATTCTTTGTGATATTTAGGATGGATACCTCTTTCAAACGTAGCAGTTTTACTCATTGACCTTTTCCTTCTACATAAAGTATTTGTTAAAAAAAGATGAGTCTTAAGTTTTGTTTATACATCTATAAATTCTGCTTTTTGAAGAGAAAACGAATCAAACGTATATTGATAACATTTACAAAAATGAATGTCAAGATATAACTATATAAACAAATATGATCATCAGAATATTTTATTATTTCAGACAAACTTTAAGCCCCTTTTCATACAAACATCAACAAATATTTTTGTCCTCGAACTTGCATCATTTTATTATAAGCATATGAAGTTCGGATATTAGCATTTTTCTTGCCAGTGACTTTACATGGTACACACCGTGTGATAGACTACCGTATGATTAAAAGCAGATTATTCTGGGTCATATCTGCAATATTTGTTTTTGTAATTCTGATTATATTTAACTACACTGAAAACAGTGTAAAAATGTTCCCATCATTGCAGACATCATCTATGAAAAATCTCTACCTAAAACATAAAGAAGGCGATAAGGTCAAATGGGAGCTTTCCTCCGATAAGGCTGTCCTGCCGTTAGGAAACAAGGAGGTTTTTCTTGAGTCTTTAGTCGTCAAGATAAATCAAACACCGGAGATATATCTTACCAGTGGAAGCGGCATATACGAAATTGAGCAGGGCAACGTTATGCTCAATAAACCGGTGGAACTGAAAATCAGGGAAGCGAAATTTGCCACGGACTCCCTGAAGTGGAACAGCAAAGAAGAACTGATCACTACGGATGATGATATCAAACTCAGCGGCAATAGTTTCCTGATTACAGGGACCGGCCTTTCAGCAAAAGTGCCGGAGCAACAGGTAAGGATCATAAAAGATGTTAAGGCAATTTTTTATCGTTAATTTCATTTTATCGGCATTACTGGGTACAGTATCTGCCGCCACTCTAATAGATAAACAGGAAAAGAAACCTATAATTATTACTTCCGAAACACTGACTGCAGATAATAAAAACAGTACCGCCATATTTGAAGGCGCAGTCGTTGCAAAAACCGACAACGTGACGATTTATGCAGATAAAATGACTGTCTTCTATGATAACGCCAGGAACAAAGTCACCAAAATACAGGCCCTTGGTCATGTAAAGGTGCATAAGGATGAAACAGCCTTATTTTCAGACGAGGCCACCTATCTGGAAGAAGACCAAAAGATCATTTTTACCGGAAACCCTAAAGCTGTCAACGGGGAAAATGTAATTTCAGGGATGCAGATCATTTTTTATATAAAGGACGATCGCGCGGAAGTCCAGCGCAGCAGGGTCGTCTTGCAGAATAAGCAGGAGTTGAACTGATGCATTCGGTTGAAGTCAGCAAGCTCAAAAAAAGTTACAAAGAAAAAACCGTGGTCACCGATATCAGCCTGAATATCAACTCAGGAGAAATCGTGGGGCTGCTCGGACCCAATGGAGCGGGAAAAACTACCACTTTCTATATGATCCTGGGACTTATACACCCCGACTCCGGCGATATTTATCTGGATGGTGAAAGGCTGAACAATTTCCCGATGTATAAAAGGGCAAGAAAAGGGATCGGCTATCTGCCTCAGGAAGCTTCCATTTTCAGAAAATTGAAAGTTGAGGACAACATAAAAGCAGTCATTGAAATAACCTCTGCCGATAAAAATTCAAAAGAGGAAAAATTTGAAAGGATAATCAGGGAATTCAACCTTGCACCGATTGCAAAGAGGTATGGTTATCATCTGTCGGGCGGTGAACGGAGAAAGGTAGAGATAGCAAGGGCCATAGCCGTCGACCCGGTATTCATACTCCTGGATGAGCCCTTTGCCGGCATAGACCCGCTTGCAGTCAACGAATTGAAAAATACGCTTCGCCATCTGACGGACAAAGGGATCGGCCTCGTTATAACAGACCATAATGTACGCGAGACTTTATCTATCACCGACCGGGCATATATAATAAATGACGGCCGCATTCTGGCGCACGGCGTACCGGCTGAACTTATTGCAAATGACTTGGTCAAGAAAAGCTATTTAGGAGAAGGTTTCAGACTATAATGGCACAGGAACAGAGACTAGAGCTCAGACTATCACAGAAATTGATCCTTACCCCTCAGCTTCAGCAGTCGATAAAGCTTTTACAGCTGCCCCTGCTGGAGCTCACCCAGGACATCAACCAGGAGCTCATGAATAACCCTCTGCTTGAAGAAAATGTTGACCGGGAAAGCGAGTCCGGGAATGAGCAACCAGGGACCGCCGTGTCGGAGGAAACATTCCGTGAGCCCTCCGACGATGCAGAGGCCCCACTCGAAAAAATATTCGGATTTACCACCGACAGTTACTTTGAAGATAGGGAAAGCGACGGCAGGGACTTCGGTTATTTCACCGACGGGGCTGAAGAAATGAGCTCTCCTTTTGAGCGCAACAGGAGCAAAACTGACCTGTACGAACACCTGCTATGGCAGTTAAGGCTCTCTTCCGTGTCCGGCCCTGTCGGCAAGACCGCCGAGATCATCATAAACAACCTGAACGATTACGGCTACCTTCAGGCCTCTCTTGAGGAAATAGCAGGAATGGCGGAAACAGATCCGGCAATCGCCGAGGAGGCCCTCAGATTCGTTCAGGGACTTGATCCCTCCGGGGTCGGCGCCAGGAACCTCCAGGAGTGTCTTCTATTACAGTTGCCTCCTCTGAACCTTAAGGGCACTCTGGTAGAACAGGTTCTTACTGAAGGTTTCCCCGAGCTCGAAGGGAAAAAATATAAGCAGCTCGCCGCTAAACTGAAGGTATCGATTGATGACATTTTCGCCGCAGTCAAGATCATTGAGGGGCTTGAACCCAGACCCGGCAGAAACTATTCAAGCGATGAACCCGTCCACATAATCCCTGATGTTTATGTAGAAGAGTCTGACGGTAAATTCATCATCACTTTAAATGAAGAAGGTATTCCAAAACTCAGGCTGTCAAATTACTACAGGAGACTCCTGGCAAACAAAAAAACTCTGGGCCCGGAGGAAAAACTGTTCCTGGAGGAAAAACTGCGTTCAGCCATTTGGCTGTTGAGAAGCCTGGACCAGAGGAACAAGACAATCCATAAAGTGACTGAAAGCATTCTGAAGTTCCAGGAAGACTTTTTCAAAAAAGGGCATAAATACCTCAAGCCACTGAACCTGAGAGACATTGCTGAAGATCTGGGCATGCACGAAAGCACGATAAGCAGGGTCACATCCAATAAATATATCCAATGTCCCCAGGGACTCCTGAATTTCAGATATTTTTTCAGCAACGCGGTCCCGTCTTCAAGAGGAGATATGTCATCGTCGACTGTAAAAGATATTATTAGGCAGATCATCACCGATGAAGATACGAAGGACCCCCTGAATGACCAGAAAATAGTTGAGATACTGAAGAACAAGGGGATAAGCGTCGCGCGCAGAACAGCCGCAAAGTACAGAGAAGAGCTCAAAATACCCTCTCATCTAAAACGAAAAAAATGGTTCTAGGACAATCATCTGATTATATGTATAGCAGTAAACAGGATTATACAAAAACAAACAATTCATACATGCAGGCTGAATAGGATTTTATCCGGAGGGACCTCGATAAGGCCCTGTCACGCCGCAAAAACCATGATAGACTATATTCATTATGGTCAGTGAAATTGAATCCGGCATCCGGGCGATCAGTATCATACAAGGAGGAGAAATGAACATAATAATTAATTGCAAACAAATGGACCTCACGAAAAACCTCAAAGAGTATGCTGAGGAGAAGATCGGCAAATTCAAGAAATATCTCGGCGATGTGTCCGAAGCGACCGTTACTCTGAGTGTTGAGAAATACAGGCATAAGGCGGAAGTGCTCCTGAAAGTAAATGGGTCATTTATTCAAGCGGAAAGCACAACCGGAGAAATGTATTCATCCATCGATGAGGTAGTGGAAAAGCTGGCCCGGCAGGTAAAAAAGTTCAAAGATAAATCCGTATCGCTGAGGAAGAACAAGGGCAAAGCCGATTCGCTGCCGGAAGCTGTAGAGACCCTGCCGACGATCATAAAGAACAAGTCCTATAATATAAAGCCGATGAGCGTTGAAGAGGCCGCCATGCAGATGGACCTGCTGGACAAAGATTTTTTTGTATTCACGAACGCATCATCGGGGAATATCAATGTCCTTCATAAAAGAAACGACGGGAACTTCGGACTTATCGAACCTATAAAGTGAAAAGGGCGAAAAAAAGTCAGCTCCTTACCATAATCCTGACGGGCCTGTCGGGATCCGGAAAAACAGTGGCCCTCAATGCCTTTGAGGACAGCGGTTTCTTTTGTGTAGACAACCTTCCTCTGAAGCTTATAGAGACCTTCGTCAATTTAAGCAGCAAAACGCCTTCCATATCAAAGATTGCTATCGGGATCGACATAAGAGAAAGGAAATTCCTGTCTGACTTCTCTGACGCTGTTTCATCCTTAAGAGAAAAACATAAAATAGAAATCATATTCCTTGAGGCATCCGATGAGGCCCTCATCAGACGCTTTAAGGAAACGAGAAGACCGCATCCGCTTGGACATAAGGACCTCAGAAAAGCCATACAGAAAGAGACTAAGCTTCTCACCTCAATACGCCGGGAAGCCAACACCGTAATTGATACTTCCGCACTTACTCCCCATCAACTGCGAAAATTCATAACAGAGTTATACCTTAAGAAGGGCCCGAAAAAAATGACCGTCAGCCTTGTGTCTTTCGGCTACAAATTCGGCGTTCCGCCGGAAGCAGACCTGCTTTTTGATGTACGGTTCCTGCCAAATCCCTATTTCATTGAAAAGCTGAAATCCTTTCCCGGGACCTCGGCGAGGGTAAAGAAATTTGTGCTTTCCCATGCAGGCACAAGGGCATTCTTCGACAAACTCTATCCACTTCTCGATCATATTATCCCGTTGTATTCACAGGAAGGCAGGAGCTATCTCACTATCGGCATCGGATGCACAGGCGGAAGGCACAGGTCCCCTGCCATCGTTCAGGAAATTGAAAATAATTTAAAAAAGCGGAAAATAAAAACAACGGTGACTCACAGGGACATTGACCGCGCTTCTTCATGACCTTAGCACATAAGACACATGAAGCATAAAAAGATCTCACCATCAAATCCGGTATACCTTGACAACAACGCCTCTACCCCATTGGCCCCCAAAGTCGCCGGTGTAATGCTTGCCTGCCTTAAATCCAACTTCGGCAATCCCTCAAGCGCTCACAGTTATGGAAAGGACTCAAGAGAGGCCGTTGAACATGCGCGCAAACAAGTGGCGGGTTTGATTAATGCAAGGCCCGAAGAAATAATATTCACATCAGGCGGCACAGAAGCAAATAACCTGGCCATACTCGGAACTGCGTTGCGGTCCGGACCAGGACACATTATCTCTTCCTGTATCGAACACCCCTCGGTAACTAATCCTCTGAAATATCTTGAAGAGACCGGCTATAAGGTCACATTTCTCCCGGTCGATAAATACGGCATTGTCGGTCCTGATATTTTAAAAAAACACATAAGGCGAGATACGATATTAATAACGATCATGCATTCCAATAACGAAACAGGATCTATCCAGCCGATAGCTGAGATAGGGGACATCGCGCGCAGCAAAGGTATTGTTTTTCATTGTGACGCCGCCCAATCTGCAGGGAAAGTGCCTGTGAATGTAACAAAACTGAACGTCGATCTTTTAACGATAGTATCACATAAATTTTACGGCCCCAAAGGCGTGGGCGCGCTTTATATGAAACGGGGCGTTGAGCTTAAACCAATTTTATACGGGGCCTCTCACGAGAAGGGATTAAGGCCGGGCACTGAGAACGTCTGCTCGATAGCCGGACTCGGCAAGGCGGCGGAACTCGCGAAAAAACAAATGAGGACAAGGGTAAGCGGCATGAGGGACCTGTCACATATTTTTCATGACGAGCTCCTGAAGGAAATCCCCGGCATTAAACTGAACGGACATCCGGCAAAGCGGCTGCCGAATACATTGAATCTATCATTCCCTGATATCCAGGGGCATGTCTTGTTAGAAAAATTAAAACATGAAATCGCAGCCTCAACCGGCTCAGCCTGTCATGAAGGTAAACATAAGCCATCTTCTGTTCTTAAAGCTATGGGATTAACGGATAAGGAAGCTCTTTCAGCAGTCAGGTTAAGCCTTGGAATCAACAATACGGAAGCTCAAATCAGAAGAGCTGTGAAGGCTATTGTAAAAGCTTACAGGAATCTTTGAGGTCTTTCTCTTTCACCGGTCCGTAAACAGTCAGCGCAAAGGCGCTGTCACCGGCGGTCTCCCCGGCCAGGCGCTTCACTTTTTCCAGTGTGACCGATTCGACCATCCGGATTATTTCTTCGGGGGAATAATACTTCCCGTAATATAATTCCTGCTTGGCGATGTTCGTCATTTTATTGCTCGTCGATTCAAGTGCGAGCAGGAGATTGCCCTTTAGCTGGGCCTTGGCCCTTCGTAGCTCATCATCAGTAATTGAATGAGGAAGGCCCTTCATTTCATCCACTGTTATATTGATGACTTCACTGACATGTTTTTTATCGGTGCCGGCATAAACGGCCCACAGACCTGTATCAAAATATGCGGCATGATAAGAATATATAGAATAAACCAGGCCCTTCTGCTCCCTCACATTCTGAAACAATCTTGAGCTTATGCCGGAACCCAGTATCGTATTAAGGAGGTGCATCGAATACCTGTCTTCGCTGCTGTACGGGAGACCTTTTAGCCCGAGGCAAACATGGGCTTCCGAAAGGTCTTTCGTGACTATATTTATTTTGTTCGTGAATACAGGGCCCAATCCGCTTTTCTTTATTCCCTGCCTTTCAAGACTGCCGATGGTCCTGTTCAGCCACTCTACCAACTCCGCCTCGATGAAGTTGCCGCTGCAGGACACTATAATATTTTCAGTGCCGTAATATTTATTTATGTGGTCAATGAGGTCATTTCTTGTAAAGGAGCTGATTGTTTCCACCCCTCCGAGGACTGTCTGCCCGAGGCCTTTGTCACCCCATATATGTTTGCTGAACAGGTCATGCACATAGTCCGAGGGATTGTCTTCAACCATTTTGATCTCCTCAAACACAATGTTCTTTTCCTTTTCAATGTCCGCTTCGGGGAAAGTCGAATTCAGGAATATGTCCGATAAAAGCCCGAGTGCCGGCCCCATATATTCGGCAAGCACCTTCACATAGAACACAGTGTACTCGGTAGACGTATACGCATTTATCTCGCCGCCCAGTGAATCAATTTCAACTGCTATGTCCTGCGCAGTCCGGGTTTGGGTCCCCTTGAAAAACATGTGCTCCAGGAAATGCGAAATGCCGTTCTTGTCAGGGCTTTCATAACGTGAGCCGATCTTGATCCAGAAACCGATACAAACGGAATGTATTTCACTCGCGGTTTCCATAAGGACAGGGACATTGTTGGCAAGATTTATTTTTTTATACATTATATGCCTCTAAAAATGCAGCCAATGCAGACAGGAAATTCCTGTCTGCCGGCTGCTGATTTTCTTCTATCCGGATTTTGTGATATGCAGCTTGATGGTTATTATAGAGGTTTAAAACTTCTCATGCAACAATATTTAGAAAAGCCGTCTATTCAGGAATAGACGGCACGAAGTTCCGGTCAGGCTTCCTGCTCTTTCATTGCCTCTTTTCTGCTGAGACGTATCCTGCCCATCTTGTCAATCTCAATCACTTTAACAGGCACGCCTTCTTCCCCTTCTTTGAGAACATCTTCAACCTTTGCAACCCGTTTGTCGGAGATTTGTGAGATATGCAGTAATCCTTCAGTGCCAGGCAGGATCTCTACAAACGCACCAAAATCTACGACCCTCTTGACCTTTCCAATGTAAATCTTTCCAAGCTCGGCCTCGGCGATAATCCCTTCAATGATACTGATGGCCTTCTGTGCCGACTCCTCATCAATAGACGCGATATTTATGTTGCCTGAATCATCAATATCTATCTTTACACCTGTCTGCTCGACTATGCCTCTGATTACCTTACCGCCGGCGCCGATGACTTCCCTGATTTTGTCCGGCTTTATCTTCATGGTAAAAATCCTGGGCGCATGGGCCGCGAGATGGTCTCGTGGACTGGAAAGGATTTCTTTCATCTTGCCCAATATATGAAGCCTTCCTTTTTTTGCCTGTTCAAGGGCGTTTGCCATGATTTCCCTGCTCACGCCGCTGATCTTCACATCCATCTGAAACGCTGTGATGCCGTCTTCCGTGCCAGTGACCTTAAAATCCATATCTCCGAGGTGGTCCTCAAGACCGAGGATATCGGTCAGCACTACTGTCCTTTCCCCCTCTTTTATGAGTCCCATGGCGATACCGGCAACAGGAGACTTTATCGGCACGCCTGCATCCATAAGGGCAAGTGTCCCGCCGCAGACTGTGGCCATTGATGATGATCCGTTTGATTCCAGGATATCGGAGACTATTCTGATTGTATACGGGAATTCAGTCTTGGGAGGAAGGATCCCCTTCAACGCCCTTTCAGCAAGCATGCCGTGTCCTATCTCCCTCCGCCCGGCAGAGCGCAGGAACTTTACCTCTCCCACACTGAACGGCGGGAAATTATAGTGAAGCATGAAGGCCTTCTTTGACTCTCCTTCAAGCGCATCGATCCTCTGTTCGTCCTCTGAGGTGCCGAGAGTGACCACTGCAAGCGCCTGGGTCTCTCCCCTTACAAACAGGGCTGAGCCGTGCGCCCGCGGCAGGATGCCGACATCGGCGCTTATCTTCCGCACCTCATCAGCCCTGCGGCCGTCGGCCCTGGTTCCCTGGTCCAGGACCATGTTCCTTACAAGGTCTTTTTCCAGTTTATTGAATAAAAAAGATATGTCCTTTGAAATGTCCTCTGCTCCGGTATTGAGTTCCGTAACAACATCTTTAAGGATATTGTTAAGGGTGTCCTGTCTCAACAATTTATCGGGAATGACTATGGCCTGTTTTATCTTATCGAGTGCAATCGAGGAGACCGATCTCATCAGCTCCTCGTTTAACTGCGGAGGAGTAACGAACCTTTTCGGTTTTCCGATTAAAGCAACTAATTGCTTCTGGAGATTTACGACATTTTTTATTTCCTTATGCGCTATATCCAGGGCTTCAAGTAGAACGGATTCCGTAATCTCAAGCCCCCCGCCCTCAACCATCAATACAGCGTCCTCCGTGCCTGCAACAACGAGAGTGAAATCACATTCTTCCATCTCCTGCAGGTCGGGGTTGACAACGAAGGAGTCTTTTAATATACCCATCCGAACAGCGCCTACCGGGCCGTCAAACGGGATATCGGATATGCAAAGAGCGGCAGACATGCCGATAATGCCGAGGATGTCTGAAATATTTTCATTTCCGAACGATAATACGGATATGATCCCCTGCGTCTCAGAATAAAACCCGTCAGGGAAAATAGGTCTTATAGGTCTGTCAATCAGCCGGGAGGTGAGTACTTCTTTTTCACTCGGCCTGCCTTCCCTTTTAAAAAACCCCCCTGGAATCTTACCGGCTGCGTATGCCTTTTCCTGGTAATCAACAGTGAGGGGGAAAAAATCCACATCTGCTTTTGCTTCTTTTTTGGCAACGGCCGTAGCCAGTATGACTGTGTCGCCATATCTGGCGATTATTGATCCATCAGCCTGTTTTGCGAATCGTCCTGTCTCAAGATAAAGCGGTTTTCCTTTAAGTTCAAGCTCAACATTTGTCATTCATTTCTACTTTCTTAATCCAAGCTGTTTTACAAGCTTATCATATCGTTCCTTGTCGGCCGTCTTCAGGTAACTCAGAAGCTTGCGTCTCTGACCCACCAGTTTCAGAAGTCCTCTGCGGGAGTGATGATCTTTTTTATGGGTCTGAAAATGCAGGTTAAGATCATTGAGCCGCTCGCTGATAAGGGCTATCTGAACTTCAGGGGACCCGGTATCTCCGTCATGAAGCTTGTACTGTCCGATTATGTTTTCTTTCTTTTCTTTTTCTAAAGCCATAACGTCACCTTTCTTTTATTTAAGAGATAGATATTAACACATGTTAAATTCTTAAGTAAAGACTTCAGACCATTTCTTTGCTTACTAATTTTGTGGTTCCCGGATATTTATAATTATATCATAAAAGCACAGACGCAGCGGCTGAAAATACAGGGTATCGACATACATAAAATTATCGTATTTCACAATCCGGCGGCCGGGTATTTCTATCGTTACAGAAATGGTAACTGAACATCCTTCACCTTGCAAAAACTTTTTCTGTGTATGAGACACGGCCCGTATTCATTTATACATTCTATATGTTCCCTGGTGCCGTATCCTTTATGTCCTTTAAAATTATATTCAGGATACCTGTCATGGTAATCAAGCATAATATCGTCTCTTACTACCTTGGCGATAATAGATGCTGCGGCAATGGCTGCGCTGACCGACTCGCCTTTGATAAATGACTTCTGGTGAAGATTGACATCCGTCAACCTGACCGCATCTATGAGCAGGAGGGCCGGCCTGATTCCGAGGTCATCCACGGCCATTTTCATAGCCAGTTTTGTAGACTGAAGAATGTTGATCCTGTCGATAATGTCCGCTTCAACAATGCCGACCCCGACAGCATCAGCAGTGCTGACAATTTCCCAGAATAATCTTTTGCGGTCTTTTTCAGCAGTTTGTTTTGAATCCCTGAGGCCTCTGATAACAAGCCCGGAAGGAAGGGTGACGGCAGCGGATGGAGGTTCTTTTGGAGTCATACCATCTGCAAGACGGTGCAAAAATATCAGTTCGTCATTCCAGCAGTCTTTTGAGCGGGAATCCAGACGCAGTTGGTTTTAAAGAATACTGGATTCCCGATAAAGACTTCGGGAATGACGGTCATTGGCTTATCCACACTATCTCTCGATACCACTTATTGCTGTTCAGCAAAAGACTTATCTTTTATCTTCGCAGCCTTGCCCTTCTTGCCCCGCAGATAGTAAAGCTTGGCCCTTCTCACATCTCCCTGCTTGACAACAGTGATTTTCTCAATCAAGGGCGAATGGAGGGGGAATATTTTTTCCACTCCGACACCGTATGATATTTTTCTCACCATAAAGGTCTCACGTGCCCCGCTGCCGTTTCGTCCGATGCAAATGCCTACGAATGTCTGGACCCTTTCTTTTTCTCCCTCTTTAACTTTCATGCTGACACTGACCGTATCTCCTACACGGAAAGGAGGCATTTCTTTCTTTTGCCCTTCTTCTATAACTCTGACAGCGTTCATGTTTTCCTCCTGCTTTTATTTATATTTCTTTTATTCTGCAAATTATTTTCTCTACATAAAGAGTAGTAGAATACCAGCTATCCCTGTTTGAAATCAAGGGTCTTCCCCGGAAGACGCTTCGATTTCAGAAAGAATTTTCATGTCCTCCCCGGAAAGTTTCATCCTTGCGATAAGGTCCGGCCTGACCTCCATCGTCTTTCTCAGAGCCTGTTTTCGCCTCCAGCGCTCTATTTCCCTGTGGTCCCCTGAAACAAGCACCCGGGGCACATGCAGGCCTCTGAATTCCCTGGGTCTTGTATAATGCGGATAATCAAGCAGGCCCCATGAAAAGGATTCGTCCTCAACAGACCTTTCATCGCCGAGCGCCCCCGGTATCAGCCTTGTCACTGCATCAATGACGACGAGGGCCGCAAGCTCCCCCCCCGTCAGCACATAATCTCCGATTGATATTTCTTCATCCACAAGGGTCTTTACCCTTTCATCTATCCCTTCATAGCGGCCGCATATAAAGACGAACCTTTTCTCTTCTTTTGAATAGTCTTCTGCAATGGATTGATCAAAAGGCCTGCCCTGCGGCGACAGAAGAACGACCTTCCGGGGTCCTCCATCCTCCTTGAGAAAGTCTATCGCCCTGAATATGGGTTCGGGTTTAAAGACCATCCCCGCGCCTCCGCCGAACGGAGAGTCATCGACGGTCCTGTGCGCATCTGATGAAAAGTCCCTTATATTATGGACTGCAACATCAAGCAGGCCCTTTGCCCGGGCCCTTTTTATGATGCTTTCATTAAGATAAGAAGTAAATATTTCGGGGAATATGGTTAAGACATCACATTTCATTTTTGTGCACGATAAAAAATTCAAGAGAAGAAGCGGACTACCTTCTTCTCTTTTTATATTAATGCAATGCTCTTATGCGATGGAATGAAAGGGACTTATTCGAGTATCTCAAGCACACAGCGTTTACCGAGTTTTGTGCCGGCAGCGCTTAAAATGGTCCTCATGGCCCGTGCTGTTTTCCCCTGTTTTCCAATGACCTTCCCAAGATCGGTCTGGGCCACACGCAATTCATAGACTGTTGTTCTTTCTCCGTCAACTTCGGCAACTGAAACATCCTCGGGCTTGTCCACGAGGGCCTTCGCCATGTCTTCGATCAGCAGTTTCATATCCACCTCCATTTACATACGGACTGATTTTTTTACAGACCCGAAATGCTCAAAAGTTTCTTAACAACAGAAGTTGGTTGTGCGCCGCAGCCAAGCCAGTATTTTGCCCTTTCAGAATCGATCTTAATTTCAGAGGGGTCCTTTAACGGATCATAAGTCCCGATGATCTCCAGGAACGGCCCGTCCCTTCTCGTGCTTGATTCAGTCACGATGACCCTGTAGAAAGGTTTCTTCTTGGCGCCTTTTCTTGTTAGTCTGATCTTTACCAAATTACGTCCTCCATATCAAAATTAAGTATTCATAATACAGGATATAGGATAAGAAATTCAAGATATTTAATGAATCCGGACCGGTACCCTGCCAATCAGAACTTAAACTGCGGCATATTAAACCCCTTACCGCCGCGCTTAAATTTCTTCAGCATCTTTTTCATGGTAAGGTGCTGTTTGACTATTTTATTTACATCGGCAACCGTTGTCCCGCTGCCTGCCGCGATCCTCTGTTTCCGGCTGCCGTTAAGTATAACATAGTTCCTTCTTTCCTGTATTGTCATGGAATTAATTATCGCCTCGACCTTAACAAAGGCACTGTCATCGATATTGACACCCTTCAATTGCTTGCCTAACCCCGGGATCATGCTGAGTATACTCTCCAGGGAGCCCATTTTCTTGATCTGTTTTATCTGATTTACGAGGTCCTCATATGTAAATCTGTCTTTCTTGATTTTATCTTCGAGTTCGAGGGCGTCCTCCAGGTTCACCGCTTCCTGGGCTTTTTCCACGAGAGACACTACATCCCCCATGCCTAAAATCCTCGACGCCATTCTCTCCGGATGGAAAGGCTCAAGAAAATCGACCTTTTCACCAACACCTATAAATTTAATCGGCTTTTCAGTGACGTGTACAATCGAAAGGGCCGCGCCGCCCCTGGCATCTCCATCCATCTTTGTGAGAACAACTCCCTGCAGATTGAGCCTGTCATTAAAGGACTTTGAAATATTGACGGCATCCTGCCCCGT